>JAFASC010000333.1 GCA_019244955.1 Methylobacteriaceae bacterium | reverse complement strand
TCGGCGCAAGGCTCCGTCGCCGATCAGCTCGGCGATCACGATCAGGCGCAGAACTATTACAAAGCCGCGATTCGCATGCGGCCCGACGAGCCGAGCATCATGTCGAATCTCGGCCTGTCTTACGCGCTGAGCAAGCAATTGCCGCAGGCCGAAGAGACGCTGCGCGAGGCTGCCAGCAATCCCAAAGCCGATATGCGGGTGCGCCAGAATCTCGCGCTCGTTCTTGCGCTGGAAGGAAAATTCGGCGAGGCGGAGGAGTGGTCGCGCCGCGATCTCGCGCCGATCGACGCGGCGGCCAACGTCGCCTCGATCCGCAAGATGATCGCGCAGTCGAACACCTGGCGCGATCTGCAGAAGCTCGATCATCAGGCGCAGCGCCGCGATCCCGCCAGGAATACCACCAGCATCGCAGCGACACGGCCGGTGAAGCCGGCAGCTCCGGCCAACTTCGCCAACGCCGAATAGCGTCAGTGCCCCTCGAACGCGATCAGCGTTCGCACAGGGACGCCCAGAGCTTCGATCTTCTTGGCACCGCCGAGATCGGGCAGGTCGATAACGAAGCAGGCGACTACAATTCGGGCGCCGAGCTGCTGCAATAGTTTCACTGCCGCCTCGGCCGTACCGCCGGTGGCGACGAGATCGTCGACGAGCACGACCCGCTCGCCCGGCGTGACCGCATCGGCATGCATTTCCATCTCGTCGATACCGTATTCCAAGGAATAGCCGATCGAGACCTTCGCGTGCGGCAGCTTGCCTTTCTTACGGATCGGCACGAAGCCGGCGGAAAGTTGGTGCGCAATTGCGCCCCCGAGAATGAAGCCACGCGCCTCGATGCCCGCGACCTTATCGATCTTCGTGCCCGCGAAAGGGTGAACGAGTTCGTCGACGGCGCGACGGAAGGCACGAGCATCGCCGAGCAGCGTGGTGATGTCGCGAAAGAGAATGCCAGGCTTCGGATGGTCGGGGATGGTGCGGATCGCGGCGCGAAGATCGTCCTGAAGCGTCATTCAAACCTCGAGAGCTAATCAGGCCGGCGCGCCGCCGCCGAATGTCCAAAGCTTGTTGGCCAGAAAATTCCAGAACATGACGATCCCGGTCGTCAAGACTTGCGCCGGCAGATAGGGCGCGCCGAGTCGCTCGACGAGAAAATGCATGATGATCCAGGTGAGGGTGAAGCCAACGGCAGAGACCGTGGCGAAGCGCCAGGTCGCCTCTTCGTGCGGCCGGTCGCTGGCAAACGTGTGCCGGCGATTAAGGATATACGAGACGAAACCGCCGCAGACAAAGCCGACCAGCGTCGAGGGCACTGGGCGCCAATGCGCACCTTCGACCAGGATGAAGAGCGTGCCGTAATGCGCGGCGGCGGCGATTAAGCCGACAATCACGAATGTCGAGAATTGCCGGCGAATCGACGTCATTGGCGCGCGCCGACGCGATTTACCTCGGTGAGGCCGGCGGCTTCCATGGCGAGATGCACCTTGCTTTGGAAGTGCGCGTCATCGCCTCTGACGAGAAGCGGGATTTCGTCCGCGCTCGCCTTGCACAAGGCTTCGACCCAGGCTTCTTCGCCCCTGCCGAAATCGCTGAGGACGTAGGAATAGACGAGCGACTTGTCGCCGGGATGGCCGATGCCGAGGCGCACGCGCTTGTAGTCGTTGCCCATATGCGCAGTGATCGAACGCAAGCCGTTATGTCCGGCATTGCCGCCGCCGATCTTCACGCGGAGTTTCCCGGGCGCGAGATCGAGCTCGTCGTGAAAGACAATGATGTCCTCGAGCGCAATCCTGTAAAAGCGGGCGGCCTCCTGCACGGCGCGGCCGGACTCGTTCATGAACGTCTGCGGCTCGAGCAAGATAATGCGCTCGCCGGCAATCTGACCTTCGCTCGCGCGCGATTGGAACCGCGCGCGGGACGGCGCGAAGACGTAGCGGCGCGCAATCGCCTCGACCGCCATGAACCCGATATTATGCCGATTTTGCGCGTGGCGCGCTCCGGGATTGCCGAGGCCGACGAAGAGCAGCATGGCGATCCCGTGCACCTGTCGCGATCAAGAGATGCGGAGCCGCAAACGCGAATCCGCATCCATTCATGAAGATGAAGGCTACTTCTTCTTCTCGTCCTTGGCGGGTGCGGCCTTTGCGCCCGCAGGCGCCGCGGCAGCGGGTGCGGCAGCGCCGGCTGCCGGTGCGGCAGCTCCTGGGGCAGCCGCCGCAGCTCCCGCCGCGGGCGTCGCCGCCTCTTCAGCCCGGGCGCTCGGGGGCGCCAGCGTCACCACCGTAAAATCGCGGTCGCGGATCGTCGGGGTGCAGCCCTCCGGCAGTTTGATCGCCGAGATGTGCAGCGAATCGTTGAAGTCGAGGCCGGTCAGGTCCGCGATGAGCGCGCCTGGAATGTTGTCCGCCGGCACCAGCATCTGGACGGTGTGGCGCACGATGTTGAGCGAGCCGCCGCGCTTCAGGCCGGGAGCCGCCTCGTGGTTGGCGAAATGCACCGGCACGTCGACGCGTATGCGGGTCCCGGGCTTTAGCCGCAGGAAATCGACGTGCAGCGGCGTGTCCTTGACAACGTCGAGCTGATAGTCGCGCGGGATCGCGCGCTGCTTGGTTCCGTCGACGTCGATCTCGAAGATCGTCGTCAGGAATTTACCCTGGTAGATCAGGTGGTTGAGTGTCTTGTGATCGAGCGAGATCGGCTGCGGGGGTTCCCCTCCGCCATAGATGACGCCCGGAATACGACCTTCACGGCGAACGCTGCGGGCGGCCCCCTTGCCGCTCCCGCTACGCACCGCGACCGCGAGTTGCTTTGCCTCGGCCATTGCGATGTCCTTCTTGGGAATAGTGCGTCCTCGCCTCCAGGGGTGTCGGAAACGGACGCGCGCGGCTTATAGCGGACCCGAAGCGGATTTTGCAAATGTACCCAAAGGCCAGGCTTGACGCGCTGACCGACGGCATTTTTGCCGTCGCGATGACGCTACTCGTCCTTGAGCTGCGCGTGCCGGAACAGGCGAGCGGCGATAATGCCAGTCTCTGGCAGGCCCTGAAGGAGCTCTGGCCGAAATTCTTTCCGTATCTCCTGAGCTTTCTTGTCCTCGGCAACAGCTGGCTCGCAAAGGTGCGAGTCCGGATTGCCGGCGAGCACGTCACGCGCGCTTATGCCGTCGCGTGGCTTGCCAACCTTTTTTCGATCACCTGCGTGCCGTTCTCGACAATGCTGGTCGGGCGCTACGGCGATGTCCCGGTGGCAATCTGGGTTTACGTGGCCAATCTCGGACTGAATGGCGTAACGGCCCTCATCATGGCTTTGGCAATGCGCGATGCGCATCGCCAAAGCGAGACCGACCCGCTCGCGGGGACGCTTGTGCTGATCATCTCCTCGGCGCTTGCTGCATTGGTCGCCTTCTTCGCGCCGCGACACGCCCTGTGGGTGATGCTCCTCAATGCGCTGCCGGTCTTCTCGCGCACCGCGCGCGTTGTGCGGCATGGCAGAAGTACGGCCTCAATCGAATAGGCTCGACACGCTCTCTTCTTTCGCCGTTCGCGCAATCGCCTCGCCGATGAGGGGGCCGATGGATAAGGTGCGGATGTTCTTTGCAACGCGCACCGCTTCCGTCGGATGGATCGTGTCGGTGACGACAAGCTCCTTCAAGTGCGAGGCGGAGATGCGCGCCACCGCGCCGCCGGAGAGAACGCCATGTGTGATATA
>JAFASC010000139.1 GCA_019244955.1 Methylobacteriaceae bacterium | reverse complement strand
TACGCGATCATAGCCATGGCCATGGAGATGCTGGCGTTCTGGCGCGACATCGGCGAGCCGATGCAGACGTTGACGCGCTCAGGGCCGCTCCTCGATGCTGTGCGCGACACGTTTCGCCTCCGCTATCTCGAAGGCGGGAAAATGGGCTGCTTCAACGAGGATGAGCGCCCGACGGATCGCCGCCGCCTCTACCATCACCTCACCTTCTACGGCTTTCTCCTCTGCTTTGCTGCAACGTGCGTCGCCAGCGTCTATCACTATCTCGGACGCGAGGCGCCTTACGGCTGGTACGAGCTTCCCGTTATTCTCGGTACGCTCGGCGGCATCGGCCTCCTCATCGGCCCGGCGGGCCTGCTCTCGGCGAAACTCACCCGCGATCCGGCCATGCTCGACAAGCCGCGGCTCGGCATGGACATCGCCTTCATCGCGATGCTCTTCTTGACCAGCCTCACCGGGCTGGCGCTGCTCGTCTTGCGCGGCGGGCCGGCGATGGGCATCCTGCTCGCCGTGCATCTCGGTTTCGTGTTCGCGTTCTTTATCACCATGCCCTATGGTAAGTTCGTTCACGGGCTTTACCGCTTCGCGGCTCTGATCCGTTACGCGAAGGAGAGCCGGGCGCTGCGCAGCCCAGAGATACCCGTTGTCGGCGCATCGGCGGCGGTCACCGGCCAGGGCGGGTCGCGCCCATAGGAAAACATGGGGGAGGAAACGATGCTGACACCGCAACAGCGCAGGGAAAAGATCAAGGACGTGCTCCGCGTCGCCAGCGGCAATTTCCTCGAACAATACGACTTCTTCGTCTTTGCTTATTATGCGCGCTACATCGCCACTACGTTCTTTCCCTCGAGCGATCCCTTCGCCTCGCTGATGGCAACGTTTGCCACCTTCGCCGCCGGTTTCCTGATGCGGCCCTTGGGCGCGTTCTTTCTCGGCGCGTTCATCGACAAGCACGGCCGCAGGATTGGCCTCATTGTCACGCTCGGCATCATGGCGATTGGCACGGTGACGATCGCGCTGACGCCGGGCTACGCCACGCTTGGCGTCGTAGCGCCGATGCTTGTTGTTATCGGCCGCCTGTTGCAGGGCTTCTCTGCGGGCGTCGAGCTCGGCGGCGTCTCCATCTATCTCGCGGAGATTGCCACGCCCGGCAACAAAGGCTTCTATTGTTCGTGGCAATCGGGAAGCCAGCAAGTGGCGGTGATCCTCGCCTCACTGCTCGGCTTCGTCTTAAGCCTGACGTTCCCGCCCGAGACGATGCTTGCCTGGGGTTGGCGTATCCCCTTCCTCATCGGCTGTCTGATCATTCCGCTGATCGTCTTCTTCCGCACCTCGCTGAAGGAAACCGAAGCCTTCGCCAGCCAGAAGACGCATCCGACCGGACGCGAGATCGCCGTGCTCGTGCGCGACAACTGGTACATCATCCTGCTCGGCGCGATGATGTCGACGCTGACCACGACCTGCTTCTACCTCTCGACCGCCTACACGCCGACTTACGGCAAGGAGGTGTTGCACCTCGCCGAGCGCGACGCGCTGCTTGTCGCCATCTGCGTCGGCGCCTCGAATTTCTGCTGGCTGCCGATCGGCGGCGCGATTTCGGATCGGATAGGACGTCGGCCCGTGCTCCTGGCGTTATCTATGTTGGCGATTTTGACACCTTACCTCGCGCTGCTGTGGCTCGTCTCGGCGCCATCTTTCCCGCGCTTGCTGATCGTCGAACTGTATTTCTCGTTTATCTTCGGCGTCTATAACGGCGCGATGATTCCGCTGCTCACCGAGATCATGCCGTTCAAGGTGCGCACCTCCGGCTTTTCGATTGCGTTTGCCTTGGCGACGGCAATCTTTGGCGGCATGACGCCCTTCGTTGCGACTTACCTCGTCAAGAACACCGGGAGCTGGGGCCTCGGTATCGTGCCGGAAGCGAGCCCGGCGATGTGGCTGACACTGTCCGCAATCTTGGCTTTCGCGGCGGTGCTACTGGTGCGTAGATACGATCCGGCGTTCTCGAAAGAGCGCGAGGGTTTGGCTTACGCGGGATAGGAGCCCACGACGCGCGTTTCGCCGCGCAAGTGCAGCGCGGCGGCGGCGATACGGTGACTGCGAACCAGACGATGCGCTTCGGTCTCGCCGCGCGTAAGCGCGTTGGCGATATATTCACTAGCTAACTCGCCGACGTCGCGCGTCACGAGCCGGGCACCCAAATCGCTCTGCGGATCGAGATCGCAGGCCGGTACCCGTGTGACATTCGGATGACCCGGCAAATCGACCGCGTTCGCGATCACGGTTGCCGCGGCATCGGCCGCCGCTGCATACGTCGCGAGAACGGTCACCGCATCGGCAATGCCCAACGAAAAGCTGCGGCCGCGCCAGCCGCTTGTGGCGATCCCGCCGATGCCGTCGCTTGCTGAAATGCACGTCTGACCGAACAAACACGGTCGATCGAGGCGGTCCACCATGCCGATCGCGAAGGATTGTCCGGGCGCGAGATGCACCGAAATATCGCCGCCATTGTTGACGTAAGCGCGATCGAGCTCGGCGGCCTCTAACATTGCGGCGAGGATTTCGTCGGCAACAGCGCCCGCGACAGCCGCCATGCGCGTGACGAAGCATTCGCCCGCATAGGGACGTACAGCAGCGTCCATGCGCCGTGCCGTCACACCCTGCGGCAGCGAACTTTCCGGTAAAACTTCGCCGCGCAACAGCGGTAGCTCGTCGCAGAGCTCATCCAGAATGGACGAGAAGCGCCGCGCCGCCGCCGCATAAGCAGCTTTGACGGCGTTTGCCGCAGCAAACGCGCCGATCACAAGATCGATCGGCCCGTCATTGAGATGCAGCCGCCCGCCAGGCAGGAACGCGACCTGCGCCCGGACCTTGACGTGCGCGTTCAAGAGACTCTCGCGCGCGGCGGATGCAGGGGCCAATCCTCGCCCGGACGCGACGGCATTTCGATCTGCTTCTTGCCCTGCTCGCGCCTGACCTCTTCGAGCGGGCGCACGTGATCCATGTGGCCGCCGAGGGCGGCGTAATCGGAAAGACGCAATGTGAATTCGATCGGCGCGACGATCGCCGGCGTCGGCACGTAGCCGAAGGAGTTTTCCGGCAACAGCGTCACGTCGACCATGAAGGTGATGCCGCCGCCGGGCCAGACGTAAACCGGCGCGCCGCCGGCAGTAACCGTCGTCAGCGCATCCTTGACCGAACGCGTGAGCCGCACCGGATTCTCGGTGACGCCGGCGCGCAGCGACCCGCCGGCGCCGCCCATGAACAGCACGGTGCAAAGCGCCGGCTCGCAATTCTCCTTGATGCGCTCGACGGATTCGGTCAGCGCCGCCGGAAGATCGCGCTGCACGGGCGTGAGGCCCTCGTCGAGCTCGTAATAAGCGTGCTGCTCGCCGGTCGTCGACACCATCAGCATGCGCAATCCGGGCCGCGCGCCTTTCCTGGCATCGAAACCGGCGACGATCTCCAGCGGGTCCATGACATTGGTGCCGCCCCAGCCGGCGCCCGGCTCGGCGACATGGAAGTAGCGCCCAGGTGTCGAGCGGCGGCCCTTCATCTTGATGCCGGTATCGGTGATGCCGAGCACTTTCCCGGCCTGATGCTCGGAGAGCACGCCGGTGATGTGGTCGTCCACGACGACGACTTCATCGACCTTGCCGAACCATTGCTTGGCGAACATGCCGATCGTCGCCGAGCCGCAACCGACGCGCATCCGCTCTTCGATTGCGCCGTTGACGATCGGCGGCCGGCCCGCCTGCACGATCACGCTGGAGCCGCCGTCGATCGCCATTTCGACGGCCTTGCCGTTGCACAGATCGAGCAGCGCCTCGCAGGTGACGCGGCCCTCCTTCTTGCCACCATGCGTCAGGTGATTGACGCCGCCGAGCGACAGCATCTGCGAACCATATTCGCCGGTGGTGACGTGCCCGACCGGCTCGCCGGCAACCCGCACCGTGGCGCATTCGGCCCCGAGATGCCGGTCGGTGTCGATCTTCAGCTTGACGCCGCAATAGGAGTAGATGCCCTCGGTGACGACGGTCACCATGTCGACGCCCTCGACCTGCGAGGAGACGATGAACGGCGCCGGCTTGTAATCGGGATAGGTCGTGCCGGCCCCGATTGCCGTCACGAACGTCGTCGGCGCACCCAAAATCTCGCCGTCCCAATCAGCGGATTGCTCGAGGAACGGCACCACCGCGCCGCCTTCGACGACGGTGCGCTCGAGCAGGATGTGCGGATCGACGCGGATCAGCTCGCCGTCGCGGTTGGCGTAACGATCGCAGGCGCCGAGCATGCCGGGCTTGATGTAGCACATGACCGGACAGGCATCGCAGCGAACCTTGTCGTCGGGCGGCGATTGGATTTCGGTCACGGCGCCTCCTTGCGACGGCAGGTCCCGTCCTGAGCGCGATTCCGCTGGCGCGTCCGCCGCTTTACACAGCCCCGCCGATCGTTAGTGTACATACAATTACGAGCGGGCCGGGGACGGGTCAAGCAGCGGCAAAATCGCTAGGATTCCAGCCACGAGGCTTGCTAAGCTGCGGTGAGCCTGCGGCATCGGAGGGCGACATGAGAATAACCAAGATCATCGTGAGTTTCGCCTGCGCAGCCGCATTCGCGGCGGGCGCAGCGCGCGCGCAGGACGCAATCCGCATCGGCGAGATCAACAGCTACAAGGCACAGGCCGCCTTCCTCGAGCCCTATCGCAAGGGCATGGAGCTGGCGATTGAGGAAGTGAATGCCGCAGGCGGCGTCAATGGCAAGAAGCTCGACGTCATCACACGCGACGACAACGCCAATCCCGGCGATGCCGTGCGCGCGGCCGAAGAACTCGTCTCGCGTGAAAAGGTGAGCTTCATTGCCGGCGGCTTCTTGTCGAATATCGGTGTTGCGCTCGCCGATTTCGCCAAGCAGAAGAAGATGCTCTATCTCGCCAGCGAGCCCTTGACCGACAAGATCGTCTGGCAGGGCGGCAATCGCTACACCTTCCGCCTGCGCCCCTCGACCTACATGCAGGTCTCCATGCTCGTGCCGGGCGCGGTGCAAGCGAAGAAGAAGAAGTGGGCTCTCGTCTACCCGAATTACGAATACGGGCAATCGGCGGTGGCGACCTTCAAGTCGCAATTGCAGGACAAACAGGGTGAAGTCGAGTTTGTCTCCGATCAGGCGACGCCGCTCGGCAAGATCGATGCGGGTCCGGTCGCCCAGGCGATTGCGGATGCGAATCCCGATGCGATTTTCGTCGTTTTGTTCGGCGCCGATCTCGCCAAGTTCGTGCGCGAGGGCGAAACGCGCGGGCTGTTCAAGGACCGCTTCGTCGTCGGCCTGCTCACCGGCGAGCCGGAATATCTCGATCCCTTGAAAGACGAGGCGCCCGTCGGCTGGTGGGTGACCGGTTATCCCTGGTATGCGATCAACACGCCCGAGCACAAGAAGTTCTTGGATGCGTATCAGGCGAAGTACAAGGATTATCCGCGACTCGGCTCGGTCGTGGGATACTCGACGATCATGGCGGCGGTTGCCGGCTTGAAGAAAGCGGGCGATCTCGAGACGGAGAAACTCGTCGCGGCTTTTGAGGGATTGGAGTTTGGCACGCCGCTCGGCAAGGTGAAATTCCGTCCGCAGGATCATCAATCGACGATGGGCGCCTATGTCGGCAAGACGGCGCTGAAGGACGGCAAGGGCATCATGGTCGACTTCCACTATGTCGACGGCGCCGATGTCCAGCCGAGCGACGCCGACATCAAGAAGTGGCGTCCGCAGGATTGAGCGGCGTCATTGCGAGCGAAGCGAAGCAATCCAGGACCAGGGCTTCGATTTGTGGTTCGCTCCTGGATTGCTTCATCGCTACGCTCCTCGCAATGACGAGTGTGCAGGTCTAATCAATGTCACTCGCCGCGCTGTTCGTTCAGCTGCTCAACGGACTCGCCGGCGCTTCAACGCTGTTTCTCATCGCTGCCGGCCTGTCGCTGATTTTTGGCGTGACGCGGATCGTCAATTTCGCGCACGGCTCGCTGTTCATGCTCGGCAGCTACATCGCCTATTCCCTGATCACGCGGATCGGCGGCACGGGTCTCGGCTACTGGGCCGCGGTGCTTCTCGCCGCCGTCTGCGTGGCGACCATCGGAGCGCTGATCGAGATTCTGCTGCTGCGCCGCATCTATCGCGCGCCGGAACTGTTTCAGCTGCTCGCGACATTCGCGCTGACGTTGATCGTGCAGGATGTGGTCCTTCAGCTCTGGGGCTCGGAAAATCTCGTCGGCCCCCGCGCGCCTGGCCTCAAAAGCGCGATCTTCGTTTTCGGCCGCGCGCTGCCAACCTACGATCTCGCGCTGATCCTGATCGGGCCGCTCGTGCTCGGTTTGTTGTGGCTGCTGCTGACGCGCACGCGCTGGGGCGTTCTCATCCGCGCCGCGACGCAGGACCGCGACATGGTCGCCGCGCTCGGGGTGAATCAAGCGGTCCTGTTCACCAGCGTGTTTGCGCTCGGCGCCGGGCTGGCGGGGCTCGGGGGCGCGCTGAACCTGCCGCGTGAGCCGGCCAATCTCGGTGAGGACATCACCGCGATCGGCGATGCCTTCGTTGTCGTGGTCGTCGGCGGCATGGGCAGCATTCCCGGCGCATTTTTGGCCGCTTTGCTGATCGCGGAAATCAAGGCGCTGTGCATCGCGCTCGGTCAGGTGTCGTTTCTCGGCTTCGCGATTTCGTTCCCGCAATTCACGCTCGTTGCCGAATTCGTCGTCATGGCAATCGTGCTGGTGCTGCGCCCGTGGGGTCTGCTGGGCAAGCCGCAGGGCTCGGTGCGCTCGATCGGCCAGATCGAGGCGCCGATCGTGCCCGCCGGCCGCATGCTGCAGATGATCGGCGCAGCGGTGCTCGCGGCGCTGCTCGTCCTGCCGCTGGTCGCCGGGGGCGAGTCTTACTCGACCGTGCTTGCCATCGACATTCTCGTCGGCGTGCTGTTCGCGGTGTCGCTGCACTTCATCATGGGGCCGGGCGGGATGCATTCGTTCGGGCATGCCGCTTATTTCGGTCTCGGCGCCTACGGGGCGGCGCTTCTGTTCAAAGATGCCGGCATGCCCATGGAGCTTGCACTCGTCGCGGCGCCGATCGTCGGCTGCCTCGGAGCGCTGATCTTCGGCTGGTTCTGCGTGCGCCTGTCCGGCGTCTATCTGGCCATGCTGACGCTCGCGTTTGCGCAGATCGTCTGGTCCATCGTGTTTCAGTGGGACGAACTCACCGGCGGCAGCAACGGCATCATCGGCGTGTGGCCCTCGCCATGGCTGGCGACAAAAGCGGCGTACTTTTATTTGACGCTGACGCTGTGCGTCGCCGGCATTCTCCTGGTGCGCCGCATCCTGTTTGCGCCGTTCGGTTACGCCATGCGGGCCGTGCGCGACTCGGCGCTGCGCGCCGACGCGATCGGCATCGGCGCGGTGCGCGTGCAGTGGACGGGCTTTGTCATTGCCGGCGCCATCTGCGGCATTGCCGGCGGGCTTTTCGCGTTCTCGAAGGGGAGCATCTCGCCGGAGACGATCTCAATCAGCCGCTCCGTCGATGGCCTCGTGATGGTTCTGCTCGGCGGGATCGGTACCCTCGTCGGGCCGATCGTCGGCAGCGTCACCTTCCTCATATTGCAGGACAGCGTCGCGCGGCAGACCGAGTATTGGCGTGCGCTTTTGGGACTCGTCATCATCTTCCTCGTGCTCGTCTTTCCGCAGGGGATTGCCGGCACGATCCAAAGCTGGTCGAAGCGCGCTTGGAAACCCGCGTGACGCCGCTGCTTCAGGTTCGTGATCTCACCCGCAGCTTCGGTGGCGTGCGCGCGGTGGACAACGTCTCGTTCGAGCTCGCCCGCGGCGAACTGCTCGCGCTCATCGGGCCGAACGGCGCCGGCAAGTCGACCTGCTTCAACATGATCAACGGCCAGCTGCGTCCCGATTCCGGTGAAGTGCGACTCGACGGCGAAAACATCGTAGGCAGAAAGCCGCGCGACGTCTGGCGGCTTGGCGTCGGCCGCACCTTCCAGATCGCCGCGACCTTCCACTCGATGACGGTCATCGAGAACGTGCAGATGGCGCTGATCTCGCATGCGAAGCGCACCTTCCACGCCTGGACGGCCGCCGCGGCGCATTTCCGCGACGAGGCCCGCGACCTGCTCGCGCAAGTCGGCATGGACGCGCATGCCGACCGGCCCTCGAGCATTCTCGCCTATGGCGACGTGAAGCGCGTCGAACTCGCGGTCGCGCTCGCCAACAAGCCGAAGCTCCTGCTCATGGACGAGCCGACCGCCGGCATGGCGCCGCGCGAGCGCAACGACTTGATGGCGCTGACGAAGCGGCTGGTCACGATCAACGATATCGGCGTGCTGTTCACGGAGCACAGCATGGATGTGGTCTTCGCCTTTGCCGATCGCATGATCGTGCTGGCGCGCGGCAAACTGATCGCCCAAGGATCGGGTGAAGCCGTGCGCGATGATCCGAAAGTGCGTGAGGTTTATTTCGGTTCGGGGCGCACAGTCGCCAGACGCGTGTCGGCGTGAGCGAAGCGCTTCTCGCCGTGTCGGGATTGAATGCGTATTACGGCGCGGCGCACATCCTCTTCGATCTTGGCTTCGAGGTTCGGGCCGGCGAGGTCGTGGCGCTGATGGGCCGCAACGGCGCCGGCAAGTCGACGACGCTGAAATCAATCATGGGGCTCATCGAACGCCGGACAGGCGCGATAGCTTTTGCCGGCGCGGACATTTCGCATGCGCGTACGTATGACATTGCGCGGCTTGGCCTCGGCTTTGTCCCCGAGGACAGGCGGATCTTTACCGACCTCACCGTCCTGGAGAATCTTGAGGTTGGCAGCCAGCCGGCAAGAGATCGAACCCAGCAAGTCTGGACACCGGAGCGCCTCTTCGAGCTCTTCCCCAACCTCGCAGAGGCGCGCCATCGCGTCGGGGGACGGCTTTCCGGCGGCGAGCAGCAAATGCTGAGCGTTGCGCGCACGCTCATGGGCAATCCACTGCTCATCCTCCTCGACGAACCTTCCGAGGGCGTGGCGCCGATCATCGTCGATGCGATGGCTGACATGATGATCGCGCTGAAACAAACCGGAGTGGCGATCGTGCTCTCGGAGCAGAACCTGCCCTTTGCCGAGCTTGTGTCAGACCGCGCCTACGTCATCGAAAAAGGCGAGGTGCGCTTTTCCGGCACGATGCATGAGCTCAGCGGCAACGAGGACCTCCGCCGTGCATATCTCGAAGTCTAGCGGCTCGACCTATTCGGTCGCGGCCGGCCGGGCCACCAATCTCTCGTCGCGAATGTCCATCGCGGCAAAGCAAATCATCGCCGCGATTACTGACACGATCAAGGCGATGCCTTTGCCGGCGCTGTCGAGCTGGTAGAGATGGCCGAGGCCGACCGCGCCGGAGAGCGTGCAAACGCCGCCGGATGAAAAGATCCAAAGGAGCATGGAGGCCTCTCCAATGGCGCGGCTTGCGCAGCCCACGCGCCGGCGATTCAATCCGATTTTCTCGATCCGGTTCCGGCCGTGTATGCTTTTCTTATGATCGATGAGCTTGGCGGGCGTCGTGCGATGCGGCTGCAATGACTCGGTTGCACGTCTTTGCGGTCGAGCTCACCGAAGGCGCGATACGCGTCCGCCGAGGCCCCCGGGCGCTGACGATAACGCCGGCCCCGCCGCCACCCGATGCAGATGATGCGCCGGATTTCATCGTCCATCTCGACGATATCGAAACGTGGGACGCGCCGGACAACGAGGTCGAGATCGAGGTGACGGAGCTGCAAATGATTTTGCGCGCCGTCGAGGAGGAATGCGAACGCCACGGGCTTTCCGTCGAATTCGAATGACGCTGCAGCGGCTTTCGCAGCGGAAGCCGAAACGATAGACAAGGCCCATGTCGGACGCGAGCCCTCAATCCGTCGCCGCCTTGCTGCGCTGGTACAATGATATCGGCGTCGATCTCGCGCTCGACGATGATCCGCACGACCGCTTCGCCGAACCTGAAGTGAAGCGCGCCGCGGTGGTGCGCGCCGCGCCGGAGCAGCCGCCAGGCAGTCCTCGCGATCTGCGGACCTTTGCTGCCGCACGTGCGCCCTCGATCCCGCCGGCAGCGATTTCGGCGCTCTCCAGCGAGGCGGTCGTGCTCTCCGCGCGCGAGGCGGCAGAGAGGGCGCAAACGCTCGATGAACTGCGTCAGGCGCTCGATAGCTTCGATGGCTGCGCACTGCGCAAGACGGCGACGCAGCTCGTCTTTGCCGACGGCAACCCCCAAGCGCGCCTCATGC
>JAFASC010000007.1 GCA_019244955.1 Methylobacteriaceae bacterium | reverse complement strand
TCCGGCTTATGCGCCGGGCACGGGAACGCCGGTGGCCGGCGGGCTGACCACGGCGCGCGCGCTCGCCGCAATCTGGCATGCGCGCGAGCTCGACTGGCGCGGCATGGACGTCGTCGAAGTGTCGCCGCCATTCGATCATGCCGATGTGACGGCGATCGCGGCGGCGACGATCGTGCAGCGTTACTTACAAATTCTGGCATTGAAGCGGGTGCGGGTGTAAGCCTCCGCCCCTCGCAAGGACTGATGAAATGGTCGCGAAGGTTTTCATCGACGGCGAAGCGGGTACGACGGGACTCGAAATCCGCGAGAAGCTCGCCGGCCGCCGCGACATCAATCTCGTCAGCATCCCCGCGCAGAAGCGCAAGGACAACGACGCCAAACGCGCGCTGCTGACCAACGTGGATGTCGCGATTCTTTGTCTGCCGGACGATGCGGCGAAGCAGGCGGCGGAAGTCATTGACGGGCTCGGCGATGGGGCCCCGAAAGTGCTCGATGCGTCGACCGCGCATCGTGTTGCGCCGGGTTGGACCTACGGTTTTCCCGAATTGAGCAAGGAGCAGCCGCAGGCGATCAGCAGTGCCAAACGGGTGGCAAATCCCGGCTGTTACGCCACCGGCGCGATCGCGCTGTTGCGGCCGCTGATCGAGGCGGGGCTTATTCCCGTCGATCACCGCCTGACGATCAATGCGGTCTCCGGCTATTCCGGCGGCGGCCGCAAGATGATCGAGGAATTCGAAAGCGATCGCTCGCCGGTCTTCGAAGTCTATGGGCTCGGCCTCGAGCACAAGCATATTCCCGAAATCGTCGTGCATTCGCGGCTGATCGCGCGACCGATCTTTATCCCCTCCGTCGGCAATTTCCGGCAGGGGATGATCGTCTGCATTCCGCTGTTCGTCGATACGCTGCCTGGCCGCCCGACCGGCGCGGCGTTCCGCGATGCGCTTCTCGCGCATTATGATGGCGCGGACGACATCCATGTCGTCGAGCCGACGCTCTCGGGCAGGCTGAGCGCGCTCACATTCAACAAGACGAATGAGATGGAATTGTCCGTCTACGAAAATGAGATTCGCGGCGAGACGGTGCTCGTGGCGCGCCTCGATAATCTCGGCAAGGGCGCGTCAGGCGCGGCAGTGCAGAACCTGGAGCTGATGCTCGGATTGTGATCTGTCGTTCCCGACGCGCGGAGCGCGATCGGGAATCCGCCTAGATCGACCTCGCCTAGACTCCCGGTCGCTCCTGCGGAGTGCCAGGAATGACACCGCGCCTTAATTCGGCTTCGACCAGCCGACGACCTTGCTCTTCTGCTCGCCGAGGTTGTCCATCCACAGCGCGATCGTGTCGCCTTCCTTCAAATAACGCGGGGGCTTCATGCCGGCGCCGACGCCGGGCGGAGTGCCGGTGATGATGACGTCGCCGGGATCCAAGATCATGAAATGTGAGATGTAGGAGACGATTTTCTTCACGTCGAAAATCATCGTTTGCGTCGAGCCCGTCTGCATGCGCTGACCGCTGACGTCGAGCCACATGTCGAGATTCTGCACATCCGGAATCTCGTCCGGCGTGACCAGCCATGGCCCGAGCGGGCCGAATGTCGGGCAGCTCTTGCCCTTCATCCAATTGCCGCCGCGTTCGAGCTGGTATTCCCGCTCGGAAACATCGTTTGCGAGGCAATAACCGGCGACATGCTCGGCGACTTCGCTCTCGTTGATGTAATTGGCACGCTTGCCGATGACGATGCCGAGCTCGATCTCCCAATCCATCTTTTTCGAGCCGCGCGGCACGACGATATCGTCGTTGGGCCCGGCGATGCAGTTCGGGGCCTTGTTGAAAAGGATCGGCTCCGCCGGGATCGGCATTCCCGTCTCTTTCGCGTGATCGACATAGTTAAGGCCGACGGCGATGAAGTTGCCGGGCCGCCCGACGCAGGGACCGAGGCGCGGATTGCCCGAGACTTTCGGCAGATCGCCGCTAGCAGCGTCGCGGACGCGCTTCAAGCTGCTTGCCGAGAGATGCTCGCCCGCGAGATCGGGAATGACGCCGCTAATGTCGCGGAGGGTTCCGTCGGAGTGGAGTAGACCGGGCTTCTCGCGGCCGCGTTCGCC
>JAFASC010000241.1 GCA_019244955.1 Methylobacteriaceae bacterium | reverse complement strand
CCGGTGTTCACATCCATGCCGCTGAGCGTGCCTGCCGAGTGAGTGGCTTCCGATCGCGCATCTCCTGATGCGCAACAGCTTGCGCGGAGCAGCGCGCATGAGGCCGTCCCAGGCTCCATCAAACCGCCTCCAGCGCCGGCTTTAGTGCGAAGATTGCCGTGTCGACCATTACACAAGCCGCGATTTTCTGGGCATTGCGGCCGAGTTCGTCACGCAACGCGGCGGCTTCGGCCATCGCATCGTCGTGCTGGGTAATTACAACGATGACATCATCCATCTCGTCGAAAAACCGCGCAAGTCCCGGACCGGTAATCTCTCGCGGACCGTCGCAAATCAGCCAATCAATCGGACGCTCCCCCTGTTTCAGCCCGTGTATGACGCGGCTTCGCGTCCACTCCGTTCCGTCGTGTGGCGGTGCTTGCGCGAGCAGCATGCGGTTCGCAGTCCGGCTCACCGGCATCTCCGCCTCATCCCCGTGTTCCTCCCGGCGCGCGGCAATCGCATCAGCCAGGCGATTGCCGCTTTCATCTCCCTCGAACAACACAGTGGCTTCGCCTGAGAGACTCGCAGCAATCGCAAGGTTGAGGGCAAAGGCGGTGCGCTCCTGCAGGTCGTTCCTACCGAGAACCGCGACGCTGCGGCATTCCTCGAACGAGCCGCGCGCGTGAAGAAAATCCAGGATCGGGTGAAATTCATCAAGTGTGGAACTTGATGCCAGTGTCGGCAGGCCGACTCGCGTCAGGTCGATACGTTCCTCCCCAATATCGCTCGCCCGGCGCCGGAAGCGCGAGTTAGGCGTGATACGGAAGGTTGGGATGGCCGCCGCGGCGAGGCGTCTCTCAACCGGCAGGGGGGCTGGATCCACCACCGGTTCTGCAGCCCCTTCGGCGGATATCGTTTTTGTACGCCTGGAAAATAGCTCCTTCAGCGCCCCGGCACGCAGCCAGATCCAGCTCAGGGCGCAAAGCAGCCCAACGAAGCCGCCGGCTATCATCGAGACAAGCCCGCCGGGCGGCGAGACACGATCCTTCGGCGGCGAGGCGACGCTCACAATATGCGTGCTCGTCCCGTCGATATTTGGAGCCTCGCCACTGCGGCGCGCGCGATTGAGAAAACTCTCATACAGCGTGCGCGTGGCATCCGCTTCGCGCTCAAGATCGCGCAGGCGAACGGCAGTCTCATTATTGGCGATCGTCAGGTTCTGCGCTGCCGCGAGATTGTTCTCGATCGCCGCTTGCGAGGCGGCCGCGCGTTCGTAATCACGCTTAAAACTATCGGCGATACGTTTCGACTCGGTGTCCATTGCTTTGCGGGCATCGGCAAGCACGGATTGCGCCTTCTTCACGGCGGGATGAAGGGGACCGAGATCGGTCGAAAGATCGGCAAGCTGGCGTTGGGCCTCGGCGACACGGCCGCGCAGCGCCGTGACGGTCCCAAGGTTGAGGCTTTCGGTGAGCGCCCCAAGGTCGCCTCGCTGCTTCAGTGCCTTCTGCACCTGTTCGCTGCGCGCCTTTGCATCCTCCGTCCGTACTCGGGCGAGCGTCAGCTGCTGGTTGACGTCGCGCAATTGCTGGTCGGAGACCAGTTGCTCACGCGTGCCGACGAGCCCGTTTTTCGCTTTGAATTCTTCGACCTGCCGTTCGGCGTCGAGCAACTGATGTCGTAATCCTTCCAGCCGCGCGGTGAGCACCGTGCTCGTCTCGCGCGCCGATTGCGCATAGAGCACGGACTGCACTTCGATGAAGGCGTGCGCCACCGCGTTTGCCAAGCGCGCCGCTTTCACGGGATCGCGGCTGGCGACCCCGATCTCGATTATAAAGGTGCGCTCCGGGCGCCGTACTGTGAGGCGCTGCGCCAGTGCGCGCACGGCTGCGCGGGTTGCCTCTCCGGGCGTGTCCTGCGCTCCCCAAAGAGACCCGAAAAGCGAAAAGCCTTTCGGCACGAATTCGGGGTCCTTGTCGAGCGCTTCGGCGGCGACGACGCGATCGAGCACGAGTTGCGAGGAGACGATGCGCGCCTGGCTCTCAACGAGATTGATGTAGCCGGTCGAGTCTTGGGCGCTCGAGGGATCGCGTTCGGCGCCCGGCAAGCCACGTGGATCGAGATATATCTGCGCCACAGCAACGTAGCGTGGAGGCAGTGTCTTGGAGAGGACCACGCCTGTGACTGCGCCGACAAGCATAAAAACGGCGATCAGGAGCCGGTGCGCGAGCGCGAGGCGCAACAGGTCGTGCAGCGGCTTTTTGTCGGACGCAGCTTGGGCAGGCGGCGTCGCAAGGGCAGGGGCGTGTGCGCCTATCGCGCCGCCATACTCCAGCATGACTCCTCGAAAATCGCTGGCGCGGGCGATCCCACGCAGGCTTCGAGCATCGCGAATTATGGTTAATAAAGCTTGGATGAAGTCAGGCTGAGGTCGCCACTCTCGCGCCAGCCATGAAATGGCCGGCGATCAGCTCATACGAACGCTTGCGCGCCGCGTGATCGTAGATCGCGCTGGTGATCATCACCTCGTCGGCTTGGGTTGCTTCGACAAGCGGCATCAGGCGCGCCTCGATCATATCGGGCGTACCGACGAAAAGGCGTTCACGGCTTTTGCGCATGCGCACGCGGTCCGCCTCCGCGTAGGGATAGGCCGCCGCTTCCTCTGGACTGGGCAGGACGTGGTATTCGCCGTACGAGCGGCGTAGCCAATTCAGATCCATGCTGGAGGCGAGCCGCTCGGACTCGGCCTCCGTGTCTGCGCAGACCGCCGCGATTGCGAGGATGGCAAGCGGGCGCTCGCGCCAGCCGGACGGCTGAAACTTGTCGCGGTAAGACCGCATAGCGGCGACCGCATCATAGGTCGCGAAGTGATGCGCGAAGGCGAAGCCCATTCCGATCCGTGCCGCGAGCTCTGCGCTGTAATCGCTTGATCCGAGCAGATAAAGCGGCGGTAGGTGGGCGTCGGAGGGCATCGCCACGACATTGCCGAACGGATGGTTTGCCGGCCAGCCGCCGGTCTCCCACAGAACCAGCTCCTGCAACCGCTCGAGGAAGTCGTCGCCGTCGCGTCGATCCTGCCGCCGACGGAGCGCCACTGCGGTGACGCCGTCGGTCCCGGGCGCGCGGCCGATTCCGAGGTCGATACGTCCAGGAAAGAGCGCCTCAAGTGTGCGGAAGCGCTCGGCGACTACCAGCGGGGCATGGTTCGGCAGCATCACTCCGCCCGAGCCGACGCGAATATTTTGCGTCACCGCGGCGATCTGGCCGATGAGAATATCTGGGGCGGCGATTGCTACGGACGGCAGGTTATGGTGCTCGGCGATCCAATAACGGCGATAGCCGAGCCGATCCGCGTGCCGCGCGAGATCGATGCTGTTGCGCAGGGCCGCCGAAGGTGGCGTGCCGGTGGTCACGAAGGCAAGATCGAGTAGAGAAAGCGGGATCATATGGAGAGTACTTTAGCCTAACCAGCGTCCACCGGAACGCGTCTTCGGCCTGATATAGTCCGTAGGTCAACCAGCGCCACTCGTCTTCCGGCCAGCAGTGCTTCTGGGGCGCGGTGGCATGGAGTCTCAGCCCGAGAGCTTACCTCGTGAACGCGTTGAAACTGTAGCGGCTGGTCTGGGCGCGGCGTCGGCTGATCGAGGCGACGGGCGTGTTGTCGGGACGCGCGAATTCCGGCAGCTTCGCGAGGATGATCTTCAGTGGATCGTCAGCCCAAGCACGAGTCACATAGCTCATATGAGAAGCTTCGCGGCCCGTTCCGATAAACGTCGCGGTGCCTGGCGATAGTTGATCTCCTAGACTGCTGTGCAGAGCGATTCCGCGCGCGGCCATCATGCTCTTCAATTCGGAATTATGTCCCTGCGTGTACTGGGTATACGCACTCAGGAAAAATCCGGATCTGTCTTTGCCGATCCAGTTCGCAAATGTGTCCAGTCGACCGTAGGCTGCGTCAAGCAGAACGACGCCCCGTACGCGCTCGCTCACGCCGCCATCCTGCAGCGAGAAGGCCGCCGGCAAGAAGCCGCCGCTGTAAGCGACGAGTACAAGTGGCGCAGTAGCGAAACTGCGTTGCGAAGCGGGGTCGCCATATTCCCGCGCCAGCTTGAATGCGGCCTCATCAAGGAAGCGCCGGAAAGCGCCCGGCTGCCAAAATTTGCCGGCGCTGGAATCGCGCGCGTCAAAGGCAAATTGCGGTGCGATGAGAACGGCGTTGGCGCCGGAAGCGGAAACTTGCGCCGCAACGCGCTGGCGTTCAAGCACATCGCGCGTCAGTGTTGCGCCCCAGCCGTGAAAGAACACGACTAAGACCGAGGGACGGTTGGGATCAAAGCCAGCCGGAATGTGCAAGAGCACCCGATTGTCGGCGAAAGTCTGATCTTCCCACAGAACCTGTCCGCGACCGGTGCGATGGGCCCGGCGTCCTTCTCCCCCGGCGTTGAGAAATGGTCCTCCGCCGGGTTGGGCACCGTGATAGGGAAATGGCGCCGTTTCGAACGCAACGAGTTTCGTCTGAGCTTGCGGCGGAGAAGAAACGGGATCCGAGGAGGCGGTCTGGTCGGCCTGAGCGCCGCCGAGGGCTGCGGATACGGGCGCGCTCGGCTCCGGACTATCTTTCACGAAGCGTGTCGTGCTGCTCGGCCGACGCGCGCGTATGGCGACCGGCGACGGGTTGAAGATACCCTCGGAATCGATGAATCGCGTGATGTGCAGCTTCCCATATAGCTTCGAATCCGGCACCTTTTCGGCCGGCTTGGTTGCCGGCGCCAACGCCGCCTGAGCTCCGTCTTCCGAGGGCGCCTTCACCGAGGTTCCGCAGGCGGCCGTGAGCGCGAGCGCTCCGAGCACCGCAACCGCGGCGGGCGCGCGCCACGGGATCGGCCGTCGGATCGCGCTTCGTGCCGGCTGACCGGCAAAATCTCCGTCGAAACCGGAACGAGGACAGGTGTCCGCTCCGCGACGGTCCGCCGCCCCGCGCTTCGAGAGCATGTCACTCCTCGAGAGAACTTCCGCGTTACCGAAATTTCGCTTAAAAAATGACATGACTTGGTTACTTTTTAATTTCCAAGCAAACAGGGTGTGACTCCCAAGACACACCTTCGGGATTGCTCGGATTTACTCGGAAATAGACGTTGAAAAGCACTCTCATGTACTGGAGTGTCTCTGTGGCCTTTTGGAGGCTGCTGAGACTCCTTCAGATGACCAATGTTGCTGCAGATCGTTCACGCCAGGCCACCGTTACAACGATAGCCGGGACGGCGATTGTTATTGCGGACATGGTCGGCGTCGGCGTGTTCACGAGCCTCGGCTTCCAGGTGAAAGCGGTCAGCTCGAATTTCGTCATCCTCTTGCTTTGGTTCGCTGGCGGCCTCGTCGCGCTTTGCGGCGCGTTTTGCTACGCTGAACTCTCGGCCATGTTCCCGAGGTCGAGCGGCGAATACAATTTCCTGACGCGGGCTTACAGCCCGGGGACCGGGTTTTTAGCGGGCTGGCTATCTGCCACTGTGGGTTTTTCCGCGCCTGTTGCGTTGGCGGCAATGGCTTTTGGCGATTACTTCAGGTCGATCGTGCCGAGTGCGCCTCCTCTCGCCTCCGGTCTCATCGCTATCTGGCTGATCTCGGCGTTTCATCTTATCGGCCTTCGCCAAGGCAGTGTGTTTCAGATCGCTTCGACGATCCTGAAGCTTGCGCTGATCGTCGCGTTCGTCGTCGCTGGCTTTGCGCTCGGTGGCGGCCAGCCCGTCAGCTTCATGCCTAAAGCGGGGGATTCGGCTCTGATCTTCAGTGCACTCTTCGCGATGAGCCTCGTCTTCGTCATGTATGCGTATTCGGGTTGGAACGCGGCCACTTACATCGTGAGTGAGATCAAAGACCCGCAACGCAGTCTCCCGAAGGCGCTCTTCGTGGGCACGGGCACCGTGATCGTACTTTATCTCGCGCTCAATGCGGTATTTCTCTATACGACGCCGGTGGCCGACATCGCGGGTCAGCTTAACGTCGCGCAGATCGTCGGCACACACGTGTTCAACGAGAGCGGGGGCCGCATCGTCGGTGCGTTGATCTGTCTCGGCCTGATTTCGACGATCAGCGCGATGATGTGGATTGGCCCGCGGGTCACCATGACGATGGGCGAGGATTTGCCGATGCTGCGCCTGTTCGCGCGTCGGTCGGCGAACGGGGTGCCGGCAATCGCCATTTCATTCCAGCTTGTTGTCGCCAGTGTGCTTCTGTGGACAGGAAGCTTCGAGGCAGTTCTCGATTTCATCCAGTTCAGCCTGACATTCTGTTCGTTCCTGGCCGTGCTTGGGATGGTCAAACTTCGTTTCACGCATCCGGATTTTCCGCGGCCGTATCGCGCCTGGGGCTACCCGTTGACCCCGATTGTGTTTCTCAGCGCGACGGCGTTGATCATGTATTACCTCATCACCGTTCGTCCGCTGCAATCCTTCGCCGGCTTTCTGATGATGCTTGCCGGCCTATCGATCTACACGATAGGCCACGTGCAGCAGGCGAGCGCGCGAAGAGCACCCGCCGAATGAGGTTCCGCTTCTTTCTAGCAGGCCTGCTGCTTCTCTCCGTTTCGACGCTGGCGGCTGCGGAAACGGCAAGCCCGGACGACACTGCGAAATTCCTCGCCGGCATTCCGGTAGCTACGAATTCGCCTCTGGCTGCTCTTACGAACGCGCGCAGCTGGCAGGCCCATGCGAACCACCTCAACGTGACGTTTCGGCGCGTCGAGGAGCGGCAATTGTCAAGAATACGCAATTGGTCCAAGGCGAACATCACGCTTCGCCGGCCGACGCTGTTTTACATGTTTAGCGGCCCGGACTTTCTCTACGCCAACAGCTTCTTTCCCGACGAGACGACTTATGTCCTGAGCGGACTCGAACCGGTCGGTTCAGTTCCTGATCTCAGCAAGATTTCACCGGCCGCTATACCGCGCGCGCTCTATTCGATCGATCGCTCGATGAGTTCGCTGCTCAATTTAAGCTTCTTCATTACCAAGCATATGAAGAGCGAGCTGCGCGCCAGCGCGGTTAGCGGTACACTCCCGGTCCTGTACGTCTTTCTCGCTCGCTCCGGCAAAACCATAAGCGATGTCAGCCTTGTGCGGCTGACTGAAAACGGCGAGGCCGTGACGCCGACGCGATCGGATCCGCCGGGCGCGGCGCAGGGCGTGAAGATCACGTTTTCTTCTTCGCCGGGTGGCCCGTCGCAAACCCTGTATTATTTCAGCACCAATCTCGCCAACAATGGATTCAAGAAGAGCGGCTTCGAACAATTCTGCGACAAGCTCGGCGAGGGTTTCGCCCTGGTGAAGAGCGCGTCCTACCTTCTGCATAGCGGCGGGTTTTCCGACGTGCGAACTTTCTTGCTGAAAAAAAGCGCTGCGATTGTGCAGGATGACACGGGAATTCCCCTGCATTTCTTTGGTGCGGACTGGCAGCTTCGGCCATTTGGCCGTTACCTCGGACCGATCGGACTGTTCGCCCGCAATTATCAGCCTGGGCTCGCGCAGGTCTTCCGGCATGGCGATGCCATCGACTTTGGGGTCGGTTACCGCTGGCGCCCGAACGAATCGAACCTCCTGCTGGCGGTAAAGAAGGGTGCCGCCCCTGAAGCACCGACCGCGACGATACCAAAAGCCGAACCTCAGCCCGAGGCCTCAAAGGCGGAGGCTTCGACAGCGGACCCCCCGAAAGAGGCCGCAAAAAGCCCCTAGGCTGGACGACCCGGGAGACCGCGCCCGACCCTGGTGCCGCCCGGCAAGGCGTGTTGCAAACGGCTCGGCTGCGCTGATATCAGAGGCCCGCGCGGGTGTAGCTCAATGGTAGAGCAGCAGCCTTCCAAGCTGAATACGAGGGTTCGATTCCCTTCACCCGCTCCAATCCGCTTCGAGGCACGCCTGAAAGTGAGCCTGCTGCGGCACGTGTTGCCGTGTAATCACATGCCAACCAATTCGCCCGGCTCGACACTGCACGGATTGTGAGCACCTAGCCGATCAGGAAAGATGCATGTTCTGATTCAGCCGTGGCATCGGAGCACGCGGGGCAACGCACATGATCGGCATCAGCCTTAAACGCCGGCTTGGCTCGGTGCTTTGCGCGGGCGTGATTCTCGCGGGCTCCGCGGTGGCGGCGCAGGCCCAGTCAATCTTCACCGCGGTTTACGGCTTTGGCGACAGCTACGCCGACACTGGCAATCTGTTTCGGATCACGCACACATTCAGTCCGATTTATCCGACGGGCCGGTTCAGCGGCGGCACGAATTTCGTCGATACGATGGCACTCTTGCTAGGTGTGCCCGAACCAAACTTCGCGATCGGCGGCGCTATGACTGGCACGACTAACGTGGTTGGTCCCGGGATCCCCGGCTTCTTTCAGGAATGGACCGGCTTCCTCGCAGCCGGCGGGCATTTCGCTCCGACCGACGTTCTCGCCCTCTCGATTGGCGGCAACGACGCACGCGCATATTACCAGACAGGCGGAACTGTTGCGGGTGCCCCCGCGGCCGCCTCGGTGAGCGCCGCGCAGGCCATTGCCGGAGTCGGCGCACTCATCGGCGCCGGTGCGCGTAATGTCGTGTTTACCGTCGGCGACGTCAGCACGCTGCCGGAAGCGGCAGTGCTGCCCAACGCGGCTGCCGGGTCTGCCTTCAGCCAGGCGTATAATCTGCAGACACAGTCCGCGCTTGCATTGTTCGCCCGCTCCGGGGTTCGCGTCGAATATGTCGACATCGCGCTTATTGGGCGAGAGATAATCGCCAATCCGGCGCTTTATGGCTTCAGCAATACCGGGGCGTGCCCCGCGGCCTGCATCGGCAATCCGGCGCTGCAGAACCAATATCTTTTCTATGTCGACGGGGTTCACCTGACCTCGCACGGATTCGCCGTCCTCGGCGAATACATTGTCAACCGGCTCGATGCGCCGCTGACATTGCCTGCGCAGGGCGACCTGGGCATCA
>JAFASC010000120.1 GCA_019244955.1 Methylobacteriaceae bacterium | reverse complement strand
ATCAAGCTGCAGCCGAATGCGCGCGTGCGCGTCGATCCGAATGCCGGATTGAAGCCGCTGAGCCCGCGCCCGCGCGAATAGGTCCGACATGCGCTTCACCGACATTTTCGTACGTCGGCCGGTGTTGGCGAGTGTCGTCAGCCTGCTCATTCTGCTTGGCGGTTTGCAGGCGTTTTACAAGCTGCAGATCCGGCAATTCCCGGAATTGTCGTCGACCACCATCACCATCACCACCATTTATCCCGGCGCCAATGCCGACCTGATCAAGGGCTTCATCACGACGCCGCTCGAACAGGCGGTGGCGAGCACGGAGGGCATCGACACGCTGGTCTCGACCTCCCAGCAGAACCAGTCGACGATCACGCTGAACCTTCTGCTCAACGCCAATCCCGACCGCGCAGTCGCTGACGTTTTGTCGAAAATTCAACAAGTTAAAAGCGTTCTGCCGCGCGATGCGCAGGACCCGATGGTGGTGAAGCAGACCGGCCAGGGCTACGCGCTTCTCTACATGTCGTTCAATTCGAAGGTGCTGAGCGCGTCGCAGATCACCGATTACCTGACCCGAGTGGTGCAGCCGCGCCTGCAGACCATCGACGGAGTCGCCAATGCCCAAATCCTCGGCGGCCAGACCTTTGCCATGCGCATTTGGCTCGATCCGAACCGGATGGCGGCGCGCGGGATCACGCCGCTAGACGTGCGCGCCGCACTTGCCGCCAACAACTTCATCTCCGCCGCCGGCCAGATCAAAGGCGATTTCGTTCAGACCAGCATCAATGCGCTGACGTCGCTCGAAAGCGCCAAGGCCTTTTCGCAGCTGGTCGTCTCGACGCGCGGCGATACGCTGACCCGCATCGGCGACATCGCCACTGTCGACCTCGGGCCCGAAAGCGTCGACTCTTCGTCCGTCTTCGACGGCCTGAAAGCCGTGTTCATCGGCGTCTACCCGACGCCGACCGCCAATCCCTTGAGCGTGATCGACAATGTCCGCAAGGCATTTCCCGACATCAAGGCGCAGCTGCCTGTCGGCATCGACGCGGCAATCGCCTATGATGCCACCGAATTCATCCGAGCCTCGATTTCGGAAGTGGCGAAGACGCTCGGCGAGGCCGCGGTCATCGTGGTTATCGTAATCTTCCTGTTCCTCGGCAGCTTCCGCTCGACACTGATTCCGTTGGTCACGATCCCGCTGTCGCTGATCGGTGTGATGATCATGCTGCTCGCGATGGGCTATTCCATCAACCTGTTGACCCTGCTCGCGCTGGTGCTCGCCATCGGATTGGTCGTCGATGACGCGATCGTGGTCGTCGAGAACATCTACCGCCACATCGAAGAAGGCGCCTCGCCCTTCTCGGCGGCGCTGCAGGGTGCGCGCGAGATCGCCGGCCCGGTCGTGGCGATGACGATCACGCTCGCCGCAGTGTATGCGCCGATCGGATTCGTCAGCGGGCTTACGGGCGCGCTCTTCCGCGAATTCGCCTTCACGCTTGCCGGCTCCGTCATCGTCTCCGGCATCATTGCGCTGACACTGTCGCCAATGATGTGCTCGAAGCTCCTGAAGCCGCCGACGAATGCCGGCCGCGGCTTCACCGGCTTCCTTGATCGCTTGTTCGATCGCTTGCGCCGGCGCTACGAGCGTCGCCTGCACCGCACCCTGAATTTCCGCGCCATGACGGTGCTCGTGCTCGTGGGGATCCTGGCGCTCACCGGCATCATGTACATGACGACGCCGCGCGAGCTTGCGCCGGAGGAGGACCAGGGCGTCCTTTTCACCATGGTGAAGACGCCGCAATCCGGTAATCTTGATTACGTCGAGCAGGTGACCAACAAGCTCTATGGGCAAACCCGGCAGCTCGCCGAGACAAGCCACCTCTTCGTCATCAACGGTTATCCCGGCCTTCATCAAGCCTTTGCCGGCGTCCTGTTGAAGCCCTGGGACCAGCGTTCGCGGAATCAAAAGGCGGTGATGCAGGACTTGTCGCCGAAGCTCGCCGAGCTCACCGGCGGTTCGGTGTTCGCGTTCTCGCCGCCGGCACTGCCCGGCAATACCGGCGGGCCGCCGATGCAGTTCGTCATCCGCACGACCGGCGATTACCAGACGCTGGCCGATGTCGTCGCCAAGATGCAGCAGGAAGCGCAGAAGAGCGGCCTGTTCATCTTCACCGACGTCGATCTAAAGTTCGACACCCCGCAGATCGAGTTCAAGGTCGATGCCTCGAAGGCTAACCGTCTTGGCATCAACATGGCGGATATTGGCGGCTCGCTGGCGACGCTGCTCGGCGGCAATTACGTCAACCGCTTCAATTTGTACGGCCGCTCTTACGAGGTCATCCCGCAGGTGCCGCGCGACTTCCGCCTCACGGCGGATTGGCTGACGCAATATCGCGTGCGCACGGCAAGCGGTGAGCTCGTGCCGCTGTCGACTGTCGCGACGATCTCGAAGACGACGCAGCCGAACGCGCTGACCAATTTCCAGCAGCTGAGTTCGGCGACGCTGCAAGGCGTGCCGTTCCCCGGCCATACGCTCGGCGAGGCACTGGACTTCCTGAAGGGTAAGGCGAAGGAAATCTTCCCCGCCGGCTACACCTATGACTTCCAGGGCGAGAGCCGCCAACTGGTCCAGGAAGGCAACACCCTGACGATCACCTTCATCTTCTCGCTGATCCTGATCTTCCTCGTGCTCGCAGCGCAGTTCGAGAGCTTCCGCGATCCGTTCGTGATCCTCATCGCCCTGCCGACGGCAATGTTTGGCGCGCTGCTGCCGCTCAACATGCTCGGCGTTATGGGAATGGCCAGCATCAACATCTATACGCAGATCGGGCTGGTCACTCTGATCGGGCTCATCTCCAAGCACGGCATCCTGATGACGGAATTCGCCAACCGCATGCAGGAAGAGCAGGGGATGTCCCGGCGCGAGGCGATCGAGCACGCGGCAGGCGTGCGGCTGCGGCCCATCCTGATGACGACCGCGGCGATGGTCGTCGGCATGATTCCGCTGATCGTCGCCGAAGGCGCCGGTGCGAAGAGCCGTATTGCCATCGGCACGGTCATCGCGTTCGGCATGTTTATCGGCACGCTGTTCACGCTGTTTGTCACCCCGGCGATCTACACGTTCGTTGCGCGCGATCATCGCTCCGCCCGCGAGCACGAAGATGAAGTGATGCTCCCTGTGGACGCGCGACCGGCGCACGCGGCGGAATAGGCTAATCTTCGTGATGACTGCCGATCCGATCGATCGACGCCGCACGTTTGCGATCATCTCGCATCCCGACGCCGGCAAGACGACGCTCACCGAAAAGCTGCTTCTGTTCGGCGGCGCGATCCAGCTTGCCGGCGAAGTGCGTGCCAAGGCGAACCGCCGGCAGACGCGCTCCGACTGGATGAACATCGAGCGCCAGCGCGGCATCTCGGTCGTGACCTCTGTCATGACGTTCGAGTACGGCGATCACGTCTACAATTTGCTCGATACGCCGGGTCACGAGGATTTCTCCGAGGATACCTATCGCACGCTGACCGCGGTCGATTCCGCCGTCATGGTGATTGACGCGGCGCGCGGCATCGAGGCGCGCACGCGCAAGCTTTTCGAAGTTTGCCGCCTGCGCGACATCCCGATCATCACGTTCGTCAACAAGATGGACCGCGAATCGCGCGATCCCTTCGATTTGCTCGA
>JAFASC010000345.1 GCA_019244955.1 Methylobacteriaceae bacterium | reverse complement strand
AGCGAATGGGTCACAGCAGCGGCGGTCGGCATTCCGAGAGCGCTCGGCGACGCGCCTGCCGGCCGCACGCTCGGCGCCGCGGTGTCGAAGTTCATCGCCAAGCCGAACACGCTGCATGTCACCGCCAACGCGCCGAACGGCATCGGCGCGGCTGAATTGATGCTGTTCTCGCAGGATCCTGCGGCTTTCCTGAAGCGGATGGACGTGCAGGCGAGCGCGGAGTGACTGGCGCGACCGCAAATCCGATCTTAGGCCTAAGCCAAGGCAGTCACGATCACGGCGCCGGCGACAATTAGCCCGATCCCAAGCAATTTCATCAGGGTCACGGCTTCGCCGAGCGCGAACCCCGCGAGACTCGCCGTGACGATGCTGAAGCCTATGAAAATCGGACTGCCGACCGATACGGACAGGCCGCGCGAATAGGCCTGCAGAGAGAAGTAGTCGATCGAGAACGCTGCGATTCCAATGAGACCAATCCAAGGTATCATCCCCGCGTCGCTGTAAAGCGGGCGGTTGTCGCGCGTGCAAAAGAGAACGATCGCGCTCACCAATGCCGCGGTAAGCGAGATCAGCAATGCGCCGAAGGCTTGGTTGAATGCCGGAGCGGCTATCCGCTGCAGCACGCTGTAACTGCCCCCAGCAAGCGCGGCAATGATTGCGAACGCGATAGCATCCATTTTTGATCCGCCTCGCCGAAAATATGCAGCTACTTCTCCGGCAGGTTCAACCGGATATGCAGCTCGCGCAGCTGCTTCGGGCTCACCGGCGACGGCGCGCCCATGAGCAAATCCTCGGCGCGCTGGTTCATCGGGAAAAGCACCACCTCGCGTAAGTTCTCTTCGCCGGCGAGCAGCATGACGATGCGGTCGATGCCCGGCGCGATGCCGCCGTGCGGGGGCGCCCCATACTGAAAGGCGCGGTACATGCCGCCGAAGCGCTCCAAGAGCACGCTCTCGTCGTAGCCGGCGATCTCGAACGCCTTCTTCATGATGTCGGGGCGATGGTTGCGGATCGCGCCCGACGATAGTTCCACGCCGTTGCAGACGATGTCGTACTGGAACGCAAGAATGTCGAGCGGGTCCTTAGTTTCCAGCGCTTCGAGCCCGCCTTGCGGCATCGAAAAGGGATTGTGCGAGAAATCGATTCTCTTCTCGTCCTCATTCCACTCATACATGGGGAAATCGACGATCCAGCAGAACTCGAACACGCCGGGCTTGGAGAAGCCGAGCTCGTTGCCGATGCGCGTCCGCGCCGCGCCGGCGAGTTTCGCCGCCTTTAATTCCTGGTCGCAGGCAAAGAACACGGCATCGCCGGCTTTGAGACCCGCCTTGATGGCGATTTCGATCAGCGCCTCGCGCGGCACGAACTTGGCGATCGGCCCTCGTCCGGCGAGACGCCGCAGACGGGCCAGATCGTGCTCGGTGCGCGCATCGTCTTCGCTCATCGCGACCGCACGGCCGGAAATTTCGACCCATGCTTCATGTGCGATTTCGTCGCCCTCTTCGAGCACGATGTATCCGAGACCCGGCGCGCCCTCGCCGCGCGCCCAGTCGTTCAATTTGTCGAAGAACGAGCGCGGCTGCGCCGCGGCACCCGGCGCGGGAATGGCGCGCACGACGCCACCGTTTTTGATCACGTTCTTGAACGCGTTGAATGTCACGTCTTCGCGCGCGAACTCCGCCGTCACATCGGCGATGATCAGCGGATTGCGCAAATCCGGCTTGTCGGTGCCGTATTTCAGCATCGCCTCGCGATATGGGATCAGCGGGAATTTTTGCGTCACCAGCTTGCCGCCGCCGAATTCCTCGAACACGCCGCGCAGAACCGGCTCGACGGCGTTGAACACGTCCACCTGCGTGACGAAGCTCATCTCGACATCGAGCTGATAGAATTCGCCGGGCGAGCGGTCGGCGCGCGCGTCCTCATCGCGGAAGCACGGCGCGATCTGGAAATAGCGGTCGAAGCCGGCGACCATGATCAGCTGCTTGAATTGCTGCGGCGCCTGCGGCAGCGCGTAGAATTTGCCGGGATGGATGCGCGAGGGCACGAGATAGTCGCGCGCTCCTTCCGGGCTCGAGGCGGTGAGGATCGGCGTCTGGAATTCGAAGAAGCCTTTCTCCCGCATGCGCCGGCGGATGCTCTCGATCACTCGGCCACGCAGCATGATGTTGGCGTGGAGCTTGTCGCGGCGGAGATCGAGGAAGCGGTATTTGAGGCGCGTCTCCTCGGGATATTGCTGGTCGATGGCGACCGGCAGCGGCAGTTCGGCCGCCGGCCCGAGCACCTCGATCTCGCTCACATACACCTCGATTTGCCCGGTCGGCATGTCCGGGTTCTCGGTTCCGGGCGGGCGCTTGCGCACCTCACCGTCGACCCGCACCACCCATTCCGAACGCAGCGTCTCGGCCGTGGTGAAGGCCGGCGAATCCGGGTCGGCCACGCACTGCGTGATGCCGTAATGATCGCGCAGATCGATGAACAACACGCCGCCATGGTCGCGGATGCGATGGCACCAGCCGGAGAGCCGCACCGTCTGGCCGATCTCGGCCTCGCGCAATTCTCCACAAGTGTGCGTGCGGTAGCGGTGCATTCTGAAACTCGATTGGGAGGGCTGAGCGGCCTGGGGACGGCTCAAAACGGCGCGGGACAACGGCATGCGAGGCTAAGGCTGTCAAGGTGAAGCCCGGCTAGCCGGACCTCTGCGTTTCCCCTATGTCAACCGCCCATGAACCTGATCACCTCGACGGACGAACTTTTGTCCGTCTGCCGGCGCCTTGCGGCCCATCCGTTCGTCACCGTGGACACCGAGTTCCTGCGCGAGACGACCTTCTGGCCGAAGGTCTGCGTCATCCAGCTCGCCTCGGACGACGAGGCAGTTGCAGTGGATGCGCTGGCGGAAGAGATCGACCTCACGCCCTTCTTCGAGCTGATGGCCGACCCAGGCGTGACCAAAGTCTTCCACGCCGCACGGCAGGACATCGAGATCGTCTGGCATTTGGCCCAACTCATCCCGGCGCCGCTCTTCGATACGCAAGTCGCCGCGATGGTGTGCGGCTTCGGCGATCAGGTCTCCTATAGCGAGCTCGTCCAGTCGGTGTGCAAGGTGACGCTCGACAAATCCTCGCGCTTCACCGACTGGGCACGGCGGCCGCTGTCTGAGGCCCAGATCACCTATGCAATCGCCGACGTGACGTACCTGCGCGACATCTACCGCTACCTGCACGCGCGGCTCGAGCGTTCCGGCCGGCTGCACTGGCTCGCCGACGAGATGTCGACGCTGACCTCGCCGGCGACTTACGAGCAGCATCCAGACAATGCCTGGGAGCGTCTGAAGCACCGCGCCCGGAAGCAGCGCGATCTTGCCACGCTGATGGAGCTCGCCGCCTGGCGCGAGCACGAGGCGCAGAGCCGCGATGTACCGCGTTCACGCGTGCTCAAGGACGACACGTTGATAGACATTGCATTGGCGGCACCGCGCGATGCCGAAGCGCTCGGCAATCTGCGATCGTTCCCGCGCGGGATGGAGCGCTCGCGCACGGGTGTGGAAATCCTCGCGGCGGTCGAGCGGGGGCTCGCGCGGGACCCCAAAAGTCTGCCGCGCCACACGCGCGAGCAGCGCAGCGCCGGTGGCGGCGCCACGGTGGAACTCTTGAAAGTGCTCCTGCGTCAGGTTGCCGAGCGCCACGGCGTCGCCGCCAAGATGATCGCCACGGTCGAGGACCTTGAGGCGATCGCCGCGAGCGACAAGGCAGACGTCGCCGCGCTCACCGGCTGGCGCCGCGAGCTCTTCGGTCAGAAAGCGCTCGAATTGAAACGCGGGCGACTCGCATTGACCGTGGAGAACGGCAAGGTCGCCACCCTCGAATGGCGCGAGGCCGCGGGCGAGATGCCGAGCCAGGAAGTGGCGTAAGTTATTCCGCCCGGATCGCGGCGTCGCGTCCGATCAAGCGCGCGAGCCGCTGCAGCCGGTTCTGCAGCCGCTCGCTGGCAAGGTCGGCGAGTTCCGGCGGCAGCGTCAGGTTGACGACGCCGCGGGCGCACAGGATCGGCGTTCGCGGCAACACGCCCGCCGTTCCCGCGGAAAGGATGTAGGCAACCCGCATCGCGGCACCAAGAATGCGGGCGCGATCGAGCAACCGCGAAGAAACAAGCGTGCGAAGCTCCGGCGCGAGCGACTCCTCCGGTCCTTCGTAGCGGAAAGCGATGACCAGCGCGATGAACGCACGGCCGGGATGATCGATACCCACTATCGAGGCGTTGGCGATCATGTTCAGCGACTGCTCGCCGCGATAATCGGGATGACCGCGCCAGCCGATATCGGCAAGAAGGCAGGCGGCATGTCGCAGCCGCACCTCCTCCGCTGTCTCCTCGTTGAGACCGGTCGAGCGCATGAAGGCGTCGATCCAAGCAAACAATTCCTCGCCGTGTTCAGGCGCGCGGGAGCGCAGGAGGTTGAAGTCGCGGGCGGCGGCGATCAGCGCGTCCTCTTTTCGTGTCGGTTTATCGAGCCGCTCGTAAAGCAGCCCCTCACGCACGCCCGCAACCGAAATGACGATCTCCTTCGGTCGCGTGCGGCGAATGATCTCGTCAAGCACGACCGCCCCGTAAGCAAGTAGTGGCCGGCGTGCTGCGGAAACTGATGCGATAGAGACGAGCGCGTCGGAATCGACGCGCTCGATCAGGCCGAGAAAGTCGACAGCGTCGCGGATGGGAATTGTATAATTGTGCATGATGTTCAGCGGATAATTGCGCTGGCGCATGTGCAGCCGCGCCAGCGCGCGCCATGTGCCGCCGACCGCGTAAAAGCTGCGGCCCGACAAGCTCTTCAACGCCTTCGTATCGCCGATCGCCTCGCGCACGATTTTCGCCGCCTGGCGCGGCGAGCGATTGGATGCATCCATCAGAGCAAGGCCACCGATGGGGAGAGAGGCGCCCTTGCCGACGCGCGAGCGCTTCACCTTGATAAGCTCGAGCGAGCCGCCGCCGAGATCGCCAACCACGCCATCCGGCTTATAGATCGCCGAGAGCACGCCCAAAGCAGAGAGTTCAGCTTCGCGCCGTCCGGACAACAGCTCTACCTTGGTGCCAATCGCCTCTTCAGCCGCGGCAAGGAATGGCGGCCCATTCTTGGCGTCCCGCGCGGCGGCGGTCGCAACCACCTGCAAGTCGGATAAGTGCATGAACTCGCCAAGAATGCGGAATCGCCTGAGCGCTTTCAGCGCGCGGTCGACCCCCTCCTCGGGCAATTCGCCCGTCGTGACCAGTCCGCGGCCGAGACCGCAGAAGACTTTTTCGTTGAAGATCGGCGTCGGCGCGCGCGTGCGGGCTTCGTATGCAACAAGGCGAACCGAGTTCGAACCGATATCGATAATGCCGACCGGTTGTTTCCCGGCTGCCGCTTGTGGCAGCGCGCCCGGGGCAGGTTGCAGTGCGGCCTCTTCCTCCGCGGGGAACAATCTCGCGATGACATTTCGCACGTTCTGGCCCTTCGAAGGCTGCTTTATTGCCGGCTTTCGGCGCGTTTAAACAAAACTTTGGGGCCCGATTCCTTGAGGCTCTTGCCGCGCCCCGAGAGGCTCGGATTGGTCATGAAATATTTGTGCGCGTTGAACGGTTCGGTGCCTTGCGGCGGCTCAATCCGCAGGCTGGAACCGTCGGCAAGCAGACGGTAGCTCTGCTCGTTGTCGATCAGATTGGCGACCATGATCTGCTCGAGCACCTGCTGGTGGCACGTTGGGTTGAGAATCGGGACCAGCGTCTCGACGCGGCGATCTAGATTGCGCGGCATGAGATCGGCTGAAGAAATGTAGACATACGCCTTTGCATGCGGCAGGCCATGGCCGCCGCCGAACGCGTAGACACGCGCATGCTCCAGAAACCGCCCGATGATGGATTTGACCCGAATATTTTCCGATAGCCCGGGAACGCCCGGACGCAGACAGCAGATGCCGCGCACCACGATCTCAATGTTCACGCCCGCTGCGCTGGCTGCATAGAGCGCATCGATGATCTCGGGATCGACAAGCGCATTGCATTTGAGCCAGATCGCAGCTGGCTTCTTGGCCTTTGCGAATTCGATCTCCTGCGCGATATGGTCGAGCAGCTTCTTCTTGAGCGAGATCGGCGAGACCGCCATGCGCTCGAGTCCGCCCGGCTCGGCATAGCCGGTGATGTAGTTGAACACGCGCGAAACGTCGCGCCCGATCACCGGGTCGGCGGTGAAGAACGAAATGTCGGTATAAATACGTGCGGTCACCGGGTGGTAATTGCCGGTGCCGAGATGGCAGTACGTGACCAGCGAAGAGCCTTCGCGGCGCACAACCAGCGACAGCTTGCCATGGGTCTTCAGTTCGATGAAGCCGAAGACCACCTGCGCGCCGGCGCGCTCCAGGTCGCGCGCCCAGCGGATATTCGCCTCTTCGTCGAAACGGGCCTTGAGTTCGACGAGCGCCGTGACCGATTTGCCTGCCTCCGCGGCCTCAACCAAGGCACGTACGATCGGACTGTCGGACGAGGTGCGGTAAAGCGTCTGCTTTATCGCAAGCACGTTCGGATCGCGCGCGGCCTGCGTCAAGAATTGCACGACGACGTCGAAGGATTCGTAGGGGTGGTGGACGACGAGGTCCTTCTGCTTGATTGCGACGAAGCAATCGCCGCCATTGTCGCGCACGCGCTCGGGGAAACGCGGGTTGAAGGGCTTGAACTTGAGATCAGGCCGCTCGAGCGCAACGAGCTCGGACAAATCCTTCAAAGCCAGCATGCCGTCGATGAGGAAAATGTCTTCCGCCTCGACATCCGATTCCTCGGC
>JAFASC010000329.1 GCA_019244955.1 Methylobacteriaceae bacterium | reverse complement strand
ACCGGCTTCTTCATGTCCCAGGGCAATATCTCCATCGCAACGTCTTCGCTCAGGCTTTCGTGCCATTTGAGCGCATCGTGTCGCCACGCTTCCTTGGCCGGATCGCCGCCGGAGATATCGTAGCCGACGCAGAAGCTGCGCCCCTCCGCTCGCAAAACGACGACGCAGGTCGCCGCATCCTCGTCGGCCCGGCACAGCGTTTGCGACAGCTGGGTGCGCATGTCCCGGCTGATGGCGTTGAGCTTTGCCGGACGATTGAGGGTGACGATGCCGACCTTCTCGTCGGTCTCGTAGGTAACGATCGTCTCCATGGCGGGTCAGTCCTTCTTGTGAGTAAGCGGAACGATGAGCGCGTCGACGACGACGCATCCTTGGCCTCGCGGCAGAACCTTGATCGGATTGAGGTCGATTTCGGCGATGAGCGCGCGATCGGCGTAGGCGAGATCGGCGAGTGCGTAGAGGCAGCGCGCCAGGGCGTCGACGTCGGCCGGCGGTCCGCCGCGAATGCCGTGCAACAGCTTTGCCGCCTTCGTCTCGGCGATCATCGCCTCGGCATCGCCGGCGCGCAGCGGCAACAGGCGCAAGGCGAAGTCGCGCATGATTTCGATCGCGACGCCGCCGATGCCGAAGGCGAGCGTCTGGCCGAAATCGCGGTCGCGGCTCACGCCGGCAAAGACTTCGATACCGCCGGCGACCATCTGCTGCACCAGAACGCCGGCGAGCTTCGGTGCGCCCGGAACCTTGGCGAGGCGCTCCTGCAGCGTGCGCCAAGCCGCCGCCACCGCGGCGGCGTCGCGCAGATCGATGAGGACGAGCCCGTATTCCGATTTGTGCGGAATGTCGTCCGAGAGCGCCTTGAGCACGACCGGCAAGCCGATCGCCTGCGCGGCTTCGACCGCCTCGACCGGCGAGGCGACGAGCGTCTCCTTGACGACCGCAATGCCATGCCCGGCGAGCAGCCGCTTCGCATCGAATTCATTGATCGTACGCCGCATTTCACTTTGCAAATACGCCGCGACGCTCGGCCCGGAGGCGACCGGCGCCCGCCGCGCCGGCTGCGGCTCGAGATAGCGCGCAAGCTTGTCGATTGCGCCGAGCCCCTGGCGCGACCCGCCGATCATCGGGATGCCGTGCTGGCGCAGCAGATTGACCTGCTCGCGCAGCATCAGGCCGGAGCGGGTATTCATGACGTAGTGCGGTTTGCTGCTCGCCTGCGCGGCGTCGAGGACGATCTTCGTATATGCGAGCGTGCGTTCGGCGCGGCCCATCGGCTGACCGTCGCAACTGTCGCCACTGAACACGATGACATCGGCGCTCGGCGTCCGGTCGAGCACTTTGAAGGCGTGCGGAAAATTGGTCGCGTAGTCGCCGTTGCCCCAGGCGTCGAGCGGGTTGCCGTCGCCGGTGATCGCGCCGATCACCCGCTCGGCCTCGGTGCGCTGCTCCGCCGGCAAGGGCGGCACCTCGAGCCCGCGCTCGGAGGCGACATCGAGCATCAGCTCGGCCTGACCGCCCGACGCGGTGATGACCGAGAGCCGGTGTCCGCGCGGCCAGCGCTCGCCCTGGCACACGGCCAGCACCTCGGTCAGTTCGTCCATGTCTTCGACCTCGATGGCGCGATGCGCCTTCAAGACCTCGCGGAAGACGCGTGCGTCGCCGGCAAGCCCGCCGGTATGGGTTGTGATCGCGCGCTTGGTGCGCTCGGTGCGGCCCACCTTGAGGACGACGACCGGCTTGCCGCGATCGGCGGCACGGTCGAGCGCGGCGACGAAGCGCTCCGGCTCCTTGATCGTCTCGGTGAAGAGTGCGATCACCTTGGTCGCCGCATCGTCGATCAGCGCTTCCATATATTCGGCAGCGCCGATCATCGCCTCATTGCCCGATGAGATGACGTGACTGAAGCCGAAGCGTCTGACATCGGAGACGAGGCCGATGCAGACCGAACCGCTTTGCGAGATCAGGCCGACGTTGCCGGAAAGACCCGTCGCGTCGCGCACCTCGTGGATGTAGACCGAGCTGCGCGTCGCCGGGTTGAGCACCCCCATGCAATTCGGCCCGTTGAGCAGAATGCCCGCCTCGCGGCAGATGCCCACGATCTCCGCCTGCAGCTTGGCGCCTTCTCGTCCGCGCTCGGCGAAACCGCCGTCGAAAATCGCCGCGGCTTTCGCACCCTTGGCCGCGACCGGCCGGAAGTTCTCGAGAATGCGCGTGTAGCTGACGCAGAAGGCGACGACATCGGGCGGCTCGGGTAAATCCTCGACCGAGGGATAGCAGCGGTGCCCGAGCAGCTCCGGATATCTCGGATTGATCGGGTAGACCGTGCCTTCGAAGCCGATGTTCTTCGCCGAGAGGATCAGCGACCGGCCGATCGATGGTCGCTCGGAGGCGCCGAGTATGGCGATCGATTGCGGGCGCAACAGGGGATCAAGCGGCATGAGCGGGCGGCAGGCGTCGTGGGCAAGGGGCGGGCGACAATATCCCACGAAACGGCTCGACGGCGAGCGGCCTGTCCATTATCGAGGACCACTCGCCAACGGGAGGGCACGATGCCGATGGTGCCGATCACGATAGCCTGCGGCAACTACGACCGGACGGCCGCGATACGTGATGGCAGCGTCAAGATCGAGGGCTGCGAAGTGACCTTTTTGTCGCTCGAGCCCGAAGAGATATTTCACCGGGCATTTCGATTTCACGAGTTCGACGTTTCCGAATTGTCATTTTCGAGCTTCCTCCGCACGGTGGCCAACGGGACTTCGGCCTATGTCGGGGTACCCGCGTTTGTCTCACGCCTTTTCCGCCACTCCGGCATCTACGTGCGGACCGCTGCCGGCATCCGCAGCCCCGAGGACCTGCGCGGCAAGCGCGTCGGCTTACGGAGTATCAGATAACGGCGGTCGTCTGGATGCGCGGCATGCTGCAACATGAGTACGGCGTCCATCCATCCGAGATTCACTGGCGCTCGGGCGGGCAGGAGCAGCCGGGTCGGCAGGAGCGCACGCCGTTAAAATCGATTCCCGGTGTCGATCTGCAACCGATCGGGGATAACCAGACGCTCGTCGGCATGCTTCGGGCCGGCGAGCTCGATGCCCTGTTCACCGCGCGGGCGCCGTCGTCATTCCTCGCCGGTGAACCGCATATCGCGCGCCTCTTCGCCGACACGCGTGCGGCCGAAATGGCTTACTATAAGAAGACGGGCCTGTTCCCCATCATGCATCTTGTCGGCATCCGCAAGACTCTGGCCGAGCAATATCCGTGGCTTGCCACCAGCGTATACAAGGCGTTTTGCGAGGCGAAGGCGGCGGCCATGACCCACCTCACCGACGTCAATGCGCTGGCGGTGACGCTGCCGTTCCTGGACGCTGAAACCAGGGAGACGATGGCCGTGATGGGACGTGATTTTTGGCGCTATGGCGTCCGTGAGAACCTGGGCGAGATCGAGGCGCTGGCAGGGTATGCCTTCGAGCAGGGTTTGCTGGACCGCAAGGTGCGGACTGACGAACTTTTTGCCGGCTCCACATTGGAAATGTCGAAAATCTGATTTGCGGTCCGTGTGCCGGGGGGAAGACCGAATGCTCGGTCGGCAACAACGCCAAAAAATTGTCTGGCCTGATCTACGAGCGGGTGACCGGGCAGTCATCGTCGCGGCCGCGCTGATTATTTTGACGGCAATCGGTCCCGCCGCAGCGCTCGACGGGGCGTCCGCTGAGGCGGAGGTACGCCTCGAAGACCGTGCCGCCACTCCGCTGACCAGTGCTTGCATGCTGGACGCAACGGCCCGCCACGCGATTTGGCTCGGGGCAGACGCCCAATGAGTCGGGAGGGAACACCGGCGCTTTTAT
>JAFASC010000308.1 GCA_019244955.1 Methylobacteriaceae bacterium | reverse complement strand
GATGAGATCTTTCAACGAGGTTTTGAAGAAGATATCCCGCTCACCGCGTCGAGCGATGAGACGCGGTTTGACGCGAAATTTGCCTTGGGACGGCGTCTAAACAGGCAGCTCGACGAGGTGGAAGAACAACTCGACACCCGCATCACCGCGCATAAGGATGCGGTCAGGCGAATTCTCTCAAGCATGCCGAATTGGGAGGATGAGCTTGAACAGTGGGCGCGATTTAGTGCTCTTAATTTCGCGTCGAAGGTAGGAATCGTTGCGTATGCGGTTGTTTTCGGGGGCTTCTACTTCTATCGACAAATCGATCCTAGCTTTGCCTTCAACTATTATACCGTTGGGTTTGCGTCATCGTTGAGCGCTGCTTCCATAACTGGCGTGATCTGGTTGTTAAAGCGCCAAGAGTGCCGGAATGCGATCGGGCCGACCGCGGATCAAGAATGGTCCGCGCTACGCGAAAAGTGGAGATGGTTATGTTCAGACGATGTACTCAGCCCCCCTCCAGAAACTGACACTTCTGAACAACACGAAGAATATGCAGAGTTTGAGAGTTCGAAAGGCGAGAAGGTTGACTCACGTTCGTGGCCGCAGGTTCTTGAAGTTGCTCCGGACGCTTCGATTCCTGAAATCAAGGCAGCCTTCCACAAGCTCCTGAAGCAATATCATCCAGGTACTATTCGAGGGTTGAATCTAGCTCCGGAATTTGCTGAATTTGCAGGGGAAAAGACCAAGATGATAGTCGCTGCCTACGAGCAGGCGCGAGCTGCAAGGCGCTTTTGACCGGATTTAGTCGGACATGTTGGGAACTCGCCGTTACGCAGAAATTGAGTGCGACCATTGCGGCCTACTGATGCCGAGGAATGAAGCTCACGAAGTCATTGCACGGCAAGAAATATTACGGAGCAATACGGAGGGAATCTCGCGCACAAACCATTGGTTCCGTGCCACTCAGTATCATCGACGCGTAACCTTGCTCCTTTGTCACGATTGCGCGGTCAAGGAGGAGGCTGTCCGCACGAGTGTGGCCGCCAGTTTCCTTGCCATCTTGGAGGGTAAGCTAACTCTACTGGATTTGTTCACATCAATGGTTCGGCGCGCCTTTCAGATGGCACACCGGGCGCCTTTGAAGAGACTGCCTCCACCACGATCTGCGCGAGAGCGAAAAAATTCGTAGCAAATCGCCTGTTAGCGACTTGCGAAAGGCGAATGCGCATGTCGGCAACAGCCGACATGCGAGGGGAGAGGATGGCCCACCGATTCGGCGTTTCCCGCCCACATCGAAACCGTCATGGCCGGGCTTGGCCCGGCCATCCACGAGAACCACGATTCCGCTGCGCGCCTGATTATCGTGGATGCCCGGGCCAAGCCCGGGCATGACGCGCTACTCTCGCCTTAGCGCCCCTCCCCGAAGCGGACCCTTGCCTCCGGCCGGCCTTTGACACCGACGTCGAGCGCCAACAGCGCGCCGGCGAGCTCGCCGGTGCCGGCGCCGAGATCGACGGCGATCAAGGTGACGAACAACCGGTCGAGGCCGGCGCCGCCGAACGTCACGTCGCTCGGGTTTATGACCGGCAGGTCGAGGACGCGGTCGAGGCCCGCTGCCGCCACACGGGCGAGCTTCCCGCCGCGAACGACTGCCGTCCACACCGCCCCCTCCGCGTCGGCGGTGGCGCCGTCCGGCGCGCCGCCGAGCCCAGCGTGGTCCAACATGAGCGCAGGCGCGGACACGCTTGGGCCGGCGGGATCATAGGGAAACCCGTACATCTTGCGCGCCAGCGTGTCGCCGAAGACGAGGGTTTCAATGCCCTCCGCTTCCAGGACGACCGGCCCGTTGGCGTTGCCGAACGGCGCGTAAAGCTGCGTCCAGCCGCCATCAGCGGAAAAGTGCCAGAGCGATCCCGGACCGGGCGTGAGATTGAGCGTGCCGGTGACGAGATTGCCGGCATTGTCGGCATTGGCGTCGTTGGCGCGCGCGCCAAGCTCGTGCGGATACGCCGCGAGCAAATCGCAGCTGCGGGCATCCGGATCGACGACATGCAAGCCGTCGGCGAGGCACACGATCGCCTCGTATCCTCGCTGAGCACGAGGCCCGTCGGCCGCGACGGCAGCTTGAAAGTTTGCAGCGGCGGCTCCGCGTGGTCGAGCCAGTGCAGCGTCTCTGCGGCGACATCGACGAAATAGAGCCGCTGCCGCCGCTCGTCCCAGCGCAGGCTCTCGCCCCAGGTGAGCGTGAAGTCGCCTACGCGATGCATTGTGGAGACTCGCTTTTTCAGCGCGCCCTTCTCCCCTTGTGGGAGAAGGTGGCCGGCGCGTGAGCGCGGGTCGGATGAGGGGTGCTCTGCGGCTGCTTCACCCTCATCCGTCATTGCTTCGCAATGACACCTTCCCCCATCAACGGGGAAGGTGGGCTAGCGATCAGCCTTCGCGCGGCTTACGCCGGCGGCCGATGCAGCGCGCAGATCTTGTTGCCGTCGGGATCGCGCAAATAGGCGAGGTAGAGCTCGCCGAAGCCGCCTTTTCGCGGGCCTGGCGGATCCTCGATCGGCTTGCCGCCGTTGGCGCATCCCGCCTTGTGCCAGGCATCGGCTTGCGCCGGGGTCTCGACGAGGAAGCCGATCGTGCCGCCGTTGGCGTGGCACGCAGGTTCGCCGTCGATCGGCTTCGTCACCATGAAGGCCGCGCCTTTGTGCGCGTAGATGAGCCGGCCCTTGTCGTCCTGCCGGCCGGGCTTGGCGCCGATCGCGGCAAACAGCGCGTCGTAGAATTTCTTCGACCGCTCGATGTCGTTGCTGCCGACCATGACGTGACTGAACATTTTGGCGACTCCCTTCCCTTCCTGCCTAAAAGGGCTTTAGCGCCTAGTAATGTGAGCGGAAAGTGAGTCTGGACGAACGGCCGCCATGATGCCGCGTCATGGCCGCCCGTGACGGGCGCCCCTACTTGCCCCGCCGCTTCGGCTCAGGCTTCTCCGCCGTCTCGCCTTCCGGCGAGGGCACGACCTTCACCGAATTCAAGTCCCAGCTTTTGTCCTTTAGCGGATCGAGCGGCGTGCCCTCCGAGGCGTCGAGCGCGACCGCGCGGCCGTTCGGCAGCATCGCGGCGTGCTTCACCGGGAAGCGCGGCGCACCCGCGCCATTATCCCTCGGCAGCGTGTCGGAGCCGGCGGGCAGCCCGAGCTGCGCGGCGCGTGTGCGCTGCTCGGCGCGGCGCTCGGCCGAGACCGGCACGATCGCGGGGTCGACGAGCTCGTCGCCGACATCGGCCATGGGGCCGTCCACAATGTCGTTGCCGGCATTGACGCCGCGCACCTTGATGCCGCGCTCCTCGAGCCCGGGCGACATCGCGTAGGCGAGCGGCGGCGGCGCGCCGAGCATCGAGGGCGCCTTCTGTGCCGCGCCCGCTGGCTTCACCCCGCCGGTGAGCGCCGCAAGCGCGGCCGCTGGCGCGCTGTCCTCCTGCGGATGCATCAGCGACTCGGCGAGCGCGCGCTCGAGCGTCGCCGCCGCCGCTTCCTGCACGGCGCCCAAAAACTTTTCCGGCGCGATGAGCCGCGGCAGCAGAGCCGGCGCGTAATCGAGCCGCGCCTCGTTGACGAGCGGCGGCGCCGAGCCGAACGGCGACAGCGCGCCAAAGCTCCTGGCGTCGTCACTGAGCGCGCCGCGCTGGCCGGGTTTTCCTGGCTGCTGGCCCATCGGCCCCGGCCGGGCAGCGGGCGCACCGGGGGTGCCGGGCTGCTCGGGCACGAGGGGTGCGGCGCGGTCAACCTCGGCGGCGGCCTTGTCCTTCTCGATCTGGCGCCAGCGCGCGACGTTGGCGGCATGCTGCGCGAGCGTCTCGGCGAAGACGTGCCCGCCGGACCCGTCGGCGACGAAATAGAGGTCGTTGGTGCGCGAGGGATTCGCCACCGCCTCGAGCGCGGCGCGGCCGGGATTGGCGATCGGTCCCGGCGGCAGGCCGTCGATCGTGTAGGTGTTATAGGGGGTTGGCTTCTCGATCTCGGACCGCAGGATGCCGCGCCCGAGCGTGCCTTTGCCGCCAACGAGGCCATAGACGATCGTCGGGTCCGATTGCAGCCGCATGCGCTTATGGAGCCGGTTGACGAAGACGCTGGCGACATGGGGGCGCTCGTCGGCCCTGCCGGTCTCCTTCTCGACGATCGAGGCGAGCGTCACGAGCTCGTAGGGGGTGCGCACCGGCAGGTCGGGCGCCCGGTGTGCCCAAATCTGCTCGACAAGCCTGCTCTGGTCGTTCTGCATCTTGCGCACGAGGTCGGAACGCGGCCAGCCGCGCGGGAACTTATAGGTTTCGGGCAGCAACGTCCCCTCGCGGGGCTGCTCACGCACGTCGCCGGCGAGGAGATCGTTGTCGCGCAGCCGGTGGACGATCTGCTCGCTCGTCAGGCCTTCGGGGATCGTGATCGCATGCAGGATCTGGCGGCCGTTGACGACGATGTCGACGACATCGCGCAGGCTCGCGCGTTGATGGAAGAGGTATTCGCCGGGCTTCAGCTTCGAGCGGTTGCGTTCGATCACCAGGACCGCGTTCATCATCAGCGGACTGTCGATAACGCCCTCGCGCTCGAGCTGGGCGATGATCTCGGGGACGTCGGTTCCCGGCGCGATGAACAGGACTTTGTCGGTCGATAACGGACCCGGCTCCTGGATGCGTTTGTAGCCGGCGACGACCGCCAAACCGGCGGCGACGCAGGCGACAAGTAAAAACGACAGGAAGCCGCTCACGCCGGCGAGCAGGCCCTGGCGGCGCCGGCGGCGCGGCGGCGGCAGCGGCGCGGGCTCCGGCTGAAGGGCTTCGTTGGGGCTCTGCAGCCCGCGACGTGGGTTCAACGTCCGCTCCTGAGCGGCTGGCGTTTTGCACGCTGTTTGCGGCCGCCCCAGGCCGCGTGCCCGGGCGGTTTGAGCCGCAGCCTTACCCTAGCGTTGAATGTGGCGAATTGGGGCCGCTAGTGCACGCGGCGGAACACGAGCGAGGCATTGGTGCCGCCAAAGCCGAAGGAATTCGAGAGGACGGTGTCGATCTGTCGCTTCTTGGCGACATGCGGGACGAGGTCGATCGTGGTCTCGACCGAGGGGTGATCGAGGTTAAGCGTCGGCGGAGCGACCCCGTCGCGGATGGCAAGCATCGAGTAGATCGCCTCGACAGCGCCGGCAGCGCCAAGGAGATGGCCGATCGCCGACTTCGTCGACGACATCGACAATTTGCCCGCCGCGTTGCCGACCAGGCGCTGCACCGCATTGAGCTCGATCTCGTCGCCCATGGGCGTCGAGGTGCCGTGCGCGTTGATGTAGTCGATATCGGAGACGGAGATGCCGGCTTTTCGCACCGCCATCTGCATGCACCGATACGCGCCGTCGCCATCTTCTGCAGGAGCGGTGATGTGGTAGGCATCGCTCGAGAGACCATAGCCGATCACCTCGGCATAGATTTTCGCGCCGCGCGCTTGCGCGTGCTCATAATCCTCGAGGATGACGCAGCCAGCGCCCTCGCCCATGACAAAACCGTCGCGATCCTTGTCGTAGGGGCGCGAGCCCTTGCTCGGCTCGTCGTTGAATGATGTCGACAAGGCTTTGCATGCCGCAAAACCGGCAAAGCCGATGCGACAGACGGCGGATTCCGCGCCGCCTGCGACCATCACATCGGCGTCGCCGAGCGCGATCATGCGCGCCGCATCGCCGATCGCATGAGCGCCGGTCGAACAGGCGGTCACGACCGCATGATTGGGGCCCCGGAGTTTGTGCTGAATGGAGACGTAACCCGACGCAAGATTGATGAGCCGGCCGGGAATGAAGAAGGGCGAAACGCGCCGCGGGCCCTTCTCCTTGAGGGTCAACGACGTCTCGTAAATGCCGTTCAGGCCGCCGATGCCCGAGCCGATGAGAACGCCTGTCGTCGTCTGGTCGTCGTCGGTTTCGGGATGCCAGTCGGCATCCTCGAGCGCCTGCGTCGCGGCCGAGATGGCGTAAAGAATGAAATCGTCGACCTTACGCTGCTCTTTCGGCTCCATCCATGAATCGGCATGGAAGGTGCCCTCCGATCCGTCGCCGCGCGGGATGATTCCGGCGATCTTGCACGGCAGGTCGGAGACGTCGAACGTCTCGACGCGGCAAAAACCGTTCTCGCCGGCGATTAGTCGCCGCCAGTTTGTCTCGACGCCGCAGCCGAGCGGCGACACCATGCCCATGCCGGTGACGACAACTCTGCGCATTGGTCGGTTCTCAAGACTCGCGGCCAGGCGCGAGCTTCACGCAGCCGTGGCCTTTTCCAGGAACTTCACCGCATCGCCAACGGTGACGATCGTCTCGGCGGAATCATCGGGGATTTCGACACCGAATTCTTCCTCGAAGGCCATGACGAGTTCGACCGTGTCGAGCGAATCGGCACCAAGATCGTCGATGAAATTGGCGTTGTCGGTCACCTTGTCGGCTTCGACGCCAAGGTGCTCGACCACGATCTTCTTCACGCGCTCGGCAACATCGCTCATTTGTTCATACCCTCATTCGATTGAGATTTTGGGAAACCGGGCCCCTGAGCCTCGCCCGACGAATCCTGCGCGAACAAATCGAGCGGTACGTCTCGGCAACTTCCGAGGCGGGTGGTAACACATCTCCGTCACGATTGCGAGAGCCGCGGACCAGCTGCGCCAAAGCTCTCGCCGCCCCGGGCAAATGGCTCAAATCATTGCCATTCCACCGTTCACATGGAGGGTCTGACCGGTGACGTAAGCGGCCTCGGCGCTGGCCAGAAAGACGACCGCGGCCGCAACATCTTCGCCATTGCCAAGCCGCCCGGCGGGGACGTTCGCCAAGATCGTCTCCCGTTGTTTGTCATTCAGCGCATCGGTCATAGGACTCGATATGAAGCCAGGGGCGACGCAGTTTACGGTGACTGCCCGCGAGGCAACTTCGGCCGCGAGCGACTTCGTCATGCCGATCATGCCCGCTTTGGCCGCCGTGTAATTGCCCTGGCCCGGATTACCGGTCACGCCGACGATCGAAGTGATGTTGATGATCCGGCCATAGCGGCGGCGCATCATACCTTTCACGGCGGCGCGGCAGAGCCGGAAGGCAGAGGTGAGATTGACGGCGATCACCTCATCCCAATCCTCGTCGCGCATGCGAAGGAACAGCCCGTCCCGGGTGATCCCCGCGTTGTTGACGAGGATGTCGAGCCCACCGAGCGCAGCCTCGGCTGCGGGAAGGAGCGCCTCCACCGCCTGCTTGTCAGCGAGATTGGACGGCAGGACATGGACACGCTCGCCGAGCTCGCCGGCACGCTGGTCAAGC
>JAFASC010000242.1 GCA_019244955.1 Methylobacteriaceae bacterium | reverse complement strand
GTGGACGAGCTGCTTCAGCCGCTCGGTTCGACGTGCGGCGACGGCGAGCGAATGCCCGCGCGCAGCAAGTGCTTTCGCCGCCGCTTCGCCGATGCCGCTTGATGCGCCCGTGATGACGACGACTGCCATGGCCACTCCCGTTCTTGGTTGCCTTTTGCGCCACTATGGCAGGCGTATGCCGGAATCGAAACGGCGGGATGACCTTCGCCGCGCAAGCCCCTATATGGCCGGCCATGACCAACGGTTCGCTGAAGCGCAAGCGCCGTGCCGCGATCACCGCGCCGCCGGGGCGTGAGGCCGCGCCCGCGCCAACCGGCGCGCGGACGATTGCGGTCACCGAAGACGAGGCCGGAATGCGCCTCGACCGCTGGTTCAAGCGGCGGATGCCGAGCCTCTCGCTCTCGCACCTCAACAAGATCGTGCGCACCGGCCAGGTGCGCGTCGACGGGGCCCGGGTGAAGGCGGCGGCCCGCCTCGAGGCCGGGCAGAGCGTGCGCGTGCCGCCGCTCTCCCTTGAAGTGCCTGCCGCGCCTGCCGTGCGGCGCACGCCGTCGGCCGCCGATGCAGCGGCGCTCCGCGACATGACGCTCTTCGAAGACCGTGACATTCTCGTGCTGAACAAGCCGTTCGGCCTCGCCGTGCAGGGCGGCTCCGGCACGGTGCGGCACATTGACGGCATGCTCGATGCCCTCGCGCAGGAGGACGGCGAGCGACCGCGGCTGGTGCACCGGCTCGATCGCGACACGTCCGGCGTGCTGCTGATCGCCAAGACGCGGCGCATGGCCGCCGATCTCGGCGAGATCTTCCGCTCGCGCCAGGCGAAGAAAATCTATTGGGCGTTGGTGGAAGGCGTGCCGAAGCCGGCCCAAGGGCGTATCTCGCTGTTTTTGGCCAAGGGCGAGGGTATGGGCCAATACCGCGAGAATGCGGGCGGTGCGCGCGCCGGTCAGATCGGCGATCGCGAGCGCATGCGCGTCGCGCGACACGGCGAGGCGGACGCACAGCACTCCGTCACCTATTACGCGCTTATCGATAAGGTCGCGCCCAAACTCGCCTGGCTCTCGATGAAGCCGCTGACCGGCCGCACGCATCAGCTGCGCGCCCACGCGGAGGCGATCGGGCATCCGATCATCGGCGATCCGAAATACGGGCACAGGCGCGAAGACGACGAGCGCCGGCGCGATCCGATGCGGGCCATTCCCGACGATGTCGAGCGCAAGCTGCATCTTCTGGCGCGCCGCCTGGTGCTGCCGCATCCGCGCGGCGGCACGCTCGATGTGAGCGCGCCGTTGCCGGCCCACATGCGAAAGAGCTTTGAGAAATTCGGCTTCGACGCGAAGCAATACGACCCGATCGAAGGAGCGCCCGACGCGTGAGCGCCAACGAACGCACAGAGCACCTCATCCTGCTCGACATCGACGGAACGCTCGTCGACAGCCAGGACTTCATCGTCGAGGCGCAGCGTCGCGCTTTTGCCGCGCAAGGAATGCCGGCGCCGGAGCGTGAACGTGCGCTTTCCGTGGTTGGCCTTTCTCTGCTCGAGGCATTCACCGCGCTTGCGGGCAAGGACGCCCCGCTCGACAACCTGGTGCAGGCCTACCGCAGCGCATGGCACGAGATGCGCAGCGACCCGGCATTCGAGGACCCGTTCTTCGAAGGCGCACTCGATTTTGTCCGCATGCTGATTGCGCGCGGCGACGTGAAGCTCGGTATCGCCACCGGCAAGGCGCGTCGCGGCGTGGTGCACTTGCTGGACCGCACCGGCTGGCACGATCATTTCGTCACCATCCAGACCGCCGACGACCACCCTTCCAAACCGGCGCCCGACATGATTTTGAAAGCCATGGAGGAAACCGGCACGGAGCCGCATCACACGATCATGATCGGCGACACGACCTACGACATGGCGATGGCGAAAGCGGCCGGCGTGCACGCAATCGGCGTAGCCTGGGGCTATCACCGGTGCGAAGCGCTGCTGCATGCCGGAGCCGATGTCGTCGTCGAGGATTACGCGCATCTGACGCGCACGATTGCCGACCTGCTCGTGGATGCGTCGGCACCCGCGGCTTGAGCCAGATTCATGCGCGACGATCTGATCAAGGATTTCTTCATCTCACCGGGAGAGCGCGATCCGCTCGCATTGGCGCGCAAGGACGCGCGCCCCGCCTTGCCAAAGCGCTTCTACAAAGAGGTGGCGGTCGCGCCCGATGCAGACGGTTTCGGCATCACCCTTGACGGCCGCAAGCTGAAGACACCGGCAAAAGCCGATTTGATCTTGCCGACGCATGCTGCCGCAGAAGCTCTCGCCGAGGAATGGCGCGCGCAGGGCGAAGACATAGACCCGCGCACGATGCCGCTGACGCGGCTCGTCAATTCGGCGCTCGACGGCGTCGCGCGCCACGTCACGCCCGTCATCGAGGACATCGTCAAATACGCCGGCTCCGATCTCGTCTGCTACCGCGCGGCAGAACCCGAAGCCCTCGTCGTGGCACAATCCCAAGCCTGGGACCCGGTCCTGGCATTCGCGCGTGAAGCACTCGGCGCAAGGTTTATCTGCGTCGAAGGCGTCACTTTTGCCGAGCAGCCGCCGCGCGCTATCGCGGCGGTCCGCGACGCGGTTGTGCAAAGCACGGGCGAGCGGCCGCTTGCAGTCGCCGCATTGCATGTGATGACGACGCTAACCGGCTCTGTGCTTCTCGCGCTTGCTGTCGCACAGCGCGAGTTTACGCCGGAAGCGGCTTGGGAGGCCGCGCATGTCGACGAAGATTTCCAGATGCGCGTCTGGGGCGCCGACATGGAGGCCTTGGAGCGGCGTGCAAAGCGGTACAAGGAAATGCAGGCCGCCGCGCGGCTCTTGCACTTAGTCACCTGAGGACTGGCGAGAATCGTCGCAATCGCAGGCGATCAACCCCGCTCCTTCCTGAGCTTCTCCCATAAGGCTAGCCGCTTGCCGACCTCGCGCTCGAAGCCGCGATCAGTTGGCGCATAAAGCTTTTGGCGACCGAGTTGCTCCGGCCAATAATCCTGGCCCGAAAATGCGTCCGGCTCGTTGTGATCGTAACGGTAGCCCCGGCCGTAATTCTCCTGCTTCATAAGTTTGGTCGGTGCGTTCAAAATGATCTTCGGCGGCATCAGCGAACCGTGCTCTTTGGCAAGCCGGCTCGCCTCTTTGTAGGCAACGTAAGTCGCGTTGGATTTCGGCGCGGTCGCGACATAAATCACCGCCTCGGCAATGGCGAGTTCGCCTTCAGGTGAGCCAAGGAAATCGTAAGCTTCCTTCGCCGCATTCGCGACAACAAGCGCCTGCGGATCGGCCATGCCGATGTCTTCCGCCGCCATGCGCACGATGCGACGGGCCAGGAACAGCGGATCCTCGCCGGCATCGAACATGCGTGCGAGATAATAGAGCGCTGCGTCGGGATCGGAGCCGCGCACCGCCTTATGCAGCGCGCTGATCAGATTGTAGTGCCCCTCCTGGGCCTTGTCGTAGATGGGCGCGCGGCGCTGCACGATCTCGATCAGCGCCGCACGATCGAACGTCTCGCCCGCCGCGGCGGCGCGCCAGACTTCTTCCGCGAGCGTCAGGATGGCGCGGCCGTCGCCATCCGCCATTTGGATCAGCGCTTCGCGCGCGTCCTCGTCGAGCGGCAGCGTCTTGCCTTCGGCTGCTTCGGCGCGCTGCATCAATGCGCGCAGCGCCTCTTCATCCAGCGCTTTGAAGATCAGAACGCGGGCACGCGACAACAAAGCCGCGTTCAGCTCGAACGAAGGGTTCTCGGTTGTCGCCCCAACCAAAGTCACCGTGCCGTCCTCCATGACGGGCAGGAAGGAATCCTGCTGCGCGCGATTGAAGCGGTGGATCTCGTCGACGAAAAGCAGCGTGCCGTGCCCCATGCGGCGGCGCTCGCGCGCCGCTTCGAAGACCTTCTTCAAATCTGCGACTCCGGAAAAGATCGCGGAAATCTGCACAAAGGCGAGGTCGGTTTCCGTCGATAAAAGCCGCGCGACCGTCGTCTTTCCCGTCCCGGGCGGGCCCCAAAAGATGAGGCTGCCGAGCGAGCCCGAGCGCAACAGCCGCGTCAGCGCGCCGTTCGCGCCGAGGAGATGATCCTGCCCGGCCACTTCGGCAAGCGTGCGCGGGCGCAAGCGGTCGGCAAGCGGATGCGGCGCCTCCCGTTCGAGTCCAGCTGAGGAAAAT
>JAFASC010000182.1 GCA_019244955.1 Methylobacteriaceae bacterium | reverse complement strand
AGGGCTGGCAAAGCGCCGGCATTGCGATGGCGGACAGAGCGCGCGCTGGAGACTTTGCCTCTTCGAGCGCCGCTTCGAGCGCGAGTGCATTCATCACGGTTGCGAGCATGCCGATGGAGTCGGCACGCGCACGCTCGATGCCGGTCTCGGCCGCCTGCAGACCGCGAAAAAAGTTGCCTCCGCCGACGACGACGCCGATTTCGATGCCGAGCGAGGCAGCGCTGGCGATATCGCGGGCGATCCGGGCGACGGTCGGCGCATGCAGGCCGAAACCGCCCTCACCCCCGGTGAGCGCTTCGCCGGACAGCTTGATAATAACGCGTTTCCAATCCGGCTTGCCCTTGGAAACGCTCATCGCCGCCTGCCCTCGCCAGATTGGGTTGAGTCTAGCCCTGCCCCGCGGCAGCCGCGACCTCGGCGGCAAAGTCCGGCTCGGTCGGCTTGTCGACGCCTTCTCCGAGGGCGAAACGAACAAAGCCAACAAGTTTGATCGGCGCGCCGGCCTTACCCTCCTGCTCTTTCACCGTCTGTCCGATCGTCTTGCCGTTATGTTCGGCATGGATCGAGGCCTGATCGACCAGCGCAACTTCCTTGTAAAAGGTCTTGAGGCCGGACTCGACGATTTTGTCGAGCACGTGCGCCGGCTTGCCGGCATTCTTGTCGCGCAAGACGTTGCGTTCACGCTCCACGGTCGCCGGATCGAGCGCCGAGGAATCGAGCGCCAGCGGCGAAGCGGCGGCGACATGCATCGCGATCTGGCGAGCCAGAAGCGACAGCGTCGGTTGATCACCGCTTGATTCAAGCGCGACGATCACGCCGATCTTGCCGAGCCCGTCGGCGACCGGCGCGTGTACATATTGTCCGATCACGCCGGACGCGACTGACAGTTTCGCAGCGCGCCGCAGCGTCATGTTCTCGCCGATCGTCGCGATCGCGTTCGAGATCGCCTCGCCAACGGTGCCGCCGCCGGGGTAAGCCTCACTCCTCAGAGCATCGGCATCCGTCACACCCTTCGTAACCGCGACATCGGCGATCGAACGCACGAGTTTTTGAAAATCTTCGTTACGCGCGACGAAATCGGTTTCGGAATTGACCTCGAGTACGACGCCGGCATTGCCGCGCACGGCTACAGCGACAAGCCCTTCCGCCGCGACACGGCCGGACTTTTTCGCGGCTTTCGACAGCCCCTTCTTGCGCAGCCAATCGACCGCCGCTTCTATATCGCCGGCGACTTCCGTGAGCGCGTTCTTGCAATCCATCATGCCGGCGCCGGTCTTCTCGCGAAGATCCTTGACAAGGCTGGCGGAAATGGCGGCCATTTTGTGTTGGTCCTTCTTTGCTCGGATTTGCATCTTTTGAATTCGTGCAAATCTACGGGCGATTTAAATACGAGCCGGCAGCCAATCGCCGCCGGTTCAATTGTGATTACGCAGCGAGCAGTGCGCGCGCCTGGTTGACCCAGCCGTCGCGGTCGATGCGGCCGTTGAGCTTGAGATCGCGGTCGATCGTCTTCACGTCGTCCGGGGTCATCGCGGCGAGCTGCCAGTAATGGTAGATCCCGGCCTCGTTTAGCTTCTTCTCGAGCTGCGGCCCGACGCCGGTGAGCTTGACGAGATCGTCCGGCGCGCCGCGCGGCGCCGACAAAAGCTCGAACTTTTCCGCCGGGGCTTCGTACTGGGTCTCGCCGGCGCTTTCGGCCGGAGCCTCGGCGGGAGCGGTAGCCTCGAGCACGCGCCGCGCCGGCGGCAGTTCCTCGGCCGGCGGTGCTTCCTCAGCACCCAAATCGACGCCGAGGGCACCCTGACCGCGCCCAATGCCGTCGATCGCGGCGCGCGCAACGAGATCGGAATAAAGCGCGATGGCACGTCCGGCATCGTCATTGCCGGGCACCGGATAGGTGATGCCGTCGGGATCGGAATTGGTGTCGAGGATCGCGGCGATCGGGATGTGAAGACGGTTCGCCTCCTTGATCGCGAGCTGCTCCTTGTTCGTATCGATGACGAAGATCAGATCGGGGACGCCGCCCATGTCCTTGATGCCGCCGAGCGCCTTTTCGAGCTTCTCGCGCTCGCGCGAGAGCATCAGCCGCTCCTTTTTGGTCAGGCCGGAGGCGCCTGAGCCGAGCTGCTCGTCGAGCTTGCGCAACCGAGAGATCGAGGCAGAGATCGTCTTCCAGTTGGTCAGCATGCCGCCGAGCCAGCGGGAATTGATGTAGTATTGCGCACTGCGCTTGGCGGCGTCGGCAATCGCGTCCTGTGCCTGGCGCTTGGTGCCGACGAAGAGCACACGCCCGCCCTTGGCGACTGTGTCGGACACGGCCTTAAGCGCCTGATGCAGCAGCGGAACCGTCTGCGCGAGGTCGATGATGTGGATGTTGTTGCGGGTGCCGAAAATGTAGGGCGCCATTTTCGGGTTCCAGCGGTGCGACTGATGGCCGAAATGGGCGCCGGCCTCGAGGAGGCCACGCATGCTGAAGTCAGGAAGTGCCATTGACTGGGTATTCTCCGGTTGAGCCGCGGCGGATATCTGGGCTGGTCAGAAGACCGGCCACCGGAGCGGAGCCTTAGAGCAGGAACCGCATTCAATCCGCCTGTGGGATGGGCGGCGATATAGGC
>JAFASC010000174.1 GCA_019244955.1 Methylobacteriaceae bacterium | reverse complement strand
CGAGCGCCGGCGTAAAGCGGCCCGTTCCTGAGCCGAGATCGAGCACTGCAATCGGGCGTTCATCCGGCGCATGCCGTGCGAACATGTCGATCCACAGTGCCAATCTTTCGGGCGGCAATTCCCGCCCGCGCCGGTACTGCGCATGCTGCCGCTCGTCATAGTTGATGCCTCGCATCGTTCCTGACTCCCCGCCGGCGGCGCAACCTTGTGCGCAGGGTCAAAGTGGCAATAGGGTCGCCTAAAGCATCCTCTTCTAGAGATTTCGCATGCCCTCGTCCGAGCCCAAAGCCAAGATCGCGCCGTTTCCCTCGCGAAGCGAAGCTCCCGCCGCCGAGAAGCTCGGGCTGACGCATCGGCCGCGCCGCAATCGCAAATCGGAATGGGCGCGCCGGCTCGTGCGCGAGAACGTGCTGACGACGAACGACCTGATCTGGCCGATTTTCGTCATCGACGGCGAGAGGCGCACCGAGCCGGTCGCTTCGATGCCCGGCGTGGTGCGGTATTCCGTTGATGAGGCAGTGCGCGCGGCGGAAAACGCGGCGGCGCTACGCATCCCGGCGATGGCGATCTTCCCGTATACCGACCCTGGGCTCCGGGACCCGCACGGGTCCGAGGCGCTGCACGACCAAAACCTCGTCTGCCGGGCCTGCCGGGCGATCAAGGCGGCCGTGCCCGATCTCGGCCTCGTCACCGACGTCGCCCTCGATCCGTATACAAGCCATGGCCATGACGGCCTCATGCGCGGCGAGGACATCTTGAACGACGAGACGGTTGCAGTGCTTGTGAAGCAAGCGCTCAATCAGGCGCGCGCCGGGGCCGACGTGATCGCGCCCTCCGACATGATGGACGGGCGGGTCGCGGCGATCCGCGCCGGGCTCGACGGCGAGGGCTATGAGCACGTCCAGATCATGGCCTACGCGGCGAAATATGCGTCCGCTTTCTACGGCCCCTTCCGCGACGCGGTCGGCACGAACAAGACGCTGATCGGCGACAAGCGCACCTACCAGATGGACCCGGCGAATTCCGACGAAGCCCTGCGCGAGGTCGAGCAGGACATTCTCGAAGGCGCCGATATGGTCATGGTCAAGCCGGGGCTGCCGTATCTCGACATCGTCCGGCGAGTGAAGGACACCTTCGGGCAGCCGACCTTCGCCTATCAGGTCTCGGGTGAGTACGCGATGATCATGGCCGCCGCGCAGAACGGCTGGCTCGACGGCGATAGAGCGATGCTGGAAAGCCTGCTCGCCTTCAAGCGCGCCGGCGCCGATGGCGTCCTGACCTATTTCGCCGTGCGAGCGGCCGAGGCACTGCGCGACGGCTGATCCTCAGTCCTGCGCGCACTTGCTGGCGCGACACCGGCATCCCACATTTGCCGCGGCGGCGGCAGCTGCCGCAGGAGAGCCGACATGTTCGACCCGACCTTGACCACACGCACTTACCCGCAGACCGGCGCTTATGCGATGCCGCCCGTCCTGCCGCGGGAGGCGCTTGCCGGTGTGCGCACGCGGCGCATCTTGGCGCTATTCATCGACCTGATCATTGTCGGATTTCTTGCCTTTGCGCTCTGGCTGGCCCTCACTGTCGCAACGCTCGGCCTTGCCTTGTTCATTCTGCCGCCGCTCTTTCCCTTCGTCGCCTTCTTTTACAATGGGTTCAGCGTCTCCGGCCGGCACGGCGGCACAATCGGCATGCGCATGATGGACATCGAGATGCAGGTCGTGGGCGGCGGGCGTGTACCGTTCATCATCGCGGCGATCCATGCGGTGCTCTTCTATTTCAGCTGGATGTTCCCGCCGATTCTCCTCGTGTCGCTCTTCACGCATGACAAGCGTTGCCTCCACGATATATTTTCCGGTGTTATTGTGCTGCGGCGGCCGTACTGAGAGGTTGCGCACCGTATCCGGCTTGCTACTCTCGCTGGCGCGGAGATGACTTGATTTGACGAAAGAGCCGCGCGACGCGCCGCAATTCTATCTCACCGCGCCCTCGGTCTGCCCCTATTTGCCGGGACGCGAAGAGCGCAAGGTGTTCACGCATCTGATCGGCCGACGCGCACCCGGCCTCAACGACGCGCTTACGCAATCCGGCTTCCGCCGCTCGCAGACAATCGCCTACCGGCCGGCATGCGAATCCTGCCGGGCCTGTGTGTCCGTGCGCGTGCTGGTGGACGAGTTCGTGGAAACGCGCAGCTTGCGCCGGATTCGCGAGGTCAACGCTGATCTCGTTGGCCGCGCCTTGGCCAATCAGGCGAGTTCGGATCAATATTCGCTGTTCCGCGGATATGTCGATGCCCGCCACGGTGATGGCGGGATGGCCGACATGAGCGTGCTCGACTACTCCATGATGGTCGAGGATTCGCATGTGAACACGCGTGTGATCGAATATCGGCATCGCGGGCCTGACACGACCATCAACGGCCGCGGCAGGGGCGCGCTCGTCGCCGCCTGCCTTACCGACATTCTCGCCGACGGTTTATCGATGGTCTATTCCTTCTACGATCCCGACGAGGCCGAGCGCTCGCTGGGAACCTTCATGATCCTCGACCATCTCGATCGCGCGCACCGCCTGCGACTACCACATGTTTATCTGGGTTATTGGGTCGAAGGCTCGAAGAAGATGGCCTATAAGGCGCGGTTCCGCCCGCAAGAGAGGCTCGGTATGAACGGCTGGGAGCGAATCGAGTAAGCTAAGCAAGACTCCTCCGCATATAGGGAGCGCGCCGATGAAAATTTCGAGCTTTTTCGGGCATGTGGCCGATCGTGTCTCCAGAGCGGCCGGTCATCCCATTACATTTGTGTTCTGCTGCCTGTTGATCCTGGTGTGGGGCGCCTCCGGGCCGATGTTTCGTTTCTCCGACACGTGGCAGCTCGTCATCAATACCGGAACGACGATCGTAACGTTTCTCATGGTGTTCCTCATTCAGAACAGCCAAAACCGCGAAGGCGCCGCGCTACAGGCTAAACTCGACGAGCTCATCCGCTCCAGCGCGGCGCAGAACGCGTTCATCGGCATCGAACATTTGACGCAGGAAGAAGTCGACGCGTTTCGCGACCGCTGCGCCCAGGCCGCGCGAAAGGTGGCCGGCGAGCGCGCGGTGACGAAGCCAATAAAGCAGCCAGGAAAGCCGCCGATAAAGCTGCAACGAAGACTTGACCGGCTGAATTATTGCTGGAGCTGATGATCCCTCAATAGAGCAGCCCGAGTTCCCGCAACTCGCGTCGCATCGCCTCCGGCATGTCGGCGATCTCGGCGGCGCTCGCGCCGAAATCCCGGGGCGCCTCGTGTGCAGCGAGATAGCGCCAGCCCTGGAAAGCGCGGTAGGGGCGCGGCATCACCGGCACGACCTTGGAATCGAGCACGAGCTTGCAACGGTGGATGCCCTCCGCATCGGTGAAGGGACGGATATCGAGCAGCGTCTCGCGCGCCGCGATCTGGCCGCGGATCACCCAATAGAGCGAGCCGCCGTCCAAAAGCTCGGCGGCACGCTTCGGCACCATTCGGGTCGTGTGGAAGCGCTCGGGCTTCTCGCCGCGCTCGCGCAGTCCGGCAAGCCGCTCGGCGATCCAGGATTCGAGATCGCGAATCGAATCGACCCCGACGCACAGCTTTAGCAGGTGGAGTGGCATGGGCGGTTTCTAGCGGGTTCGGGCGCCCCGGCCAAACGCTCCTCCCCGCAATTCACAGGCGCCCTAGCCGCGTCCGACAAACGGCATCTTCGTCGCCATGATCGTCAGGAACTGCACGTTCGAGGCGAGCGGCAAGCCGGCCATGAAGACGATCGCGTCAGCGACGTGCTGCGGGTCCATCAGCGGCTCGACCCTGACGGAGCCATCGGCCTGCCGCACTCCGTCGGCCATTCGCCGCGCGAGATCGGTCTCGGCATTGCCGATGTCGATCTGCCCGCAGGCGATGTCGTATTTGCGGCCATCGAGGGAGATCGTCTTCGTCAACCCGGTGATCGCGTGCTTCGTCGACGTATAGGCGATCGAATTCGGGCGCGGCGCGTGCGCCGAGATCGACCCGTTGTTGATGATGCGCCCACCCCGCGGCGATTGCGTCTTCATGATGCGGAACGCCTGCTGCGCGCACAGGAAGGACCCGGTGAGATTGATGTCGACGACGCTCTTCCATTTCTCGAACGGCAGTTCGTCGAGATCGACGCCCGGCGCGCCGATCCCCGCATTGTTGAACAAGAGATCGAGCCGGCCGAATGTTTTTTCGACCTCTGCGAAAAGGGCCTTCACCGAATCGGGATCGGCGACGTCGGTCTGCACCGCGATCGCTTTGCGCCCGGACCCGGCGCCTTCTTTCGCGACCGCTTCGAGCGGCTCCTTGCGGCGCCCGGCAAGGACCACGTCCCAGCCCGCCTTCATCAAGGCGAGCGCCGAGGACTTGCCCACGCCTGTGCCGCCGCCGGTCACGACGGCGATTTTCGATTGAGCCATGCGCCTCCTCCCATTCTACACGTATCTACAGCAGGTGCGGTGGAACCGATCAAGCGGTCTCGGGCTTTTGCGCATCCGCCGACACCTCACGGATGATGACGTAGATCGCCTGAAGCGTGAGCAGCACACTCAATGTATCGAGCGCAAGTTCGGGTGCGCGGATCGGCGCCATGCGCACCGCGAATTGGACGCAAGCATAGATGCTGGCGAAAATTGCGTCGTTCCGCGCCGAAAGCCAGGTCGTTTCGATGAGTGGATTGCGGCTCCTCCGAAACGGTAGCAAGGCTATGACGACCAACAGTACGATCACGACCGTGCTTAAGGCTGAGAAGCCGAGCTGCAGCGGCTCAATCTGGCGTGGGGCGACGATCTTCGAGACCATATCGTATGCCGTTTCGCCGATCGACACGAACATGATCCCTACGCCGACGAGCGCGGCGACGCGCTCGGCTCTGGCGCCGCGTCCGAAGATGATCGCCGCCATGCCATAGAGAAGCACGTCGTAGATCCAATCCATCCCATCCTTAACCAGGAAAGACGATCCAATCGTCAGCGCATAACCGACCTCCCCGGCAGCAAATAGAAAGATGCCGACCGCGATCGTGCGAATGGTAATGACGTATCTGCGATCCTCTGCCGCGGAACGGAACGTCATGAAAACCGCGTCATCCGGGACTGATCCGACTAAATCGCTTCGTAATTCTCCATCCGCCATGGCTCTGCAAAAGCATCGCGCTCCCATTGCTTCCAGGCAGGCAGCGCCTTCACAGCCGCCATGTAGGCACGCGTCGTGTCGCTCAGGGGCAAGTCGTAGGTGTCGAAGCGATTGACGACGGGCGCGAACATCGCGTCGGCGGCACTGAAGTCGCCGAAGAGGAACTGCCCTGCCCCGCCAAACCGCGTCCGCGCATCGATGAAGGCTTCGTCGATTCGCCTCACATCGGCGAGAGCATGGTCGCTGACCTTAATCGCGCGGCGGGGCCGACGGATATTCATCGGGCACTCGCTCCGAAGCGCCATGAAGCCAGAATGCATTTCAGCAGACAATGATCGGGCATGTGCCCGCGCGTCCGTGCCGCGCGGCCAGATCGGGAATATCGGATAGGTCTCGGCGAGATATTCGATGATCGCGAGCGAATCCCATACCGTGATGGAGCCATCGCGCAATGACGGACATTTGCCGCTCGGTGCATGCTGAAGCATCTCGGCCCGCGTCTCCGGCCGGTTCATCGGAATGACGATCTCTTCGAACGGGATTTCGAAATGTTTCAAAACCATCCACGGCCGCATTGACCAGGACGAGTATGCCTTGTTGGCGAGTACGAGCGTGAGTGCCATTGGTCAGCTCGTTTTCGCCGGCTTCGGTTGTAGCTTTTCCACGCGACCCCCGGCTTCGCGCCAGGCCTTGAACCCGCCTTCGATATGCGCGACCGGCTGCAGCCCCATATGCTTCGCGGTCTGTGCCGCCAGCGCCGAGCGCATCCCGCCGGCACAGAAGAAGACGAAACGCTTGTCCTCGGCAAAGATTGGCTTGTGATACGGACTTTCCGGATCGATCCAGAATTCGAGCATGCCGCGCGTGCACGAAAACGCGCCGGGAATGACGCCTTCCCGTTCGCGTTCGCGTGGATCGCGCAAGTCGACAAGCACGGTGTCATCGCGGCCCTGCAATGCCACGGCCTGCGCAGCCGGCAGCGTCTCGATTTCCGCTTCGGCCGTTGCCAGCATTTCCTTTATACCGCGCTTAATCTTCTGGGACATGGCGTTCCTTTACGAAGCTTTCCGAGCCGGCGATTGATCGATGAAGCGCGAGAGTTCCGCGGTTTCCCGCGTCGACCCCGAACCGTCACCGGCGAGACGCGCGTAGAGCGACGCCGCCCCGCGGAACATCTCGGCGGCGGCGGCATCTTCGCGCAGAAACTCGGCGATCTCCTCCATCTCGGCCACCCAACGATAAGCCTTTTGATACATCCCTGGGATTTGGCGCGAGAACCATGGCAGCAGCGCCGGTTGGCTTGCCGCAAGCTCGGCATAAAGCGCCTCGGCGACGCCGGCCCGGGTCGCGCCGAGCAGCATCGCGGCGCCAAGCGCGGTCAGCCCCTTGGTGATGCCAGCATAGGACATTTTGAGCGCCGAGGCGGCGCCGATGCCACCCTCCACCACGCGAACGTCAAGTCCATGGGCGCGAAGAACCAAGACCCGCCCGGCCAACTCGCCCGAGACATAGAGCAGCGGCCCTTTGCTGCCCTGCTGCGGCGGCGCGCCGATAATCCCGCCATCGACGAAGGGCGCACCGGTCGGCGCAATGATTTCGGCAATGCGTGCGACGGTCGCGGGCGAGACCGCATTACAATCGACAAACACCGGCTTCGGCATGCCGGAGATGAGATGCGGCGCCATTCGCTCGGCGAAGGAGATCGCATCGGCCGGCGGCACGATCGAGAGGACGAGATCGGATCGACCCAGCGCCGCGTCGTCGACCGCCTGCATGCCCGCGGCTTGCGCGCGCTTCGCACTCGCGACGCTGCGGCCCGCGAGCGAAGTGAGCACGCGCAAGCCGTTTTCGATGAGCCTTCGGCCGATCGCCGCGCCCATATTGCCGGGCGCGACGATCGCTACTGAAATCGACATGACCGCCTCCGAGCCTTGCCCTAGCACCGCTCGATGCGATCTATAACCCGAACCGGACGCAACCCAGCAATGCCGCCCCTGCCCTTCGTCGATATCATCGCCCTCGCTTTTTTCGTCTTGGCCTGGGTCGGCTACCACTTCTATGTCGATCGGGTGAGCCCGCGAAAACGCGGACTCAACGCGACGATGAACGCCTACCGCGTCTCATGGATGGAGCAGATGAGCCGGCGCGAGGTGCGCATCGTCGACACGGCCGTCACGGCGTCCTTGCAGAACGGTACGGCCTTCTTCGCCTCGACCTCGCTGATCGCCATCGGCGCAGCTGCCACGCTTCTGCGCGGCACCGACGACGTTTTGAGGGTTTTTTCCGATCTGCCGTTTGGACTGACCACGACCCGATGGCTTTGGGAAGTGAAAGTGCTCGGCCTCGGCGCAATTTTCGGCTACGCCTTCTTCAAGTTCGCCTGGTCCTACCGGCTCTACAACTATTCGGCGATCCTCATCGGTGCGACGCCGCCGGCGAATTCGCCGCACGTCGAGGAACGCCAACGCGCCCTGATGCGCGCGGCACGAATGAACATCGCTGCCGGCCGGCATTTCACCCGCGGCCAGCGCGCGTTCTTTTTCTCGTTTGCCTATCTCGGCTGGTTCGTAAGCCCGTATGTGTTTCTCGTCACGACGGCAGGGATTCTGTACGTGACTTGGGCCAGGCAATTCGCCTCGGATGCGCGCGACGCGCTGTTGCGCGAGGGGAGGCACACGCCCGAACACTTGGAACAGCGTTGACAGGGCGGGATTTGCGGAAAAAATACGCAGATTCCGTTGCCTCCTCCACCAATGAGATTTCCCGGAACAAACGTTTGCAGGCGGCGTTCACCGCGCATGTTTCGGAGAATTTCAATGCGTAGCTTTATATCTTATGTTAGTCTTGTGATCGCAGCATCCTCGATTGTCTTCAGCTCGCCGCAGCCGGCGACCGCTCAAAGCCTGCAGGATCGGGCGACGAACGCTGTCGCCGCGATCACCGGGCAGAACAAGAATTTGACGCAGGTCACCAAGTTCGATCATCAGGTGACCGGTGTCGCCGTCACTGAAACCGGGCGCATCTTCGTCAATTTCCCCCGCTGGACAGAAGATGCACCGATTTCCGTCGCAGAGCTCGGCAGTGACGGCAAGCTGACGCCCTACCCCGACGAAGAATGGAACAAATGGCGCAATGCCGCGCCGCTCCAATCCGACAATCATTTCGTCTGCGTGCAAGCCGTCTTCGCCGACCAGAAAGGCTCGTTGTGGGTTGTCGATCCTGCCGCGCCCAACTCCGAAAAGATCGTTCCGAACGGACCGAAGCTCGTGCGCATCGATCTTGCCTCAAACAAAGTCGGCCGGGTTTACATGATGGGGCCCGATGCCGCCCCGCAGGGCAGCTATTTGAACGACGTGCGCATCTCGCCGGACGGCAAGACCGCCTATATGACGAATTCCGGAGCGCCGGGCTCGCTCGTTGTGCTCGATCTCGACAGCGGCAAGGCGCGGAACGTCCTCAGCAAGCATCCGTCCACGCAACCTGAGCCCGACGTCAAGGTCGCAGTCGAAGGTCGCGAACTGCGCCGGCCGGATGGCCGCGGCGTTCAGTTTGCCGCTGACAGTATCGCTCTCGACCCACAAGGGCAGTATCTCTATTGGCAGGCACTCACCGGAAAGACGTCGTATCGCATTGCCACATCCGTTCTGCGCGATGAGAATGCAAGCCCCGATCAGGTTGCAGCAAAAGTCGAAAGCGTCGGCGAGACGTTCCCAACCGACGGTTATTGGATGGACAAGCAAGGCCGCCTTTTCTTGACCTCGATCACGGACAATTCCGTCAAGATGCGTGCCGGCGACGGCTCGATCAGCACGCTCGTGCAGGATGAGCGCCTGCACTGGCCCGACACCTTCTCGCAAGGCGCGGACGGTACGCTTTACGTGACCACCTCCGACATCCAGAGCTCGCCCTGGTTCAATGAGAAGGGTTGGACTCGCAAGGGATTCGCCCTGTGGAAGATTGCGCCAAACGATGCCGCGGCGAATCGCTGACGTCATCGTGGTGAGGTGAGCCGCGCCACTTCGGCGCGCACGACCGGCAATACCTGCGCCTCGAACCACGGATTGCGCTTCAGCCAGCCGCTGTTGCGCCAGGAAGGATGAGGCAGCGCGAAGACGCGCGGGCGTCTGCCCTCGAATTCGCGCCAGCGCCGCACGATCTCGTCGACGCGCGCGCCCTTCGGCAAGGCTCGTCCGAGCCGCGCAAAATGGTAATCCTGTGCATAGCGGCCGATCGCGAGGATCGCTTCGATCTGCGGCAGATGCTCAAACAATTCGTCGTGCCACGTCGCGCGACATTCGCGGCGCGGCGGCAGATCGGCTTTGAGTTCGTTATAGCCGGGAAAGCAGAACCCCATCGGCACGATCGCGATCTTCGATTCATCGTAGAACGTGTCGCGATCGACGGCCATCCATTGCCGCAAGCGATCGCCCGAGGGATCGTTGAACGGCAGCCCTGTCTCGTGCACGCGGATGCCCGGCGACTGGCTCGCGATCAAAAGCCGTGCCGTCGCCGACACACGAAACACCGGCCGCGGGTTGTGCGGCAAGCGACCGGCACCTCGGATGTCGCGACAGATGCGACATTCGCCAATGCGCCCGGTAATCTCGTCAAGCGGACGCGCGACTTGGGATACAGACGATTTCGCGATCATAGCTGGCATATACACCCGCCGTCGGGGCAGTCTGGCCAGAACCGGCGAGACCCACCTCCCTCACGCCGCTCCCGTTGTCAGCACAACCTGTACAAGGCGTGATGCCGATTACGCGTGTAGGGCCGCACCTCGTCGGGCCACCGCCCCGCCTCGACGGCCTTCGCCCATTCGGCGCTGGCGAGCACCTGCGGACCGTCGATCTCGTACACAGCGCTGTAAACGGGTCCAGTATGTTCAATCTGCTTTTTCGCGCCGCCGATTGCAAATTCGAAGCCTTCGCCCTTCAGGCGCGTCACCGAACGCACACCCGGCACCTTCATCAGATTGGGAATGTGCTCGGTGTCGTACACCTCATTGAAAGTCGCTTCCTTTGTCGGATCGACATCCATACTGGCAATGAACACGTATCTCGATGTAATCGGCATAGCGAACCTCCAGTCCCTTTTTTCTCGGCCGAGATATCTGTTCGAGGCTCGTCAGATGTCGAGGATCTCGCCGTCAAAAGTGACATGCACGCCCGCCGCCTTCATCTCCGCCGCGCGCGCGAGCGCGCTATCTCCCATATGGGTCACCGCAACCCGCTTCGCCTTCAAACCCGGCAGATTGGCCTTCAGTGTCGGCCAATCGAGATGGTAGGGAAGCGGGGAATTCCCGGACGAACACTCGACTACGAAAAGGTCGGCACCCTCGGCAACGTCGAACAATCCGTCGTTCCAGGCGGTATCGCCGGAATAGGCGAAGAGCTTGCCATTTTTCGAGATCCGCAGCGCGGTCGAGGGCGCGCCGGAGGGATGCAACATTTCCGTCGTGACGATTTGAAATCCAGCGACTGCGGTCGGCTCGCCGAGTGCAATCTCGCTGACCGACCATTTGAATCGCCACTTGTTGCTCGTCGATTTTGGAAAAAACGTTTCCATAGCAGCGTGAAGCCGAGCCTGCGTTCCCGGCGGCCCGGCGATGACGAGTGAGTCCTTGCAGCGCGAAACGAATTGGTAATCGAGCAGAATAAACGGCAACGCGCCAAAATGATCGCCGTGAAGGTGCGATAACGCGATTGCGTCAACATCGCAAAGGTCGAGACCGAGCTTGCGCCAGGCCGATAACGCGCTCGCGCCGAAATCTACGACGAGCGTGCGCCCGCCGCTGTCCAGGCGAAAGCACGTGTGTGCGCGGCCGCCCGAGTTGAAGGCATCGCCCGTTCCGACAAAGGTCACGCGCATCGAGAAATCAATCTTTAGGCCTTTGCGCTCGGACGGGCAGAGACCTCGCCGTACCAACGTGTCAGGTTCTTCAAATTCTCGGGTCGTGTGATCCGCGCGGGTCGCATGAAATCGGTCGCAACAAGCGCGGTGATATCTGCAATCGTGAACGCGTCGCCGGCGACATAGCGCCGCTGTCCGAGCTCGGCGTCGAGGTGCTCAAGGAACGCGAGAACCCGAGGCTTGTTGGCTTCGCCGAATTCGGGAAATTGCGGGGTCTCCATTTGCGCCATCGCCGGATGGGTATGCCGGAAGGCCATGGCGACCGGCATGAGAAAGTGCAGCTCGAGGCGGCGCTGCCACATCTCCACGATCGCCTTGCTTTTTGCGTCGGTGCCCATCAATGGCGGATTTGGCTGAAGCTCCTCGAAGTATCGGCAGATCGCCACCGATTCTGTGAGTATCGTACCGTCGTCGAGCTCGAGGGCGGGCGTGCGCTGCACCGGATTGATCCGGGTGAACTCCTCGCCCTTCTGCTCGAGCTTACTGAGATCGATCTGCTGCACATCGGGAATTTCAATCCCCTTTTCAGCCAGAAAGACGCGAACGCGCCGCGGATTGGGCGCGGTGCGCGTGTCATACAGCTTCATTCTTCCCCTCCCTAAGGAAGACCTTCGAGGTTTGTTGGCCCCCTCGTATCAGGTGGGCGGGAGGAGACCATACTCCCCTCTCTCCCGCAAACGTGGTGCGACGCAGGCAAAACCAGAATTTGTCTCAGCGATTTGATACCCGCGATGTGCGCCAGCGCACAATGCGGCAAAAATTGCATAAAAAGCGGGCTGGGCAGTCAGCCCTCCATTAACGTTTCCGCGCGATTGTCGATCAGCGTCAGAAACTCGCTCTAAGTCGATCGAGCCGGTTAGTAATGAGTGAAGTCACCGCCGAGATGATCGCGCGCGGTCGCGGTACCGACCCGGACAGCGCAGCGCAGCGTAGGCGGGTTGCCTTCCGGGTCCGCGAGGTTCGCGAGAAACTTACCTCGTCCGGAACCGGGCATCGCGCCTTCGACGTCGAGCTTCTGCACCTGTTCGCGCTGGCGCGCCGGGGCGCGGCGGGCCCGACACTCGCACTTCTCGTCGTCGTCGGCCTCATCTCGTCGATCTGGATCCCCGCGGCCGACCTGCTCCTATGGACCGGGGTGGTGTTTGCCGCCCTTGCGATCGGCTATGCGCTAGCCGGGCGCTTCTTGTCGGCGACCGACGCACAGATCAACGTCGTCGCCTGGCGCGGGCGCTTCCTGCTCTCGGAGACGATCCAGGGTTTCGCCTTCGCGCTGATCGCGGCGCTCATCCTGCAGCATGGCGACGCCGACGCCCGCGCCTTCGTCCTCATCGTCCTGCTTCTTGTTGCCGCCATCAACGCCACCGTGAGCGCCGCGATTCCCGGCGCCGCCTACTGCACGTTGACCCCGGTTACCCTGGCGATCGTGCTGGCGCTCCGCGGCTTCGAGAGCGCCAGCACCCTGCCGATCGCCACGCTGGCGGTAGCGACCCAGGTCTATTTCGTCATCCTGGCGCGGCGCCTTTATACCCAATCACTGGCGACCCTGACGTTCCAGGCCGAGAAAAACGGACTGATCGCCGAGCTCGAGCAGGCCAAGGCCAATTCCGACGAGGCGCGGCGGCGCGCCGAAGAGGCCAATCTCGCCAAATCGCGTTTTCTCGCGACGATGAGCCATGAACTTCGAACGCCGCTCAATGCCATCCTCGGCTTTTCCGAGGTCATGCAGGGCGAGCTGTTCGGGCCCCATTCGGTGTCCGCCTACAAGGAATATTCTAACGACATCCATTCGAGCGGCCAGCATCTGCTCATGCTGATCAACGAGATTCTCGACCTGTCGCGGGTTGAGGCGGGCCGCTACGAGCTCAAGGAGGAATCCGTCTCGCTGAGCGCCGTCGTCGAGGATTGCTGCCGGCTGCTGACGCTGCGGGCGCAAAAGCGCGACATTACCATTGTCGAGGCGGTCGAGCCGGACCTGCCGCGCATCTGGGCCGACGAGCGGGCGATCCGGCAGGTCGTGCTGAACCTTCTGTCGAATGCGATCAAGTTCACCCCGCAAGGTGGACAGGTCACGATCAAGCTTGGCTGGACCGCCGCTGGCGGCCAATATCTCTCGATCAGGGACACCGGACCGGGCATTCCGGAGGACGAAATCCCGATCGTCATGTCCTCGTTCGGTCGCGGCACGCTTGCCCAGAAGAATGCCGACGAGGGGACCGGCCTCGGCCTGCCGATCGTCAAAGGCCTCATCGAGCTGCACGGCGGCATGTTCAGCCTGCGCTCGAAGGTGCGGGAGGGGACCGAGGTCATTGTCGTCCTGCCGCCGGAGCGGGTCATGAACGCGCTGCCGAAGCTCGATCCGGCGCCGCCGCAGCCTGCCTTCCAGATCGTGCGGGATCACGCGCCAGCCTGAGCCTGCTCGCCTTCCGCTCAGCCTGCCCCATTTGCTGCTCAGATGAGGGGATTTATGAAACAGGCGTATCTGCGGCGCCCTGCGATTGGCCTTGCCGCGCTCATTCTCGCCGCAGGGCAGATCGCCTCGGCCCAGGAAGGTCGCGGCCCCGGCGGCGGTGCGAACCGGAGCGAACAGCGCCGCAGCGAGGCGCCGGCGACCCCGCGCACTCCCCTGCCGCCGGAATCGGTCACGTCGCATATCGTCGACATCGGCGGCGGGCAGCAGCTCGCGTTTACCGCACGCGCCGGCGCGGTCCGCCTTGTCGACGCAGGAAGCGGCAACCCGCAAGCCGATATCGCTTACGTGGCCTTCGAACGGAGCGATGCGGGAGAGGCATCTCAGCGTCCGATCACGTTCGCGCTGAACGGCGGGCCGGGCGCCGCCTCCGGCTTTCTCGATATCGGCGCAATGGGGCCATGGCGGCTATCGATGACCGGCGCCGCGCTCGCGCCTTCGGCTCCGCCGGTCACGACGGCTAACGCCGAGACCTGGTTGCCCTTCACCGATCTGGTCTTCCTCGATCCGCCGGGCACGGGTTTCACTCGCATTCTCGCCGAGGGCGACGACGTGCGCCGGCACTTTTACTCGGTGAGCGGCGACATCGACATCCTCGCGGTGACGATCCGCAAATGGCTCGAGCAGCACAACCGCCTCGCCTCGCCGAAATTCATCCTCGGCGAAAGCTACGGCGGCTTCCGCGCGCCGAAAATCGCGCATGTATTGCAAGAGACCGAGAATGTCGGCGTCAACGGCATTGCCATGCTCTCGCCGGTGATCGACTTCAGCTGGTTCGAAGGCACGACACCGTTGACGCGTGTCGCGCTCTTGCCGGCGATGACGGCGGTCGCGCGCGGGGTTACCGATCGTAAGAATCTTGCGGATGTCGAGACCTACGCGACCGGCGAATATCTCTCGGATCTTTTGAAAGGGCCGCGCGATAAGGAGGCGGTCGACAGGTTGAGCAGCAAGGTCGCGGGCCTGCTCGGGCTCGACCGCGCGCTCGTCGCGCGCTTGGGCGGACGCGTCGATGCCGACACGTTCCTGCGCGAACGCGGCCGGGCGCAGCAGCGCGTCGGCAGCATGTACGATGGCACGATCACCGCGCTCGATCCCAGTCCCAATGCGGCGGAAAGCCATTGGTCGGATCCGTTCCTCGACGGATTGCGTGCGCCGATCGCCAGCGCGATGACCGACATCACAGTCAACCGGTTGAACTGGCCGGTCGGCGACTTGCGCTACGAAATCCTCAACAATCAGGTCGTGCGGCAGTGGAATTGGGATCGCGGCCGTCGCACCAACGAGGCGCTTGGCGATTTGCGCCAGGCGCTGGCGCTTGATCCGAAGATGCGCGTGCTTGTGATGAGCGGCATCACCGACCTCATCACGTCCTATTTCGGCGCGAAATTGCTGGTCGATCAGCTGCCGGCATACGGAGACGCGCGGCGGGTTCGCTTCGAGGCGGTGCCGGGCGGCCACATGTTCTATTCCCGCGACGACGCCCGCGCTTCTCTACGCGATGCGGGACGCGAGCTGATCGAGGGCCGCCACCTCGGGGAGTAAGCGCGGGGGAGTAAGCGCGCTGCAGCGGCTTACCAGCGGCGGCGGTAGCCCACTCTGCCGCGGCCCCGCACGAGGCTTATCAGGGCCAGGAGAATGAGCGCCCCGATCGTCGCGCTTATGATCGCCGCGATGATGCCGGTGCCGATATGGATGCGGAGCTCGGCAAACAGCCAATTGCCGAGGAACGCGCCGACGATGCCGATCAAAAGATCGCCAATGATCCCGAACCCCGTGCCCCAGGCGATTTGGCCTGCAAGCCATCCGGCGATGAGGCCGACGATGATGATGACCAGAATGCTTTCGTTCGACATGTGCATCGTTGCCTCCCTCGGATGCCGCTTCAGCCGGCTAGTAGGCGCGCGAAACGAATCGGCGTCAACACGAAGCACCCTGTCCTGTGCAGGGCGCGATCACCATATAGGTGAGATGACGCATGGACCGGGGGCGCTGCGCCGAGTTCTGTTCCAAACGTCAAAGCTGAATTTCAACAGAGAATGATTTGACCAAGCCCAAAACAAAGCAACATCCCCTCCCCTCGCGCGACGACATCCTCGCCTTCATTGCCCGAGAGCGCGACGTCAACGGCAGGTCGCCGCAGAAAATCGGCAAGCGCGAGATCGCGCGCGCCTTCAATATCAAGGGCGGCGATCGCGTCGGCCTGAAGGAATTGCTGGCCGAGCTGAAACAGGAAGGCGCGATCGAATCGCGCGGCAAGCGGCTTAACAAAGCCGGCACGCTGCCGGACGTGACGCTTGCAGATATCAGCGGCCGCGACCGCGACGGCGAGCTCATCGCGATCCCGGTGGAATGGGACGAGGCGAGTTTCGGCAGCGCACCGAAAATTCTCGTGCATGTACCGCGCAAGCCTCGCCCTGGCATGCCGGCGCCGGGCGTCGGCGATCGCGCGCTCTTGCGGGTCGAGGCAGTGCGCGATCCGGAGAAAGATGAGCCGGCATATAGCGGCCGCGTCGTCAAAATCCTGTCGCGCAGCAAAGCGCGCGTGCTCGGGATTTTCCGCGCCGAACCGTCGGGCCATGGCGGACGCATCGTGCCGATCGACAAGAAGCACGCCGGGCGCGAGCTCGCCGTCGCCGAGGCCGATCTCGGCGGCGCCAAAGACGGCGATCTCGTCTCCGTCGAGGTGATGCGGCAGACACGCTTCGGCCTGCCGTCCGCGCGCATTCGCGAAGTCGTCGGCGCCACCGCAAGTGAAAAGGCGGTGAGCCTGATTGCCATTCATGTGCACGACATTCCGACCGAGTTCCGGCCCGACGCAATTGCGGAAGCGGAACGTGCGCGCCCCGCCCCGTTGCAGGCCGAAGGTTTTCACCGCGAGGATTGGCGCGCGCTGCCGCTCGTCACGATCGATCCGCCCGACGCCAAGGATCACGACGACGCGGTCCACGCCGAGCTGGACAAAGCCGCCGACAATCCAGGCGGTTTCATCGTCACTGTCGCGATCGCCGATGTTTCCTTCTATGTGCGGCCGCATTCGGGGCTCGACCGCGACGCGCTGGAAAGAGGCAACTCCGTCTACTTCCCCGATCGCGTCGTGCCGATGCTGCCGGAGCGCATCTCCAACGATCTCTGCTCGCTGCGCGCCGGCGAAGACCGCCCGGCGATGGCGGTGCGCATGCGATTGTCGGCGCAAGGCCGCAAGATCGAGCATTCCTTTCACCGCGTGATGATGCGCTCGGCGGCAAAACTAAGCTATCAGCAGGCGCAGGCGGCGTTCGACGGCAATCCCGACGACACGACGCGTCCGCTCTTGAAAGACGTGCTGCGGCCTTTACGCGCGGCTTACGAGGCCGCTGCAAAGGCGCGCGATATACGCGGCCCGCTCGACCTCGATCTGCCCGAGCGCAAGATCTTGCTCAAACCGGACGGCACGGTCGATCGCGTCACGACGCCGCCGCGGCTCGAAGCGCATCGGCTGATCGAGGAGTTCATGATCGCGGCGAATGTCGCCGCCGCCGAGACGTTAGAGGCCAGACGTCAAGCGCTGATCTATCGCGCCCATGACGAGCCCTCGCTCGAGAAGATGCACGCGCTCGCTGAGTTTCTCGCGACAATCGGCATCAAGTTCGCCAAGGGTCAAGTGCTGCGGCCGGCGCAGTTCAACACCATCCTCGCCCGCGTCAAGGAGACCGAACACGAGAATGTCGTCAACGAGATCGTGCTGCGCACGCAAGCGCAGGCCGAATATGTCTCGGAGAATTACGGGCATTTCGGCCTCAACCTGAAACGCTACGCGCATTTCACCTCGCCGATCCGCCGCTACGC
>JAFASC010000166.1 GCA_019244955.1 Methylobacteriaceae bacterium | reverse complement strand
CCGATTTCGAAACGCCTGAGGGCCAAGAAATCGTTCGCCAGCTCGCGAAGCACGCCGACGTGCTCATCGAGAATTTTAAGTTCGGCGGCTTGAAGAAATACGGGCTCGATTACGATAGCCTCAAACAGATCAATCCGAAGCTGATCTATTGCTCGATCACCGGCTTCGGCCAGAACGGACCTTACGCATCGCGCCCGGGCTACGATTTCCTGGTGCAGGGGATGGGCGGCCTGATGTCCATCACTGGCCCGATCGAGGGGCCACCCTATAAGGCCGGTGTTGCGGTCGGGGACATCTTTACCGGGCTCTATTCGACGATCGCCATCGAGGCGGCTTTGGTGAGGCGCGAGCGCACCGGCGAGGGCGCGTTCATCGATTGCTGCCTGATCGATTCCGTCGTGGGGATTCTCGGCAACCAAGCTTTGTATTATCTCGTGTCGGGACAAGAACCGCCGCGCATGGGCAATGCGCATGCGACCGTGATTCCCTACGACGTGTTCAAGGCATCCGACGGCGATTTCATCATCGCCAGCGGCAATGACGGGCAATACAAGCGCCTGATGCAGCTGCTCGGCCGTCCCGAGCTCGCCGACGATCCGCGTTTTCGCGAGAACAAGGACCGCATCGCCAATCGCGTCGAGCTGACGCGGATTTTGAACGAGCTCACTTCGAAATACAGCCGCGCCGATCTCATCGAGAAGCTCGAAGCGGCAGGGGTGCCCGCCGGACCGATCAATACGCTGTCCGAAGTTTTCTCGGACCCCCAGGTCGTCGCGCGCGGCATGCGCATCGACTCCGTCAACAAGCGGGCCAAAGGCGGCACCACGCCTGGCCTGCGCACGCCGATCATCATCGACAATATGCCCGCGGCATCCTCGCGCGCCTCGCCGGGATTGGGCGAGCACACGCAGGATGTGCTGAGCGATCCGGCGTGGGGCGGTGTGAGGGCGTGACCGGCGCTGCGACGCGTGGTAGGAGGCTGCATGGATAAACAGCGGGCGATCGAGATTTTGCAGTCCCGTGCCATTGAAGCGCGGCGCTTCGGCGCGACCGCGCTTTATATCTTTGGCTCGACAGCGCGAAACCAAGCGCGTGAGGATAGCGATGTCGATATGTTCGTCGACTACGATCCTGAGCGGTTTGGCTTCGTCGAGTTAATCAGATTGCGTGAGAGCCTATCGCAGGCGCTCGGCCGATCCGCCGATTTAACGACTCGTGGCGGCCTGCATCCAATGCTTAAAGGCAAGATTGAGCGTGAGGCAATTCGGGTCTTCTAGTGCCGGACTTCCGAACTCGTCTCTTCGACATTCTGGAAGCAATTGACGCGGTCGCCGAGATCGTAACCGGTTTTGATCTCCTGTCCTATTCAGCGGATTATAAAGCAAGGCGGGCGGTCGAGCGTTGTGTCGAGATTATTTCCGAGGCAACGCGGCACATTCCCTCAGACTTAACGTCCGAGTTCCCTAACGTACCGTGGCGAGAGATCGCGGCGATTGGCAATCTTCTGCGTCACGAATATTATCGAGTAGACGATGTCATCATGTGGAAGATTGCCACGCAATTCCTTGTCGAGCTTCGCCCGGCCATCGTTCAACTACAATTGCGATCTACTCCGGATCAGGAACAAATCTGATGCGCGCATCCAATACCCGCACCGGCGGCCAAATCCTCGTCGACCAGCTCGTCGCGCAAGGCGTCGAGCACGTGTTCTGCGTTCCCGGTGAATCATATCTCGCCGTGCTCGACGCGTTTCACGACGCGAAGCTCAACGTCACCGTCTGCCGGCAGGAAGGCGGTGCGACGATGATGGCGGATGCGAGCGCGCGCCTGACCGGCCGCCCCGGCATTGCCTTCGTCACACGCGGGCCCGGCGCGACAAATGCGATGCCGGCGATCCACATCGCCGAGCATGACGACGTGCCGCTGATCCTGTTCATCGGCCAGGTCGGCCGCGAGATGCGCGAGCGCGGCGCGTTCCAGGAAATGAACTATCGCGCGCTGTTCGGCTCGATGACGAAATGGGCGACCGAGATCGACGATCCCGCGCGCATTCCGGAAGTCGTCTCGCGCGCCTTCCACGTCGCGATGCAGGGCCGGCCGGGCCCGGTCGTGATCGCATTGCCGGAAGACATGCTGACCGATGAGGCCGCCGTTGACGA
>JAFASC010000165.1 GCA_019244955.1 Methylobacteriaceae bacterium | reverse complement strand
ATGATCGGCATGTACAGCGCCGGCATGATCGTCGCGTAGGCCAGCGGGAAGACGGCGAAGAGACCCGCGCCCCCCATCACCAGCCAGGTCTCGTTGCCGTCCCAGACCGGGGCGATGGAATTGACCATGATGTCGCGCTCGGTACGCCCATGCACGGCCGGGAAGAGAATTCCCACGCCGAGATCGAAGCCGTCCATGACCACGTACATGAAGACGGCGATGGCGATCAGGCAGGCCCAGATGAACGGCAGGTCGAGACTCAAAGCGCCAATACTCATCGCACCGCCTCCGGCAGTCCCGAAGAATCGCGATCGTGCCGGTCGCCGGCCAGGGAAGGGGCCGGCGTGATACCGGCGGTGCGCACCGGCTGCCCTTGCGGCGCGCCGGGGTCATGCGCCTCCGGCGTCTGCCGGAAGAGGTGCAGGAGATAGAGGATGCCGGCGCCGAACACGACGAAGTAGACGATCGCGAACGCCGCGAGCGAGGCGGCGATCGCGGGAGCTTGCACCGGGCCGGCACTATCGGCCGTACGCAGCAGCCCATACACGGTGAAAGGTTGGCGGCCGGCCTCCGTGGTGATCCAACCTGCCGTCACCGCAATGAAACCGGCCGGTCCCATCGCGACGGCCCATTTGTGCAGCCACGGCGTCTCGTAAAGTTCGTGCTTGAAGCGCAACCAGAGCGACGCGAGGCCGAGCCCGATGATCAGGAAAGCGAGCCCGACCATCACGCGGAAGGCGAAGAAGACCAGGGGCAGATCGGTCGGCCAGGTGTCCTTCGGAAATGCCTTGAGGCCTTTGATCTCGGCGTTCCAATCGTGCGCGAGATAGAGGCTCGCGAGATGCGGAATGCCGATGCCGTAATCGAGATGCTCCGTCTGCGCATTCGGAATGCCGAAGACTTTCGCCGCGGCGCCGCGCTCCGTATCGAAATGGCCCTCCATCGCGGCGACTTTCGTCGGTTGGTGCTGGAAAGTGTTGTCGCCGTGCATGTCGCCGATCACGGCCTGCGCCGGGCCGACGATCGCCGCCATCCACATAGCCATCGAGAACATGACGCGCGCACGCGGATTGTAGGAATCGCGCAGGAGGTGGTAGGCCCCGACCGCACCGACGACCAACGCAGTCGTGAGATAGGCGGCCGTGACGGTGTGCGCGAACCGGAACGGGAATGACGGATTGAACACGATTGCGAGCCAACTTTCCGGCATGAAGCGGCCGTCGGCGCCGATGGAGTAACCCTGCGACGTCTGCATCCAGCTGTTCGCCGCGAGTATCCAGAAGGAGGAGATGAGGGTGCCGATCGCAACGATGCAGGTTGCGAGAAAATGCAGGCCTTTGCCGACGCGCTGCATGCCGAACAGCATGACGCCGAGAAATCCAGACTCGAGGAAGAACGCGGTGAGTACCTCGTAGCCGAGAAGCGGGCCGACGATCGGTCCGGCTTTGTCCGAGAAGGCCGACCAGTTGGTGCCGAACTGGTAGGACATGACAATGCCTGAGACGACGCCCATGGCGAACGCGATTGCAAAGATGCGCAGCCAATAGCGGAAGACGTCGAGATAGACGGAATTGCCCGTCGCGAGCCACAGCCCTTCAAGCACGGCAAGATAGCTTGCGAGCCCGATCGTGAAGGCGGGGAACAAAAAATGCCACACCATCACGAAGGCGAACTGGAAGCGGGCGAGATCGACGGCGCTTGGAAGAACCATTGGGAGAGGTCCGCTACGGAATGGCTAATTAGCACACCAGAACCGATCCGCCATGCGGCGCGTTACTTCAGCTGCATCTGCAGGCTTGAGCATTGGAGGTCGCGTGCAGGAAAGTTCCGCTGGGTATCTGCCGAACGTCATCGGCTTCGTCGCCGGCATTCTGTCGACGACGAGCTTCGCGCCGCAGGTCTACAAGGCTTGGCGCGAGGGCACGCAGTCCATCTCGCTACGCATGTATATGATCACGGTCACGAGCTTCACCCTGTGGACGGTCTACGGGCTGCTTTTGCGAAGCCCGCCGCTGATCATCTTCAACGCGCTGAGCCTGGTGATGAGCGGCACGATTCTGGCGCTGAAATTACGCAATCTCAAGCACGACAACCGACGCAAATAGATCCTCCTACTCCGCGGCCGCTCGTGACTGCGCCGCCTGAATGGCGCGCCACACAATCTCCGGGGTTGCCGGCATGTCGATGTGGCGGATGCCGAGATCGGAAAGCGCGTCGACGACGGCATTCATGACGCTCGTCAGCGATCCCGCGCACCCCGCTTCGCCGCAGCCTTTGGCGCCGAGCGGGTTGGTCGTCGCCGGGACGGGATGGCTGGCAAAGCCGATATCCGGCAGATCGCCGGCGCGCGGCAGCTGGTAGTCCATGAACGAGCCGGTGAGGAGTTGCCCGTGCTCATCGAAAACGACGCGCTCCATCAGGGCTTGGCCGATCCCCTGCGCGACGCCGCCATGGATTTGTCCTTCGACGAGGAGCGGATTGACGATGGTGCCGAAGTCGTTGACGCTCATGTAGCGATCGACTTTGATGATGCCGGTCTCCGGATCGATCTCGACTTCGCAGATATGACAGCCGTTGGGATAAGCGGCGATCTCGCCTTTCGAGACATGCGAGACGTCGAGCGAAGTCGGCGCGCCTTCGGGGAGCGTCAAGCCGCCGTCGCGCAGTTTTGCCGCGAGATCGACGAGGCTGATTGCGCGATCCGTACCGGCAATGCGGAACCTGCCGGCTGAGAACTCAATGTCCGCCGCTGCAGCCTCGAGCACGTGCGAAGCGATCTCGCGGCCTTTTTTCTCGACTTCGTCCGCCGCGACCAGGATTGCGGCGCCCGAATTCATGATCGAGCGCGAGCCGCCGGTGCCGCTGCCGGCAAGCAGCTGATCGCTATCGCCCTGCTGCAGGCGGATGAGTTCGAAGGGGATGCCAAGCCGGCTCGAGAGCACCTGCGCGAAAGGCGCCGCGTGCCCTTGCCCGTAATCGAGCGTGCCGGTGAGGATCGTCACCGTGCCGTCCTCCTCGAAACGGATCCCGCCCATTTCCGGCATCGGCCCGGCAGTCGCTTCGAGAAAGCAGCCGATGCCGAAGCCGCGCAGCAGGCCCTTTCTCCCGCTGGCCGCCTTACGCGCGGCGAAGCCGTCCCAGTCGGCGGCCGCGAGTGCATCCTCCAAGACGCCGGCGAAATCGCCGGAATCATAGATCACGCCGCTCGCCGCCTTGAACGGGATTTCCTGCGGCGCAATTTGGTTGCGGCGGCGCAACTCGACGGGGTCGATGCCGAGCTCGTCGGCGGCCGCGTCGATCAAGCGCTCCATGAAGTAATTGCCTTCCGGCCGTCCGGCGCCGCGATAGGGGCCGATCGGCGTCGAATTGGTCACCATGCATTTCACCGACACTTCGATCAGCGGCAGGCGATATTGCGCCGGCGCGTTGACGACGAAATTGCGCGTGGCCGGCAGCGGCCCGACGACGCTGACATGCGCGCCGACATTAGCGTGCGCGGCAAGCCGCACCGCGAGAAAGCCGCCGTCTTCATCGAGCGCCAGTTCGGCTTTGACCGCTGCGTCCCGGCCATGCGCGTCCGACAGAAAGCTCGTCGAGCGCTCGTCCGTCCATTTCACCGGCCGGCCGAGTTTTTGGGCCGCATGCAGCGCGCAGCCATATTCGGGATAGACGGCGATCTTCATGCCGAACGAGCCGCCGACGTTGCCGGTGAGCACGCGCGCTTGCGAGCCCTTCGGCAGCACGTCGTTGACGAGCTGACCCTTGATACCCATCACACCCTGCGAGCAGACGTGCAGCGTGTAGAGATCGTTGCCATCGAACTCGGCGATGGCCGAACGCGGCTCCATCGGATTAACGACGAGCCGGTTGTTGACGAGCTCGAGTCGCGTGACGTGATGCGCTTTGGCGAACGCCTCCGCAACGGCATCGGTCTCGCCATAATAATAATCGAGCTGCAGATTGCCGGGCACTTCGTCATAGAGAATGGGCGCGTCCGGCGCCGCCGCTTCGCGTGCCGATGTCACCGCCGGCAATTCGCCGATGTCGAGCGCGACCGCTTCGGCCGCGTCCTTTGCCTGCCACAGCGTCTCGGCGACGACGCAGGCGACGGGCTCACCGACATAGCGCACCTTGCCGCGCGCCAGCGCAATGCGCTGCGGCGGCTGCATCGGGCTGCCGTCGCGATTTTGATAGGGCAGGCGGCATTTCAGTGAGCCGTATCCGGCGGCGGCGAGCTCCTCCCCGCCGAACGCCAGCAATACGCCCGGCATGGCGCACGCCGCGTCAAGATCGACGCGACGCAAAATCCCGTGCGCGATCGGGCTGCGCACGATTGCCGCGTAGACCTGGCGGTCGAGACAAATGTCGTCGGTGTACTGGCCTTCGCCGCGCACCAGCGTCGGATCTTCCGTCCGCCGCACCGGCTGGCCGATGCCAAAATTCCCGACGATAACTTCGTGCTTCATTCTCGGTCCCATTTCGCGGCAAGTTGCTGCATTATTTCGCCCGAACGCGCAGTGTCGAGCCCCCATGGCTCCGCTTTGACTTTCGGCCGCGGCCCGTGGTGACCTGCCGCATGACCCTCGAACACAGCACGGACCGCGAGGCGATCCGGGACGCGATCGACCGTATTTGTGCGCGTTTCGGCGATGATTACTGGCTCGAACGCGACCGCACCGGCGCCTTCCCGCACGAACTGCATGGCGCGCTTGCCACCGACGGGTGGCTCGGCATCGCCATCCCCGAAGCATATGGGGGCGCCGGCCTCGGCATCACAGAGGCAGCGCTGATGATGCAGACGATCGCCGCCTCCGGCGCGGCGATGTCGGGCGCCTCGGCCGTGCACATGAACATTTTTGGACTGAACCCCGTCGTCGTCTTCGGCACGGACGAGCAGAAGGACCGTTGGTTGCCGCCGCTCGTCCGCGGCGAGGAAAAGGCCTGTTTCGCCGTAACCGAGCCGAATGTCGGGCTCGATACGACGCGGCTGAAGACGCGCGCCGTGCGCGAGGGTGATCATTATGTGCTTACTGGCCAGAAGGTGTGGATTTCGACGGCGCAGGTTGCCGATCGCATGCTCATCCTGGCGCGCACGACGCCGCTCGAAGAGTGCCCGAAGCCGACGTTTGGATTGTCGCTGTTCTACACAAAGCTTGATCGTGCATTCGTCACCGTGCACGAGATCGACAAGATGGGCCGCAAGGCGGTGGATTCTAACGCTCTGTTCATCGACGGGTTGAGGGTGCCGGCCGAGGACCGTATCGGCGAAGAGGGACGCGGCTTCGAATATATCCTGCACGGGATGAATCCGGAGCGCATCCTCATTGCGGCGGAGGCGATCGGCGTCGGCCGCGCGGCCTTGCAGCGCGCAACCCGCTACGCCAAGGAGCGCGTCGTCTTCGGCCGGCCGATCGGACAGAACCAGGCGATCCAGCATCCGCTTGCCGCATGCTGGATGCAGCTCGAGGCCGCCGATCTCATGGTCTTTCACGCCGCTTCGCTTTACGACAGCGGCAAGCCGTGCGGGATCGAGGCCAACTCGGCGAAATATCTCGCCGCCGAAGCGGGGTTCCATGCCTGCGAGACGGCAATCATGACGCATGGTGGCATGGGTTACGCCAAGGAATATCACGTCGAGCGCTACCTGCGTGAGATTCTCATCGCGCGAATCGCGCCGGTCAGCCGCGAATTGATCCTGTGCAATATCGCCGAGCGTGCGTTGGGGCTGCCGAAATCCTACTGACGTGTGCCGTCACCTGCGCCTTCCTGCCGCACCCGAACAGGCGGTTTGCGTGCGAGTTGCGTTCCTGGGCCGCATGCTTATATCATGCGCCTCGTCGTCAACAACCGAAAGGAGGTGATCCAGTGTCTCATTGTCTCATACCGCAGTCGGTGACCTGGTCCCTCAAGTCTGCGCAGGCGGACTGAAGGAACAACTCGGACTACGGTTC
>JAFASC010000249.1 GCA_019244955.1 Methylobacteriaceae bacterium | reverse complement strand
CACCGCGTCCTCAAGATCGAAAATCAGCACATCGGCCGGCAAGCTCTTGGCCTTTTCCAGCGCCCGGGCATTCGAGCCCGGCATGTACAATGCGCTGCGGCGGGGCCGAAGGATCATTCATTGCTCCTGTCTTGGCCCGACCCTAGTGGGTCGGCGCGGCGGGCGCCATGGTGATTTTGGCAAGACCCGAGCGGCACTCCTTAAGGAAGTTTTAATGAATTCGGCAAATTCTGCCGCATCGCCATCAGTCTTGAAGATTCGTTAAGATGGATCACCTGGCCGGCTCGCACCGTCTGTCCCGCTCGAAGCTCGGCCGCCTCGCTGCTGCCATTATCATTCTACTCACTGCAAATGTTGCGACCCTGCTCATGCCGCGCGCCGTGTCGGCGCAGGCCGCGGGCATACAGTCGCAACCGGCCTCGGAGCATTAGAAATGCGCTTCGGTCTTCTCCTCGGCGGGTTTCACCTCGTACCGCATGATCAGCGGGACTTGAGTCAGGGCGAAGAGAACCGTCAACGGCATGATGCCGAACGCTTTGAAGCCAGCCCAAAAATCCGTCGTCTGCGTGCGCCAGACGATTTCGTTCAACGCGGCAAGCACAAAAAAGAAAACGCCCCAGCGCAGCGTCAGCTTGCGCCAGCCCTCTTCCGATAAATGCATCACGCTGTCGAGGACGATCGGCAGAAGCGGTTTGCCGAAGGCGAGCGCGCCAAGTAGCGTCGCGCCGAACAGCGAATTTACGATCGTCGGCTTCAGCTTGATGAAGATTTCATCGTGCAGGAGAAAGGTCAGCGCGCCGAAAATCGTCACGGCGACGGCCGTCACGACGGGCATGATCGGTAGCCGCTGCGTGAGATAATAGGAAATCGCCAGCGCGACGAGCACGCTCACCATAAGCACGCCGGTTGCCGGGAAGATGCCGAATTTCAGATTGGTGACGAAGAACAGCGCAAGCGGCCCAAGTTCGAGCGCGAGTTTCACCGCCGGGTTCGGGACGCGCTTCTGCGTGCGCGCGTAAGTTCCGGCGTCTTCGCCGGAGGTTTCGGCTGTCACTTTGTTCCCTCCAAACTTATTCTAATCCGGCGATGGCGCGGGCGAAATCGCGCGCCTCGAACGGTTCGAGATCGTCGGCGCCTTCCCCGACACCGATGAAATGCACCGGCATTCTGTACTTTTCCGCGATGGCGACAAGGATGCCGCCGCGCGCCGTACCGTCGAGCTTCGTCATCACCAGCCCGGTCACGCCTGCGGTGCGGGCAAAGATTTCGACTTGGCTCAGCGCATTTTGACCAACCGTCGCATCGAGAACGAGCAGCACGGCGTGCGGCGCCGCATTGTCGATCTTCTTGATCACGCGAACGATCTTTTCGAGCTCCGACATGAGCTCGGCGCGGTTCTGCAGGCGGCCCGCGGTATCGATGAGAAGGAGATCGGCCCCTTCCGCTTTGGCTGCTTGCACCGCTTCGAAAGCGAGGCTCGCGGCGTCGGAGCCCTGCTCGCGCGCGATCACGCTGGCGCCGATGCGCGCGCCCCAGATGCGCAGCTGCTCGATGGCGGCAGCGCGAAACGTGTCGCCGGCAGCGAGCATGACGGAGCGGCCCTCGGCTCGGTATCTTGAGGCGATCTTGCCGATCGTGGTGGTCTTGCCGGAGCCGTTGACGCCGACCACGAGCACGATGAACGGCTTTTTCGACCAGTCGATGTTCAGCGCAACCGCGACGGGGGCGAGGCTCTGTTCGATCTCGTCGGCGAGAATCCTGCGCACTTCCTGCGGATCGATGGCGCGATCGTAGCGGCCGCGCCCGACCGCCTCGGCGATGCGTTGCGACGCGACGACGCCCAGATCGGCGCGCACCAGCACGTCTTCGAGATCCTCAAGCGTGCTCGTGTCGAGCATGCGCTTGCTGAAAATGTCGGTGATGCCCTGGCCGATGGCGCTCGAGGAGCGGGAGAGCCCCGAGGAAAGCCGCTTCCACCAGGATTGTTTCGGTTCTTCAGGCGCGGACGCCGGCGGCGGCTCGGCGGCGGTGAGCGGGGTCACAGGCGCGCGCGCCTCTGCAACAGCCGGCGGCTCCGGTGCGACGTCAGCGGCGCCGCGACCGAAAAGGCGGCCCAAAAATCCCGGCCGCGTCTCCTTCACCTCGTTGTCGCTGCTCATCGGCTCCCACGCATGCGGCTTCAAATGGGGCCGAATGCTTGACGCCGCCAGCCTCTCTCCCGGATAGACTCTCGCATGACCTCGGAAGAGCTTGTCGCCCGGCTGCTCTATCGCGACGGACTGATGCTTGTCGTCGATAAGCCGGCCGGCATTGCCGTCCACAGAGGCCCGAAAGGCGGCGAAAATCTGGAGGACTATTTCGATGTCTTGCGCTTCGGCCTGCCGCGCAACCCGGCGCTGGCGCATCGGCTCGATCGCGAGACGTCCGGCTGTCTTGTGCTCGGCCGCCATCGCGAGGCGCTGCAGCGGCTCATGCAGCTGTTCAAGCAGGGACGGGTCGAGAAGACATATTGGGCCGTGGTGGAGGGCGATCCTCCCGCAGACGAGGGCGAAATCGACTTACCGCTCGGCCGTCTCGACGCCGATCGCGGCTGGTGGATGAAAGTCGATCCGCTCGGAGCGCCGTCGCAGACACGCTGGCGCGTCGTTGGGCGCGGCACATCGGCACAAGGGCGGCCGCTCGCCTTCCTCGAGCTCCGGCCGCTGACCGGACGCACGCATCAGCTGCGCGTCCATTGCGCCGCGATGGGCTGGCCAGTCCTCGGCGACCGCGTCTATGGCAGCGGCAAAGCGGACGGCGCACCGCCGCTGCACCTGCATGCGCGCCGCGTCGTCGTGCCGATCGACAAGCATAAGCCGCCGACCGCGATCGAAGCGCCGGTGCCGGAGCACCTCAAACCCGCGTTGCGAGCGTGCGGCTGGGAATCAGAAGCCGCTGAACGAACGCCAAATTACAATCCCGCGGATCGGGTAATGACGCTGACCGCGCATCGTTGAGCGTGTTGCCGCGCTTGCTCTCCCGCTGTCTTCCTGCAACACACGATCAGCCTGAGACGCGTCATAAAGTGCAGGAGCAAGGGGACCGGATGTCGAGCGAACTGAAGCCCAGAACGGCGGACATCAATGGCCGATTGTGGGGAGCTCGGGCAGAAGATTGGGCGAACATTCAGGAGCCGACATTCCGGGCCGCCTATGAAGCAGTTCTCGACCGCACTGGGGTCGGGCCCGGCACGCACTATCTCGATGTCGGTTGCGGCTCCGGAATGGCGGCACAGATCGCCGCCGATCGGGGCGCCAAGGTAAGCGGGATCGACGCGGCGCAAGCGCTTCTCGACATCGCCCGGTCGAGAACGCCGAAGGGAGATTTCCGGCAAGGCGATATCGAATCGTTGCCGTTCGCCGACGAGACGTTCGACGTGGTCACCGGCTTCAATTCGTTCCAGTACGCGGGAAATCCTGTTGTCGCCCTGCGCGAAGCGCGGCGCGTGAGCAAGCCCGGTTCCTATATCGCGATCGTCACATGGGGCGTGCCCGAGGGAATGGAGGCCGCCGGTGCGGTGATCGCGCTGCGGCCGTTGATGCCGCCGCCGCCGCCCGGGGCGCCCGGACCTTTCGCGCTTTCAGATGAGGCGGCGCTGCGCAAGTTCGCATCCGACGCCGGGCTGACGCAAGCAGACGTTTTCGATGTCGAGAACCCATTCGTCTACCCGGATGAAGCCACCGCTCTACGCGGGTGGAATTCAGCCGGCGTCGCGGCGCGAGCGATGGAGAACTCGAGCGAGCAGGCTGTCACCGACGCGCACGCAAAAGCGATCGCTCCGTTTCGGCAGGCCGACGGAACTTATCGCCTGCGCGCCACCTTTCGGTGTTTGCTCGCGAGATCGTAGAGCAGGCGAGCGGTCTTCAGGGTCGCAAGGCGCGGCCAGCCGCAAAGCGCGGGCTCCTGGAGCAAATTACAAGGACAGGTTCGGTTGATCGATACACCGACTTTCTCGCGCGCCGCCGCGGCGGCGCCGCACATGCTTGCAGCCGAAACCGGCCGCACCATTCTCGCCGAGGGCGGCAATGCGATCGAAGCGATGATCGGCATGGCGGCGACGATCGCGATGGTCTACCCGCACATGAATTCGATCGGCGGCGATGGCTTTTGGCTGGTGCGCGAACCGAAGGGCCGTGTGCGCTACATCGAGGCCTGCGGTTTTGCCGGCCGCAACGCCACCATCGCGTATTATCGCGGGCTTGGTTACGAGGCCATTCCGCCGCGCGGGCCTCTTGCGGCGCTCACTGTTCCCGGTGCGGTCGGCGGCTGGGCGGTTGCGCAAGACCTCGCAAAAGCGCTCGGCGGGCATGTGCCGCTGGCCGATCTGTTGCGCGACGCCATCCGCTTCGGGCGCGAAGGGTATCCGCAATCGCGCTCGGAAGCGCACGGCAAGCCGTTTGAATTCGAGATGCTGAAGGAAGCGCCGGGATTTGCCGCGCGCTTCCTCGTTGAGGGCAAATTTCCGGAAGCCGGCACGATCCGGCGCGCCGAAAAACTGTCCGACACGCTCGACCAGCTTGCGCATGCCGGACTTGACGATTTTTATCGCGGCGACGTCGGCCGCGAACTCGCCGCCGATCTTGAGGAAATCGGCGCACCGCTGGTGCGCGAAGATCTTTCCGCCTATCGCGCCGCTCTACGCGAGCCTCTCGAGCTGCATCTCCAGGGACGCGCTCACTATAATTCGCCGCCGCCGACGCAGGGCCTGGCATCGTTGCTCATTCTCGGCATTTTCGACCGGCTGAAGGTCACGCGCAAAGATTCGTTCGAGCATATTCATGGGCTGATCGAAGCCTCGAAACGCGCGTTGACGATTCGCGATAATGTCTGCACCGATTTCGAATGCCTGAAACACGCGCCGGAGTCCTTCCTGACAGCGCGGGCGCTGCAGCGCGAGGCCGAGGCGATCTCGTTTGACAAAGCTGCGTCTTATCCGGTCGCGCCGGCAACCGGCGACACCGTTTGGATGGGCGCGATCGATGAAAGTGGTCTCGCGGTTTCCTACATCCAGTCGCTTTACTGGGAGTACGGGTCGGGCTGCGTGCTGCCGCGCACCGGCGTGCTCATGCAGAATCGCGGCGTTTCGTTTGCGCTCGATGCAGATGCCGTGAACCCGCTGACGCCGGGTCGCCGGCCGTTTCACACGCTGAACCCGGCGCTCGCATCCTTCGACGACGGACGCGTCATGTCGTACGGCGCGATGGGCGGCGACGGCCAGCCGCAGTTCCAGGCGCAGGTCTTCACGCGCTATCTGCTCGGCGAGGGAATCGCTCAGGCGATCGACGCGCCCCGGTTCCTGTTCGGCAGGACGTGGGCGTCGCCGAGCCGCGCGCTGAAGCTCGAGGACAGATTCGATCCGCATATCCTCGAGCGTCTGCGCTCGGTCGGCCACGAGGTGGAGATGCTCGGCCCTTATGACGAGAATTTGGGCCATGCCGGCGCTCTCGTGCGCTACCGCGACGGCCACATCGAAGCGGCGCACGATCCGCGCTCCGACGGCGGCGCCGCGGGAATTTGAACAAGGTTAGCTTGACGCGGGCTCCGGCATAACCCATTTGCATTGCTGCGGTGCACCATACCGGGTTGCCGATTTGCGGCCACCGTGGCAAGACCCCCGCTCCCGTTCCCATCAGACAACGACAGCTCACCGGAAGAGATGCCGCCTTTCAACGGACACAACTTTCAAGACCGCCAAGCAGAAGCGGCCAATGCCAGAAAAGCCCAGCTCGAAAAGTTCCGCTCCCGCCCCGATCCGAACGACCCCGCCGTTCTCGAGAAGGAGGCCAAGCGCCGCGAAATCATCGAGGCGCGCAAGGTCCGCGAGGCGGAGCGCGAGCGCAAACGCAAGATCAAGGAAGCCGAGGAGGCAGCCCGCAAGGCAGCCGCAGAGGCGGCGCGCCAAGAGCAGCTGAGGCTGGAAGCGGAGCTACAGGAACAGCTGCGGCTCGAGGAGATCGCGCGGAAAGAGGCGCTCGAGGCCGAGAAAAAGGCGGAGCGTGACGCCCGCTATGCGGCGCGCAAGGCGCGCAAGCAACAGCGCAAAAGCGAGATCCAGCGCTACCGGTAGAAACGGCGGCCGGGCGAACCCGGCCGATCTCGGGCGGTTACTTCGGTTTCTCCGACCGGCCCGACTTGTTGCCCGGTTTACCTTCCACACCGGCCGCTCCGCCGGCAGCGTTGGGGGCGCTCGTTGCCGATCGTCCGGAACTATCGTTTTCCTTCTGCGTCGCGGTGCTCGGCTGAACGTTGCTTCCCGCCGCGGGACCCGTGGTGCTTCCCGCCGACCCGCCGGTTTGCTGCGCCCAAGCGGCTGAGCCGATAAGCAATGCCGAGGCGATCGCGGCTCCGGTCAAGATTGTTCGCATCAATTCCTCCCAACTTCTTCTTCGACCGGTGACAACGCCGGCTGACAACCTTGGTTGCTCAATCGCAGCGGCAGACGGCCATGCGCCGATGCACGGGCCGAACGCGAAAAAGGTTGGCAAAAGGCCGCGCAAAGCCTAAATTAGGCGAAGGCGTCCTGCTCACCGAAAAGGCAGCGGCGGCTGATCCTGAGAGGAGACGATCAATGGCTTGGACAACCCCGGTTCTCACCGAAGTTTGCGTCGGTATGGAAGTCACCAGCTACGCGTCAGCGGAAATCTAGCGGCCGCACGTCCGCTGCAAAGCGGATGTGAATGGCCGGCGCGCTGCGGATTCGCGTACTCGGTTCGGCGGCGGGCGGCGGCTTTCCACAATGGAATTGCCTCTGTCCAAATTGCCGTCTTGCCTGGCAAGGTGACCCACGCGTTCGGCCCAGAACACAGTCGAGCCTAGCTATCAGCGCCGACGGGGATCGTTGGCTGCTTTTGAACGCCTCGCCTGACCTGCGGCAGCAGATTTTCGCCAATAGCTGTCTCCACCCGCGGGGCGCGACGCGCCAAACTCCGATTGCCGGAGTTTTTCTGACTAATGGTGACGCCGACCATCTCGCGGGTCTTTTGACTTTGCGCGAGCAGCAGGCGTTTACGATCTATGCCAGCGCGAGCGTGCTCGAGCAGACCAGGCACGGCGCGTTCGGCGTGCTCAATCCCGGTCTTGTGCAGAGAACGCCCATCGCCCTGGAGGCGCGAATCGACATGGGCCTCGGTTTCTCGCTCCGGCCTTTTGCGGTGCCCGGCAAGGTGCCGCTTTATCTTGAGAGCGACGACGTGCGCATCGGTGAAGAGACCGACACGACGATTGGCGTCGAAATCGAGTGCGGCACGCGGCGCGCTGTCGTGATCCCCGGATGCGCGGACGTGAGCGACGATGTGCTGCGCCGGGTGGAGCGCGCCGACGCGTTGTTGTTCGACGGCACGACGTTCACGGACGACGAGATGATCCGCATGGGGTTGTCGCAGAAAACGGCGTGGCGCATGGGCCATTGCGCGATCGATGGCGAACGCGGCTCGCTCGCCCGCTTCGCCGATGCAAAGATCGGGCGGCGCGTCTACACGCATATCAACAATTCCAATCCGATTCTCGTCGAGGATTCGCCTGAGCGTGCCAGAGTAGAGGCGGCAGGCTGGACAGTCGCGCACGATGGATTGGAGATCGCGCTGTGAGCGCGCGTGAGCCCATGAGCCCACAGGAACTCGAAGCGGCTCTGCGCCATGTCGGCGCCACGCGCTATCACAATCTGCATCCGTTCCACAAAAGGCTGCATTCCGGCCAATGCACATTCGAGCAAGTGCAGGCCTGGGCGCTCAACCGCTACTATTATCAGGCGATGATTCCGGTGAAGGACGCGACGGTTCTGTCGCGCATGAATTCGTCCGCGGACCGGCGCGAATGGCGCAAGCGCATCGAGGATCACGACGGCACGCGCGAGGGCGAAGGCGGTATCGAACGCTGGCTGAAGCTGACAGAGAGCCTCGGCTTCGACCGCGATTACGTGATCTCGACGCGCGGCATTCTTGCCGCGACGCGCTTTGCCGTCGAGGCTTACGTGAATTTCTGTGCACAGAAGAGCCTGCTCGAGGCGGTCGCATCCTCGCTGACGGAATTGTTCTCGCCTGGTATCATCAACGAGCGGGTCAGCGGCATGCTGGCGCATTACGATTTCGTCAGCCGCGAGACGCTCGCCTATTTCACCGCGCGGCCGGCGCAGGCGCAGCGCGATAGCGATTTCGCGCTTGCTTATGTGAAACAGCATGCAAAGAGTCGCGTCGAGCAGGATGCGGTGATCGGCGCGCTCGAATTCAAGACGGACGTGCTCTGGGTGCAGCTCGATGCGCTCTGGGGTGCCTATGTGGCCGGCGCGATTCCCCCGGGCGCGTGGCGACCGGGCGAGGGCTTGCAAACGCGCGAGAGCGCCGCATGAGCACCGCCGCGATCAGCGAGGCCAGCATGCCGCGGCTGCCGCGCGGCGTACGCTTGAAACACGACGACACGCGCAACGAATGGCTGCTGCTCGCGCCCGAGCGCATCCTCAAAGCCGATCCGATCGCAGCGGAGATTTTGAAGCGCTGCACGGGCGAGGCGACGCTTGCCGCGATCGTCGACGATCTCGCCGCGTCATTCGGGGCCGAGCGCACTCGCATCGACGCCGATGTGCGCGCATTGCTTGCCGGTCTCGCCGACAAGCGCATGGTGGAATTATGAATGCGCCGGTCAAGGTGCCGCGCCCGGTTGGGCTCCTCGCCGAGCTGACGCATCGATGTCCGCTCGGCTGCCCCTATTGCTCCAATCCGCTGGAAATGGACGCGCGCACGGGCGAACTCGATACCGCCACTTGGCAGCGCGTCTTCTCCGAGGCGGCAGAGCTCGGCATCATTCACATCCACTTATCCGGCGGTGAGCCCGCGTCGCGGCGCGATCTCACCGATATCGTCGCGCATTGCGCCAAGGCCGGGCTCTACACGAACCTGATCACCTCCGGCATCGGTCTCAGCGAAGAACGGGTCGGCGAGCTGTCGCGCGCCGGGCTCGATCACGTGCAGCTCTCGATCCAGGACAGCGAAGCGCAATCCGCCGATCGCATCGCCGGCTATGAAGGCGCGTTTCTGCGCAAGCGCGACGTCGCGGGCTGGGTGACCGAAGCGGACTTGCCGCTGACGGTCAACGCCGTCATTCATCGCGCCAATGTTGCGCGCGCCGGCGCGATGGTGAAACTCGCCATCGAACTCGGCGCCAAG
>JAFASC010000248.1 GCA_019244955.1 Methylobacteriaceae bacterium | reverse complement strand
GCGTTGCGGAACGCGCATTGGGCAAGCGGCCGAAGGAAATAGCGGACTGGCAATCTGTGGCGGCTGAGAAGCGCGGCAGTGTCGTCGCGCTCGCAGCACCTCTCGATGCGGGTTTTCTCGTGAGCGATCGGCACATTACGATAATTGCGGCATCCGACCTGCGCGGCAGTCGCGCGACCCGCAGCATCGATCAGTCGGCGGCGCTGACGACGCTCGGGCGTGCCGAATTCCATATGGGCGACGTCGTGGTCCACGTTGATCATGGCATCGCCGCGCTGGAGGGGCTGGAAGAGATTAGGGCGAGCCAAGAGAACGCGAGCGAGGCTATCCGCCTGCGTTTTGCCGAGGAAGCAAAACTGCTCGTTTCCGCCGACAACATCGGCAGCATTTGGCAGTATGGCTCCGATGCTGATGCGGTGAGCCTCGATCACCTTGAAGGCGAGGCCTGGCCGAAGCGCCGTGCCAAAATCGCGCAAGACGTCGCCGCAGACGCGGCGCGCATGGTGCAAATGGCGGCGGCGCGCGATAGCATGAACGCGCCGAGATTCAAGCCGCCGGCGCGTGAGTACGAGCAGTTTGTCGAGCGCTTCCAGTATGCATTGACTGCAGATCAGGAGGCGGCAATCGAGGCGGTCCTCGCCGATCTCGCCTCTGGACGTGGGATGGATCGACTGGTCTGCGGGGATGTGGGCTTCGGCAAGACCGAAGTGGCCTTGCGCGCGGCCGCCGCTGCAGTTTTCTCCGGCAAACAGGTCGCGCTCGTCGCGCCTACGACCGTGCTCGTTCGCCAGCACGTCGAGACTTTTCGCCGCCGCTTCGCTGGCTTCGGAATCGACGTCGCGCATCTTTCCCGTCTCATTCAGGGCGCGGAAGCACGCAAGGTGAAAGAGCGACTCGCGGGCGGCCAGACGAGCCTGGTCATCGGCACGCATGCCCTTGCCGCAAAAGGCGTGCGGTTTGCCGATCTCGGGCTTCTCATCATTGACGAAGAGCAAAAATTCGGCGCGAAGCAGAAAGCCTCATTGCGGGCGAGCGCCAAGGGCGCCCATGTGCTGACACTCACGGCGACGCCGATCCCGCGTACGCTACAATCGGCGCTCGTCGGGCTGCAAGACATCAGCGTGATCGCCACGCCGCCATTCCTGCGTCAGCCGACGCGCACGATCGTTGCGACCTTTGAAAACGGGTTGATCCGTGAAGCGCTGTTGCGAGAACGCGCCCGCGGCGGACAGAGCTTGTTCGTTTGTCCGCGTATCGAGGACATCGAACCGATTCGCGTCCGCCTCAACACGGTGGTGCCAAATCTCGCGATTCTGGTGGCGCATGGAAAGATGCCGGCGAGCGAGATGGACGAGACAATCGTCGACTTTGCCGATGGCGCCGGCGATGTCCTGCTCGCGACGAACATCGTCGAGAGCGGGCTCGACCTGCCGAACGCGAACACGATCTGCGTCTGGCGCCCGGATCGCTTCGGCCTGGCGCAATTGCATCAGCTGCGCGGACGTGTGGGACGAAGCCGACGCCGCGGCACGGCTTATCTGCTCACTGATCCGCACGAGAAGCCGTCGGCATCCACCCAAAAGCGACTGCGCACGCTTGAGACGCTCGATCGGCTTGGCGCAGGATTCGCAATTAGCGCGCGCGATCTGGATCTGCGGGGGGCAGGCAATCTGCTCGGCGAAGAGCAAGCCGGCCACGTGAAGCTGATCGGGATACGGCTCTACCAGCATCTCCTCGAGCGCGCCCTCAAAACCGCACGCGGCGAGAGCGTGGAAGAGGATTGGTCGCCGGACTTGCGGCTCGGGCTCAGTGGGGTTTTTCCGGTCGATTATGTTCCGGAGGAGGAGGTACGCCTCAACCTTTATGCGCGCTTGGCCGAGCTTGGGACGCAGGAGGAGATCAGCGATTTTCAAGACGAGATCATGGACCGTTTTGGACCGCCGCCACCCGAAGTGATCCGGCTGTTTGAAATGGCGCTCTTGAAATGTCGCTGTCGTGCGCTCGGCATCTGGCGACTCGATGCCGGACCGCAGGCACTTGCCGCGACATTCCGGCCTCAATGCGACGTCAAAGAGAGGCTCGCGGCGCAAGCAGGCGACGGATTGGAATGGCGGGGCGAACGCCTCATCTATGCAAGTGGCAGCGAGGACGCAGATGAACGTCTGACGCTTGCGACGAAGTTCCTGGATCGCTTGGAGGAGACCGGCTCGTCAGGCTGAGAGCCGCGCCGGTTCGCCGGGTCCGAACGTTCGCACGAGTTCGTTTGTGGTTGCCTCGAGCAGATCGCGCAGCTCTTCGAGTTCGCGCGGCTGCGGAATCATTCCGGAATTTCGCGCTGCAGCCTCGATGCTGGATAGGCGCACGGCCAATCTGCCGACGCCCATATTCAGGCTCATCGATTTGAGGCTGTGTGCCGCCGCGGCCACCCCGATATCGTCGCCGCGCGTACCCGCCTCCTGCAAATCGATAAGCACGCGCGGCGCATGCGTCCGGTACAACGTAAGTATTCTCTCAATGAAATCACGCCGGCCCGATTGTGCCGTTTGCATGAGGCGACCGCTGGTCTCCGGATCGAGCAGCGGCATGTCGTCCTGAGCCTCAGAGTGGCGGCTCGGCTCGGACTCGACCACGTCATCCACGCCTTGCAAGGTGCTCGGCGCAAGATAGCAACCGATACACTCGGCGAGCTTCTTGACGGAAAACGGCTTGTGCAGAACCGCATTCATTCCTGCGTCGCGCCAGGCCTCCGCAGCGGCGCCGGCCACATGGGCCGTCAGGGCAATGATCGGCGTCGCTTCGGCCTTGCTTTCGAGCTCGTAGGCGCGAATACGCCGCGCCGCTTCAAAGCCGTCCAGTTCGGGCATGCTGCCATCCATCAGGATGATATCGAACTTGCTCTCGACTACTGCATTGAAGGCGGCCAAACCATCGCCGACCGCTTTGATGCGGCGCACGCCGAGACGTTGCAGCGCCTCGCATGCGACCTCCCGGTTCACCTCGCTGTCATCGGCAACGAGGACGTAAGCACCGGCGAATTGCGGCATGCTTTCGCGCTCAGCCGAAGGCTGCGTCGGTTCGCTGTCGAGACGCTCGCCGGGCGCAAGCCGATCGAGCATGGGGCGCAGCTCATTCTGCACCAGGGGGCGGCGGAGCACGTCGTCGGCGAGGGCGCTCTTGTGTCCGTCGAGAGCAGGGTCGCCGATCGGCGCGAGCGCAATGATGCGCGCCGCGGCTGCAGGCCTTCGACCGAGTTGCAGCAGATCGGCAATATCGCAGAAGAGGCATGCCGCGCCGCTCGAGCCGGCGTTCGCTTGCGCGAATTTCTCGAGGCGCGGCGCATAGCCGCGCAATGTCAGTTCCTGCATCAGGACTGCGCGCGTTGCGTGTCCGCTAACGGCCACCACGGCTGTGTTCGCGTCCGATGGCGCCGGGACATAGTCCATCGGTGCCGCATTGCCGTTTGCAATTGGCAAGTCGAACCAGAATGTCGAGCCCTGCCCCTCGACGCTGTCGACTCCGATGTTGCCGTGCATGGCTTCCACCAGCTTCTTGCAGATCGAAAGGCCCAGTCCGGTTCCGCCGAAGCGGCGCGTCGTCGAACTATCTGCCTGGGAGAAAGCTTGGAAGAGCTCGCCCTGCTTTTCCGGCGGAATGCCGATGCCGGAATCCCTGACGCTGAAGCGTATCATCTCTCCTCGCCGCACGACCTGGATCAGCACCGATCCTTCAGGCGTGAATTTCAGCGCATTGTTGACGAGATTGCCGAGAATCTGGCTGATCCGCACCGGATCGCCTTCGATGCGGGCCGGCACCTCCGGCTCGATCGACGCGGCCAAGTCCAGGCTCTTGGTTTTTGCCTTCTCGCCGAAAAGGCTGACGCTTGTGTCGATGAGCTCAGCGAGATCGATTTCGATCGACTCCAGTTCGATCTTGCCGGCTTCGACTTTGGAGAAATCGAGTATGTCATTGATCACGGCGAGCAGATTCTGGCCGGAGCGGGCAATCACTTCGGCATAGCGTCTCTGTCGCTCGGGAAGGTCGGCCGCGGCCAGCAATTCGGCCATGACCAGCATGCCGTTCATCGGCGTGCGAATTTCATGGCTCATGACCGCAAGGAACTCGGATTTCGCGGCGTTGGCGCTCTCTGCAATCTGTTTGGCTTCGCTGAGATCGCGGGTGCGTTCGGCGACTTCACTCTCCAAATGTTCCATATGCTTGGCGAGCTGCGTGTCGCGGACCCGTATTTCGCCCATCATGCCGTTGAAGGCGGAGGCAAGCACGCCGAATTCGTCGTTACTGTGCAAAGTCACGGACCGGTCATAGTCGTGCGTCGCCTGTATGCTGGACATTGTGCGCGTGAGATCGGCAAGCGGTCGCGTGATCGATCTCTTCAAACGCACGGAAAGAGCGAGCCCGATAAGGATCGTCAGCCCTGCTCCAATGAGGTTGGTCCAAACAAACTGACGGAAGCGCCAGAATAGGTCGCTCGTGTCGCTGATCAGGTTGAGCGTTCCGACCCGCTCGCTGGCGCTGACGACCGGCACGGAAACCGCCACGGTGCGTCCCGACAAAAGCTGAAGGAGCAGCGGAATATCGAGGTCGCTCGCATTGTCCAGATGCACCTCGTCCGAGAGTTGGACTGCGTCGCCCAGAGTGGCGATGGGTCTGCCTTCGGAATCGGTAAGCTCCGCGAAAAGCACGCCGGGCATCCGCCCAACCGCCCGCAGGGCCTGCAGCGCCGCAGGCGTGTCGTGCATGCGCGCAGCTTGCGATGTCGCGCTGGCGAGAATTCCCGCTTGGGAGAGCAACGCCTCGTGCTTGTCGAGAGCGTAGCGTCGTAATTCCTGCCAGAGACCGAGCGCCGTTCCCACAAGCAAGGCGAGGCTGACGGAGATCAGGACGAGACTCGTCAGTTTGGCGCTGATTGATCCGCGAAGCCGCATCCGGCAAGCCTCGCATCAACTTGTATGCAGCCGATTAATGCAGCCGGCCTATCGGTCGCGCCCGCGCGGCCGGACAAGGGTTGTTTAACTCCAGCATGGCATTCTGCCTGGTCGGGTCGACCCCCAAAACGAGATGCGAGCATGTTCAGCCGGGAGCAATTGGTTTCCGCCCTCGAAAGGGACGAACTCTTTCTCGCTTATCAGCCGCAGGTCTTGCCCGATGGCACCAGCTTGGCAGGCGTCGAGGCCCTTGTACGCTGGCAGCATCCGATGCGAGGCCCCATCGGGCCGAAGGATTTTCTCTTTGCGGTCGAGGCGCACGGTCTTTCCGACGACCTCGGCACCTGGGTGTTGAAGCGCGCCTGCCGCGATGCGTTGCGATGGCCAAGTCTCACGCTCAGCGTCAACGTCTCGCCAACGCAATTCCGAAAGGCCCGGTTTGTCGAGCGGCTCGTCGAAACGGTACGCGAGACCGGCTTCCTGCTTACGCGGCTTGAGCTTGAAATCGTCGAGACAGCGTTTTTCGAAGATCCCGCCTCTGCCGAGGCGCAGCTGCGGCATTTGCGTAGCTTTGGCATCGGATTGGCACTTGACGATTTCGGCATCGGCTATTCAAGCCTGTCCTACCTTCGCCGCATGCCGTTCACGAAACTGAAAATCGACAAATCCTTCGTCGACGACGTGAGCATGATGCATTCAGCGGCGATCGTGCATGCGGTCATCGCACTTGGACGCGCGCTCGGCCTCAAGGTGACCGCCGAGGGTGTAGAGACGGCCGAGCAGCAGCAGTTTCTGCGCGTTGCCGGGTGCCATTACCTGCAAGGCTATCTTTTCTCGAAGCCGGTCGCGGCGGCAGAAATCGACGCCATACTCAGCGCAGCGTCATCGCCGATGGTGCGGAGCGCCTGATCGTCAGCCGACTCCCACCGTTCGTCAGCAGCGCGTGGGAGGGGCGATAGCACCAACGCTTAGATGCCGCCGGCGATGTGCCTCGCGGTGAGGACGCCGAAAATAAGGCCCCCGATTGCGCAGATAAGAAGTGTCGTCGCCATTACTTAAGTGTGAGATGGTATGGTTAACGGAGCGTGAAAACCTCCCGCGACCCTGCCGAGCCGGCGCTTGCTGGCCGGGATGCCTGGTAGCCGTCCACCAATCCGCGGCCGCAAGGTGCGGGGCTTTTGTTAACTCGCGGCAGGGTTAAGCAGTCAACGCCAGGAGTGAGCCTTCCGCTCCAAGTTCCTGCTTCGCACCGCTTAGTCGATGGGCGCGCAACACATAGCGCAATTGATAGCTCATCAGCCGCCAGTTCACCGGCTTGGTCACGAACGAGGTTGCTCCCGCCTCGTAAGCGAGGTCTATCGAACTCATGTCGTCGCGCCCTGTGACGACGACGATCGGAAGATCGCAATGACGCGGATGGGCGCGGAGCCGCTTGATCATCTCGAGCCCGCCCATCCCCGGCATCTCAAGGTCGATCAACGCGATGTCGAACTCACCCTTGTCAAGACAATCCAATGCTTGCTCGGCGCTTTCGGCGAGTTCTACCGAAGCACTCGGGGTGGTCAGATGAACCCGGGCAAATTCCCGCAGGATCGGATCATCATCGGTGACGAGAATGCGCGCGTCGTCGTCGAGCACATAAGTGAAGGCGCGGTCCCGGCTGGCTGTGCTGCGTTGGCCATGCCGTCCCGACGCCGGGGCGTGGGACCCTGCCGCAGCCGACATGCGCGCCTCGGCGGCTTCGAGCTGCCGCTGCACATGCCGCAAACGCTGGACCAGGTCGGCGTTGCTTTCCTCGGCGATGCGAACCTGCTCGGCAAGCGCGCGATCGCTCTGGGTCTCCAGCAGCCGAATGCCGGCCTCGCCGTCGGCGCGCCAGCAGACCTCCGCCTCGCGTGGCTGAACGGAGAAGGGCGTGCTGATCTTGATCTTGTCGGGGACGCTCGCCCCATCGGGTAGGATGAGACGTGCGCCGTCATAGCTGATGTCCCAGATCGTGCAATCGATGGGCTCCTTCAGCTCGGGTGCCGATATTTGGCCATGGACCAGGCAACCCGCCCGTGTGTGGCTTCGCGCTTCTGTCATTTGCGGGCTCCTCAAAAATCCTGGGCGCGCGGTCGAGTTGGCATTGCTGCTGTTGCGGAAAGCTGGGAGAATGGACTGCAACTCCTAAGAATCACTTTGCGCGATTGGCTACCTTGCCGGCCGCTCTTGGGAGTTCCGGTTAGGGTGTGCGAAACCGCACATCGAAATAGTTAAGCATGTGTGAATTGTCGGCCCGCGCGAGGGGACGCGACAACCATGACTTCAACTCTCAAACACAGCCGTCCGGAGGCGCTCGAAGCGTCGATTTCGGCAGCAGAACGCCAGATCGCCGAGAGCAACGAGCGCATCATTCTCGACCTCATGATGGGTCGCGACACGATCGCGGCCGAAGAGAGGGTTGCACGCGAACTGGCGACCCTTACCCATATGCGGCGGCGCCATGGAAGGCCCGCCGGGCGTCCGGTTCGCTAGAGCTATTGGCCGGCGCCTGCCATCCGCCACGGCGCCTTGCGCACCGACGCGATCGCGGCCTCGATCAGCTTTCCGTCGGCACGATACGGGCCGATCTCGACCGCAGCCATGTTGGCGAGCAAGCGCGTCAGCGCGGGCAGCGGGCTTCCGTCGCCGGCAAACAGCTTTAGGTCCTCATCGGTCGAGCGGGCGATCCCTTCGATCGCATGCGCCGCATAATTCGCCAGACGCTGGGTTTCTCCAGCACAACTGATGACCGGAGCCGATTGCGGCACGGGCACGAGAGTCATGCCGCGCGCGAGATCTGGCGGGGGAGCCGAGGCGAGGCGCAGCGTTTCGGATTTGATCGGCGCTTCAAGGACCAACGGCGGTTCCGGCGCTCCCGTCAAGCGCGGGGTAGCTCGCTGTGGCGAGGCTGAGCGGTGCGCCACCAACCGTCTCACGACACTGCTCCGTGAGCCCCTTCGGGTGGCCGCGGTACCGCCGCGTCCGTGTGCCGCAAGCCAGCGTGCCCGCAGCGTTTTGCCGATGCCGAACTTTGCGAGCGAGCCCAGAGAGTTCGGCGCTGACGGCGATTGCGCGCCCGCACGGGCAGCGACAGCTCGCACTGCGCGGGCGCCCAGTGCATCACGATTGCCCGCGCCGATTTGCGGCCGTAGTCCAGGTAATAGCGCCGCAGGAGGACGATCGCCGCGACTGCGCCCAGCTCGGCCGAGGCGAAGGCCGCATGGCCCTCCGGATCGGCCCCGATCTCGCCCGCCCACCCAGCTTTTTTTATGCACCAATAATTGTTGAGGCGGATGCACCGGGGGAGATTCGCCGGAACAGCGCCGCCAAGCCAGCGCAAAGCAGTTTCGGCGTCG
>JAFASC010000232.1 GCA_019244955.1 Methylobacteriaceae bacterium | reverse complement strand
CGGCCCTCCGAGACCTTGTTGACCTTGGCGGCGGAGAGGCCCTGCTCCTGCAGAAACCGCGCCGTGCCGCCCGTCGCAGTGAGGCTGAATCCGAGATCCGACAAAAGCCGCGCCGTATCGACGACGCGCGATTTGTCGCCATCGCGGACCGAGATGAACACGTTGCCGGAGCGCGGCACTTTCGTGCCGCCGCCGAGCTGGCTTTTGGCGAAGGCGATGTCGAAGGAGCGGTCGAGCCCGATGACCTCGCCGGTGGAGCGCATTTCCGGGCCGAGCACCGTATCGACGCCGGGGAAACGCGCGAAGGGAAACACCGATTCTTTTACGCCGACGTGATCGTTCGTCGTGGCTTTCAAACCGAACGAGGCAAGGCTCTCGCCGGCCATGATGCGCGAGGCGATCTTGGCGATCGGCTGGCCGATCACTTTGGCAACAAACGGCACCGTGCGCGAGGCGCGCGGATTGACTTCGAGCACGTAGATCTCGCCGTCCTTGAGCGCATATTGTACGTTCATTAGACCGCCGACATTCAGCGCCAGCGCGAGGCGTTTCGTCTGCTCTTGCAAGTGCGCGATCATGTCCGGCGAAAGCGAACGCGGCGGCAGCGAGCAGGCGCTGTCGCCGGAATGAATGCCAGCCTCCTCGATATGCTCCATGATGCCGCAGATGAACACGTCCTTGCCGTCGCAAAGACAGTCGACATCGACCTCGATCGCGTCGGCGAGATAGCGATCGAACAGCAGGGGATTGCGGCCGAGCACCATATTGATCTGCCCGGTCTTGTCGTTCGGGTAGCGTGCTTTGACGTCTGAGGGGACAAGACTCGGCAGCGTGCCGAGCAGGTAATCGTCCAAGGCGCTTTCGTCGCGAATGATCGCCATGGCACGCCCGCCGAGCACGTAGGATGGGCGCACGACAAGCGGCAGACCGAGTTCGGCGGCAACGAGGCGCGACTGCTCGACGGAATAGGCAATGCCGTTCTTCGGCTGTTTGAGGTGCAGCTTGTCGAGGAGGCGCTTGAACTGATCGCGATCCTCCGCGAGATCGATCGACTCGACAGACGTGCCGAGGATCGGGATGTCGGCATCCTGCAGCGCCTTGGCGAGCTTCAACGGCGTCTGGCCGCCGAACTGCACGATCACGCCGACAAGCGTGCCGTTCTCCTGCTCCTTACGCAGGATCTCGAGCACGTCTTCGGCGGTGAGCGGCTCGAAATAGAGGCGGTCCGAGGTGTCGTAGTCCGTCGAGACCGTCTCCGGATTGCAGTTGATCATGATCGTCTCAAAACCGGCATCGGCGAGCGCGAAACAGGCATGGCAGCAGCAATAATCGAACTCGATGCCTTGCCCGATGCGGTTCGGACCGCCGCCGAGGATCACGATCTTTTTCGCGTCGCTGGGCCTTGCCTCGCAGCGTGGCTTGCCGGCAAACGGCGCCTCATAGGTCGAATACATGTAGGCCGTCGGCGAAGCGAATTCCGCCGCGCATGTATCGATGCGTTTGTAGACGGGATGCACATCGAGCCGCTCGCGCAGCGCGGCGACCTCCGCTTCGCTTTTGCCCGCGAGCACCGATAGCCGCACGTCGGAAAAGCCCATCGCCTTCAGCATGCGTAAGTTGGGGGCGTCCTGCGGCAGGCCGAAGCGGCGGACCTTCGCCTCCATCGCGACGATCTCGGCCATGCGGTCGATGAACCACGGATCGATCTTGCAGGCATCATGGATGTCCTTGCGGGTGACGCCCATGCGTAGCGCCTGGGCGACGACGCGCAGACGGTCGGGCGTCGGCGTGCCGAGCGCGGCGCGCAACACGGCGCGATCGTCGCCATGGCCCAACCCTTCGATCTCGATCTCATCCAGTCCCGAGAGCCCGGTCTCGAGCGAGCGCAATGCCTTCTGCAGGCTTTCGCCGAATGTGCGACCGATCGCCATCACCTCGCCGACCGATTTCATTGCCGTCGTCAGCACCGGCTCGGCGCCCGGAAATTTCTCGAACGCGAAGCGCGGAATCTTGGTGACGACATAATCGATCGTAGGCTCGAAAGAAGCCGGCGTTGCGCCACCGGTTATGTCGTTGGCAATCTCGTCGAGTGTGTAGCCGACGGCGAGTTTCGCCGCGACTTTGGCGATCGGAAAACCCGTTGCTTTCGAGGCAAGCGCCGAGGAGCGCGACACGCGCGGATTCATCTCGATGACGATCATCCGCCCCGTGACGGGATCGATGGCAAACTGCACGTTCGAGCCGCCGGTCTCCACCCCGATCTCGCGCAGAACCGCGATCGAGGCGTCGCGCATCACCTGATATTCCTTGTCGGTGAGCGTCAATGCCGGCGCGACCGTGATCGAATCGCCAGTATGCACGCCCATCGGATCGACGTTCTCGATCGAGCAGATGATGATGCAATTGTCGGCCTTGTCGCGGACGACCTCCATCTCGAACTCTTTCCAGCCGAGCACGCTCTCTTCGATCAGCACCTCGTTGGTCGGCGAGGCATCGATGCCGCGCTCGACGATCTCGATGAACTCCGTCTTGTTGTAGGCAATGCCGCCGCCGGTGCCGCCGAGCGTGAATGACGGGCGGATGATCGCCGGCAGACCGATATCGTCGAGGGCGGCGAGCGCCGCCGACAGCGTCTTCACGTGATGCGAGCGCGGCGTCTCGAGGCCGATCTTCGTCATTGCCTTCTGGAAGCGCTCGCGGTCCTCCGCCTTGTCGATCGCTTCTGCCGTGGCGCCGATCATCTCGACGTCGAATTTCTGCAATGTGCCCATGCGCTTCAGCGACAGCGCGCAATTCAACGCCGTCTGGCCGCCCATCGTCGGCAGGAGCGCGAAGCCGCCGGGGGTGGCGTAGCGCTCCTTCTCGATGATCTTGGCAACGATTTCCGACGTGATCGGCTCGACATAGGTGCGGTCGGCCATGTCCGGGTCGGTCATGATCGTCGCCGGATTGGAGTTGACGAGGACGACGCGGTAGCCTTCCGCCCGCAGCGCCTTGCAGGCCTGCGTGCCGGAATAGTCGAATTCGCAGGCCTGGCCGATCACGATCGGGCCCGCGCCGATGATCATGATCGTGGTAATATCCGTCCGTTTCGGCATGGCGCGGTGTCTAGCGCGCTTTTGCGCCGGCTGGGAACCCCGCATCGGGGCGTTCTCCCGCACTCCGTCGACAGTCCCGATGGACAGTTTTTGGAGGCTCGCTTAAGAGCGGGGCAGGGCTCGCTTGCCGGCTGTCGCGATGATCCGCCTCCTCTTCCGTTTTCTCGGCATATTGCTGCTCGCCGCCGCCTTCGCGGCGCTGATCATCGACGGGACCAAGTCGATCGCGGCAAATGCGATTATTTACACGCCCACTGCCGATACCGCTGCCCAGGTCTTTCCCGACAAATTCAAGCTGTTGCAGCCGGCGCTCGAGCACATTCATCCGCTGCTCTGGAATCCCGGCATGACGGCGATCCTGCGCCTGCCGGTGTGGATCATCATCGCCGTTTTCGGCATGCTCTGCCTGCTTCTTGGCCGCAAGCCGCGGCCGAAGATCGGCTATTCGCGCCGCTGACGCATTCGTGATCTTTTCCGTCGCGCGCCCGCCTACCGGGCGGGAGAGCGAGAACCTACATTCCCCGGCGGAGGTACCCGATGTTCCTGTTTCGCAAGAAGACCGCGCTGCCGACGCCGCACGAGGCGCTCCCCGGCCGCGCCGAGGCGATCCCGACTGCGAAGACGCATTTCGTCAATGGCCGGCCGTTGCAGGGACCCTATCCCGACGGCACCGAGACCGCGATTTTCGGTCTTGGCTGCTTCTGGGGCGCCGAGCGCATGTTCTGGAAGCTCGGGGAGGGGGTCTTCGTGACCGCCGTCGGCTATGCCGGCGGGTTCACGCCAAATCCCACCTACGAGGAGGTCTGCTCGGGCCTCACCGGCCACAACGAGGTGGTGCTGGTCGTCTGCGATCCGAAGAAGCTGCCCTATGAGCGGCTGCTGAAGGCGTTTTGGGAAGGCCATGACCCGACCCAGGGCATGCGCCAGGGCAACGATGTCGGCACGCAGTATCGCTCCGCGATCTATGTGACCTCGCCGGCGCAACGCGCCGCCGCCGAAGCTTCCAAGGAGGGCTATGAAAAGGCGCTGGGCGAGCGCCGCATGGGCCCGATCACGACCGAAATCCTCGACGCGCCGCCGTTCTATTTCGCCGAGGATTATCACCAGCAATACCTCGCCAAGAACCCGGCCGGCTATTGCGGGCTCGGCGGCACCGGCGTGTCCTGTCCGATCGGGATAAGGGTCGCGGCGGAGTAGATGGGCCGGAACCACCCGGCAGTCGCCGGGCTTGTTCCCGCCAGGCACGTCTTGCCATAAGAGCCGCTGGTGCCCGGGGCGGGCATGACGGATCAGAACATGCTCGAACGCGCCATTGAAAAATTCCTGTTCGCCAGTCGCTGGCTGCTCGCGCCGTTCTTCGTCGCCCTGGCGCTTGGCCTTGTCGTCCTGCTCGTGAAAATGTGCCAAACCTTCTACGAGTTTGCGCTGCATGCCTGGGCCGGCGGCGAATCCGATGTGATCTTGGGAATCCTCGGCCTCGTCGATCTGACCCTGACCGGCTCGCTCATCGTGATCGTCATCTTCTCGGGTTACGAGAACTTCGTCTCGCGCATCGATGCGGCTGAGCATGCCGATTGGCCGGAATGGATGGCGAGGATCGACTTCACCGGTCTGAAGCTGAAACTCCTGTCCTCGATCGTTGCGATCTCGGCTATTCAGCTGCTGCGGGCATTCATGGACGTGAAGAACACGGCCGACCGCGAACTCTGGTGGTATGTCGTGATCCACCTCGTCTTCATCGCATCGGGCCTGGTGCTGGCGCTCACGGACAGAGTCTCCGAGCATCAGCCGGGCCACGGCACGTGAAAAGGCGGTTGGGGAGGGGCCGAAGCTCTGCTGGGGGGATCTCTGAGCAGACCCTTTGGGCGCAATGCCATGGATTAGCAGAACCAGAGGCATCGCTAAACTGGTGAGCACAGCGAGAGCTGCGCCCCAGCGCCGCGGTTGAAGCAATCTGGAATCCCGGGCCTTGAACCGCTCTGGCCTGACCGCTGCTACTGATTAGGCCCGCACTGAAGGGTCCGTGTGACTTTCACCAGATATTCCGGGCTTGCCCGCCGTCCGATCGGCGATACTTATTTCGCGTACGGGCCGTCGGAAGCTCGAGGTGCGTCATCTTGCTGTTTAAGACGGGCGCAACCTTGAGGGCGCCGATGCCGTCTCTAGCGCGAGATTGAGCCCCAGAGGTTCGCCCTCAAGCGGTCTTCGGGCAGCTTTCGGAGCCGTGCTAGCGGACCGGCATCGAGAATTCACGATTCGGAATGCCTCGATTGGGTTTAAAGAATAGGCGCTTGCGACCGCGCCGGGTTGGGGTCATGGTGGTATTCTCGATTGCAATTGAAGATCCGGTCCTATTACGCGCGATCTCCGCAGCCCGCGAGGATTTCAACAAAGCGTCCCGTGAAACAATTGCAGCCGGCTCTGACGGCTCCTGCACCGCAATTTTTGAACGGGACGAGGAATACGTGGAGTTCCTTATTCGACGTGCTGCCCAGCATTTCGCCCAAAAATTCCTTTTAGTAGCCACGCACAAACCAAACCGCCGCCGGCTCCTGAAAGGACTGAGTAGTCCTTTGAAGCGGAAACCCGAGAGGACGAGACGCCCCCCCCGGGCCGAGTAGTAATCCGTTGGCCTTCGTGCAGCCGAGCTTTTATCGAGTGGGGCGGCGGCTATAAGCGTTCGGGGCGCATGGTGTTCATTTGACGAAGCGCGGGGTAGGAGATCCGAGGAGCATCGCAAACAAGCAGGCAGAGCCTAACGCTGGTCCTGTTCGGCTCCGCAAGTGTGCCGCGCTTGTTGTCAACCTCTCAGAAATGGCCTTAGGACTCACTGGCGCCTTTTAGGCCAAGCCGCCAAAACAGCCGAACGCATGCAGTGGCCACGGTGACGCGGCGGGATAAAGGTGGTGCTGGAGGGGAGCGGATGTCCCGAAGCCATGGCATTCATGAACCAGTCGCGCGTCCGTAATGAGCCACGCGATATCGCTGATCGGTCACGAACGCGTGAAAAAGCCGAGCGGTCAGATCGGGGAAGGTCCTGGCCCGTCGCGCAGCGACAGTTCGCTTGCATGCGTTCGCCTTGCTCAAAGTTTAGCGCCTCCTGAGACTAGCAGCAACTAACCCGCGCGATCGTGGGGAGTCCGGCGCGTGCGACGGCGAGCGATTAGGCCCTTCATCTCGGTACCCACACTCACGTGTGCTCACGTCGCTAATTTGTGCATGTTCTTACGAAATCGGCGTATTTCGAAATTGGGTTCTTTGCCTGGCTAAACTCCAGGATGGTCGCAGAGCCCTGATGACCATCAAACCAATATGTAAACCCAAGCCGCCGTGACAATCGCGCATAGGCCCAATCAAGGAGGAACACGGCGCGGCGAGCCACTCTAGCGGTTTGCCGTTCATATTGTCGATACAGCTCTTCTGTCATACCGCTTCGGGATCCCACGTCACTCCCACAGAATTTACCGACACAGGGGCGCAAATAGTGCCCGAATGTCTCTCTGGCTTTTCGCTGTAGTGTAGGAGTTTGCCTCCGCAGTGTGTCTATGGCATTTAGACCGCCCTCGTTTGGGCATCCCTGAACTGATCTGATGCGCCTGCCGCGCGGATCCGGCCTGGCTCCCCGGCAGGGGTCCAAGCGAAACCCCTGTGGAGACTCGCTGGTGAGGCTTACGCCTGTTCTCAACTAGCAATAACAGCTGGCTCAGGTTCGCACGCAGCTGCGTCAGTCGTCGGGGTTAGGCCCGAAGATCCTTGCTGCCAGGCCGCACGACACGATCTCTAGCGGGTGGCTAACCATGCCGCGCTGAAACCCTAATACTAATTGCCTCGCCCTGAAGGCATTTGCTCCATCGATGCCGCTCCTGCGGCAAGGCGTGTGAACTCGGGTCAGACGACCTACCGGGTGCCTTGGACATGGAGGCATTCTATGAGTTAGAGAGACCGCCGCGGTGCTTCGATTGCGGGAAGGGGCTGTGAGCATCGAGCCATCTGGCATGAAGATTGGACCGGCTGAGCCAAGCCTAGAGGCCGCGCAACGCCAAGATCTGTGAGCTGGCGGGCCGTGGTGATCGTGCCCCCGATGATGAACGCCATGCTCGCCGCCAATGGTTATCCCGAAACGCGTGGAGTTCATCGAGCAGCTGCACATCACGCGAGAGCTTCGGGACATTGCCGACCGGGCACCACGCCGTGAGGAGACTGAAGATCAATCCGGGAGTTGAGGGCCAAGCCAACGAGCGATGCTGCGGATTTGAATAAGCGTCCATTCGATAGATCTCAACACGAGAAGGTGCCCCGCTTCGTCAGACTTAAGAGAAACTCCGGAGGTCCGGCTTGCGAACCTTGCTCGCGAATCTGTAAGCTCCCTTCGAAGGGTTCCTATGAGCGGGGCCCTGCGTTAGCCCTAGAGCGGTGGCCAAAGGCGGCGCCGGGAGCTTCCTTTGTGGTCCCGAAGGAAGCGGATTCAAGCGTGGGAATTTTTATGACGCCGCGCCCGTGTTGCCGTGCA
>JAFASC010000195.1 GCA_019244955.1 Methylobacteriaceae bacterium | reverse complement strand
CGGGTTCAAGTCCCGTCTCTCTCGCCAATAATCGCCTCGTGCCACTGAACTTGTGCTAGCTCTCGCCCGCTATTCGCGTGAGGGAGCATCTCGATGGTTGAGGCGACCGGCGGCGTCAAAATCGCCGTTTTGGACGATTACCAGAATATCGGCCGCTCGTTAGCCGATTGGGCGAGCCTGGCGCCGCGGGCGCAGGCGGTATTCTTTCACGATCACGCGGCCGATATCGACCAACTCGCCGCGCGGCTCGCCGATTTCGAAGTCGTCATGCTGATGCGCGAACGCACGCCGATGGGTGCCGATCTCATTGAGCGGCTGCCGAAACTGAAACTGATCGTCACGGTCGGCATGTGGAACGCATCCATCGATTTCGATGCCGCCAAGGCGCGCAGCATTCTCGTTTGCGGCACGCCCGGCGGCGATCCCGCCGCGACGCCGGCGCTGACGTGGGGCCTTGTCCTGGCGGTGACACGCGGGATCGCCGTGCAAGCCGCCGCGCTCCGCGCCGGCGGCTGGCAGGTGGGGTTGGGGACCGACATCTACGGCAAGACGCTCGGCGTGCTCGGCCTCGGCAAGATCGGGCAGGTGGTCGCCGGCTTCGGCAAAGCCTTCGGCATGAACGTGATCGCCTGGAGCCAGAATCTCACCGCCGAGCGTGCTGGCGAATGCGGCGCCGAGCGTGTCGAGAAGGACGAGCTGTTCCGCCGCGCCGATGTGCTGTGCGTCCATCTCAAGCTTGGCGAGCGCACGCGCGGCCTTGTCGGCGCGCGCGAACTCGATCTCATGAAAAACACCGCCTATCTCGTCAACACATCGCGCGGGCCGATCGTCGACGAGAAGGCGCTGATCGCGGTGCTTGAAGAGCGCAAGATCGCGGGCGCCGCGCTCGATGTCTTCGATGAAGAGCCGCTGCCGCAAGATCACCCGTTCCGTTATCTTCCGAACGTGCTGGCGACGCCGCATATCGGTTACGTCAGCGAAAAAACCTATCGCGGCGCTTTCCCCGATGCCGTGGAAGGCATCCGCGCGTGGCTCGATGGCAAGCCGGTGCGGGTGCTGCAAGGATAATCGACCGAGGTCAGGTCCTCGTCTGTGGCGCCTTGCTTTCGAACCGGATGAAGATGCGGCGGCCCGCAATCGCGCCTCCAAGCGCATCGGTGATTGCCACGGGCGTGCAGGCGGCGAGTGACGCCAAAACAGATGCGACGAAACGCTTCTGCGCGTCGGCGTCGCCGGTCAGCTTCGAATAAGTGATCGACGGCTGACCGAAGATCGTGCCGTCGCGCTTCAGCGTGATGCCGACGGTCACCGTCGATCCCTCGCTTCCGGCCGGCGTGCGCCAGCAGCGCGTCAGGAGCGGAAAAAGCTCGCGCAATGTATTTGCACGCGGCATCTCGGTCGCGTCTGCGCTTTGAACCAAACAAACAAGGCAGAGCAGCGCGACGCGAGGCGTCAATACGTGGCCCGCCCGCCCGACAGATCGAAAACGGCCCCGGTTGTGAAGGAGTTTTCGGCGGAAACCAGAAACGCAACCATCGCCGCGATTTCCTCGACCAGCACGAAACGGCCGCGCGGAATTTTGGATAGCATGTAGTCGATATGCGTCTGCGTCATCTGGTCGAAGATGCGCGTGCGCGCCGCGGCGGGCGTGATGCAATTTACGGAGATATCCTGGCCGGCCAGTTCCTTGCCCAGGGACTTCGTCAGCGCGATCACGCCCGCTTTGGCCGAGGAATAGGCGGCCGCGTTCGGGTTTCCTTCCTTCCCGGCTATTGAGGCGACGTTGACGATGCGGCCGTAGTTCTGTGCGAGCATCGTCGGCACCAGCGCCTTGCAGCCGTAGAAGACGCCGCTGAGATCGATATCGATCACGCGTCGCCACTCCTCGACCGGGTAGTCGGCGACCGTCGTATTCGGGCCGGAAATGCCTGCATTGTTGACGAGGATATCGACCCGGCCGAACGCCTCCAGGCTCTGCTTCGCGGCTCGCTCGACGCTCTCCCACTCCGCCACGTCGCAGGTGACGATCTCCACCACCTGGCCCTCCGGCCCGAGGGTTCGGCGGGCCTCTTCGAGCAGGCTCTCCTCGCGATCCCACAGGATGAGCTTGGCGCCGGAGTCTTGAAGCCGTTGGGCGATTGCGTAGCCGATGCCCTGGGCTCCGCCGGTAACGACTGCGATTTTGCCTTCGAGATCGATCCTGTTCGCCATGCTGCCTCCGCGGCGATCTAGCGAGGCGCGCCGGCTTTTGTCGAGATGCACCAAGCGATTGCCGTATTTGGGGCGGGCGCCATCTATGTGGCCGAACGCCTCACCAGACTGAAAAAATTCCAACTTGCGCCCCAGTGTGCACTGCGATAGGCAACGGCAAGCCATAGGAGAGGCGAGAAAAAGCCGTTTTTCGTCAGGCCTCCGACCGGCACCCGTCCCGCCGCAGGGCGAGGTCTAGGACGACATGCCCGACCTCCTGAACGATTATCTGCCGCTCGTCATTTTCATCGCCATTGCCGCGGTTCTCTCCGGCGTGCTGCTCATCGTTCCCTTTGTGGTCGCCTACAAGGCGCCCGACCCGGAGAAGCTCTCCGCCTATGAGTGCGGCTTCAACGCCTTCGACGACGCGCGGATGAAGTTCGACGTGCGGTTCTATCTC
>JAFASC010000194.1 GCA_019244955.1 Methylobacteriaceae bacterium | reverse complement strand
AACCTCGTCATTGCCGTGCAGCCCGACCGCGGCCGCCGCGACGAGCGTAAAGCCGAATATCACGACGCCGATCTGCCGCCGCGCCATTCCTACCTCGCGTTCTACATTTGGCTCCGCGAGATTGCGCGTATCGACGCATTGATCCATCTCGGCACGCACGGCACGCTCGAATGGCTGCCGGGCAAAGCGGTCGCGCTTGCAGCAGACTGTGCGCCGGAGGCCGTGCTCGGGCCAGTCCCGGTGATCTATCCCTTCATCGTCAACGATCCCGGCGAGGCGGCACAGGCAAAGCGGCGCGTCGCGGCGGTGACCATCGGCCATATGACGCCGCCGCTCATCGAGGCGGGCTTGCACGGTGGGGCGCGCGAACTCGAAGCGCTGCTCGACGAGTATGCGCAGGCGCAAGAGCTTGATCCCCGCCGGGCTCGCAAACTCGCCGACTTAATAATGCAGAAAGCGCGCGAAAGCGGGCTTGCTGGCGAAAGCGGCGTGTCCGATCTCGACGATGTGCCCGCCGCGCTGGCGCGGCTCGATGCCTGGATTTGCGATCTCAAGGAGATGCGCATCGGCGACGGGCTGCATGTGTTTGGACAAGTCGATGCTGATCTATATGCGGACGCACTTGCATCGCAAGCAACCCTGAAAGCTTGCGCGCGTGGCGAAATGGAGGGCCTGCTCGCCGCCCTCGACGGCCGCTTCGTCCCGCCCGGCCCCGCGGGGGCGCCGTCGCGCGGGCGCCTCGACGTGCTGCCGACCGGGCGCAATCTTTTCGCCATCGATGCGCGCGCCGTGCCGACGCGCACGTCGTGGGAAATCGGCCGGGAAGCCGCGCGCGCGTTCGTCGCGCGCTACATGCAGGACCACGGCGATTATCCGCGCTCGATCGTACTCGACCTTTGGGGCAGCGCGACGATGCGCACCGGCGGCGACGATCTCGCACAGGCCTTTGCGCTGATCGGCGTGCGCCCCATTTGGGATCATGCGAGCGCGCGCGTTTCCGGTTTCGAGATCGAGCCGACGGCGATGCTGGAGCGCCCCCGCGTCGACGTTACGCTGCGCATTTCGGGCCTCTTCCGCGATGTTTTTCCGGCGCAGATCGCGCTGTTCGATGCAGCGGTACGCGCCGTCGCTGCGCTTGATGAGGACGCCGAGATAAATCCGCTCGCCGCCGAACGGGACGCCGCACCGCTGCGCATCTTCGGCGCCGCGCCGGGCGCCTACGGCATCGACTTCGCTGACCGCGTCGCGGCGAATGCCTGGACGAGCCGGGCCGAACTCGGCCGGCACTATCTCGGGGCAAGCAGCACTGCTTATGTCGGGCACGGCGAAGGCGAGCAAGCGAGCGCGGCATTTGCCGAGCGCGTCAAAAACGCCGACGCATTGCTGCACGTGCAAGACGCCGCTGAGATCGACGTGCTTTCCGGCGACGCGTTTGCCGAGCACGAGGGCGGCTTCTTCGCTGCGGCCGAGACGCTCGGCAACGCACCCGGGCTTTACCATGCCGATGCGACACGGCCGGAGCGCACGATCGTGCGCGCGCTTGGCGAAGAGATCGCGCGCGTCGTGCGCGGCCGCGCCGCTAATCCTCGCTGGATCGAAGGCCAGATGCGGCACGGCTATCCCGGCGCCGCTGAAATCGCGGAGGCGGTCGCAAACCTGCTTGCCTTTGCAGCGACAACCGAACTCGTTCGCTCACATCAGTTCGAGCTCGTCTACGATGCGACGCTTGGCAATGAGGCCGTGAGCGCATTCCTGCACGATTGTAATCCCGACGCGGCGCGAGCCCTTGTCCGCACCTTCGAAATCGCGCGCGAACGCGGTTTCTGGATGACACGCCGCAATGCGATCGGTCTGCGCCTGCAACAATCGGAGACGACGGCGTGAGCGCAGCGCCGCAGATCAAGGGCTGGTGCCCGAGCGCGTGGCGACCAATGCTGAGCGGCGACGGCTATCTGGTGCGCCTGCGCTTTTCCTGCGGGATCCTGTCTAGCGAGCAGGCACGCGCCATCGCTGCGCTGGCGCAGCGTTACGGGAACGGCGTCATCGATCTGACGCGACGCGCCAATCTGCAAATCCGCGGGATTGCCGAAGAGCGAATTCCCGGGCTGCAAACGGAACTGCTGGCGGGAAACCTGATTGGATCGGACGCGGGCGACATACCGGCCGTGATTGCCAGCCCGCTTGCCGGACGCGATCGCGACGCGCTGATCGACATTCGCCCGCTTGTGCGCGAACTCGAGGCCCATCTGGCCGCCGATTCCCGCGCGCGTGATCTGCCTGCCAAATTCTGCATCGCGGTCGAGGATGGTGGCCGCCTCTCGCTCCAGGATGTGGGGGTCGATATCGCATTCGAAGCCTGCTGCCGGCATACGCGGATCGGGTTCGCGGTGCGGATAGGCGGCGAGCACATCGGCTTCATCGAAACAGATAATCTTGCGGAGACGGCGCTTACGCTTGCAGCCGCCTTTTGCTCGCTACGAACGCGCCAGCTTAGCCCTGCTCGCCGAATGCGCGATCTTGTCGAGGAGGTGGGGACATCGTCCATTACCGCGTCGTGCCCAGCCTTGAGCCGGGCATCCGGGCACACAAAGGCGCAGAGGCACAAACATGCCTGGGGCGGGTACGCTTATGATGGTGTGGGGCCAATCACCGAGGACGTTTTTGGCCTAGCAGCGCCATTCGGATCGTTCAGCGGCGCGCAACTCGCGCTTTTGGCCGATGTCGCCGCCGTTCACGCGGAAGGCGAACTTCGCCTGACGCCCTGGCGCGCCGTTTTGATTCCCGCGATCGCCGCCGGCGCTATCGACCGCGTCGCGGCGGAATGCGCGCGCGCGGGACTCATCACCGATGCTTGCGATCCGCGCCGGTACGTGGCCGCCTGCCCCGGCGCCCCGGCCTGTCCCTCTGCGTCCGTTGCCACCCGTCAACTCGCAACGCTTCTCGGCCCGCTGCTCCGATCGCGAGATACTCTGCACGTCTCCGGCTGCTCTAAAGGGTGTGCGTCTTCGGCCGCTTCCTCGCTCGCGCTAATCGGTCGCGAGGGGCGTTACGATCTCGTGCGCAACGGCACCGCGAAGGACACGCCGGTTCTGTTCGGGCTCTCGCCGGAAGATGTGTGCCTTGCGGTGAAGCGTATCACGACGGAAGACCTCGCCCATGTCTGAGCGCCTGGCCTACATCCGTGACGGGGCGGCAATCTATGAGCGCTCCTTCGCGATCATCCGCGCCGAGGCAGACCTCGGAAGCTTCTCGCCCGAGGAAGAGCGGGTCGCCGTACGCATCATTCACGCCAGCGGCATGGTCGAGATCGCGCGCGATATCCTGTTCTCGCCTAACGTCGTCGCGGCCGCGCGTGCTGCGCTCAATGAGGGCGCGCCGATCCTCTGTGATTCCAAAATGGTCGCGAACGGCATCACGCGCACACGATTGCCGGCGGAGAATGACGTGATCTGCACGCTCGACGATCCACGCGTTCCAGCGCTTGCATGCGAAATCGCAAACACCCGCACCGCTGCAGCCATGGAATTGTGGCGCGACCGCCTCGCCGGTGCAATCGTCGCGATCGGCAATGCGCCGACGGCCCTGTTTCGGTTGCTCGAAATGCTCGATGCGGGCGCGCCCGCACCCGCGGCTATCGTCGGCATGCCGGTCGGATTTGTCGGTGCGGCGGAATCGAAGGAGGCACTTGTTGCCGAGGGCCGCGTGCCGTTCATTACGGTTCGCGGCCGCAAAGGCGGCAGCGCCATGACCGCGGCCGCGATCAATGCGTTGGCGAGTACGCGCGAATGAACATCCGCGATCCGCAATCGGCTTTGGCTGTGAGTGCGCCAGTGCTTGCCGGCACGCTGCATGGCATTGGCGTCGGCCCAGGCGACCCCGAGCTCATGACGATGCGCGCCGTGCGGCTTATCCGCAGCGCGGGGGTCATCGCCTATTTCGCCAAGAAGGGCCGGCGCGGACACGCCCGCACCATTGTCGATCCGTGGCTGGAAACCGCCTGCGAGGAGTTGCCGCTCCATTATCCGATGACGACGGAGGTGCATTTCGGCGACGCGGCTTATCGGCGCGAGGTCGGCGCCTTCTACGATGCTGCGGCGGGGGCCATCGCGGTGCGGCTGCAAGCGGGCAACGACGTTGCACTCCTGTGCGAAGGGGATCCGTTCTTCTACGGCTCTTTCATGCACATCTTCGAGCGTCTGAAGGAGAGCTGCCGGATTTCGGTCTGCCCAGGCGTCACCGGAATGTCTGGCTGTTGGGCGGCGGCAGGCGCGCCAATCACCTGGGGCGATGACGTTCTCGCAATATTGCCGGGCACGCTTGACGAGGCGATCCTGACCCAGCGGCTAAGGGGGACGGACGCCGCGGTGATCATGAAGCTCGGGTCGAATTTCCCAAAAGTTCGGCGTGCGATCGAAGCAGCGGGTCTCATGCGTCGCGCGGTTTACGTCGAACGCGGTACCATGAGGGACGAACGCATCCTGCCGCTCGCCGAGACGCGTCCTGACGAGCCCGCACCGTATTTCTCGCTCGTCTGCATTCCGGGATGCGGTCGCCGGCCGTGAGCGGCCGGCTTTTCGTCGTCGGGCTCGGGCCCGGCGATCCCGATTGGCTGACGCCCGAAGCGGCGCGCGCTCTGGCGCAGGCGACCGATCTCGTCGGCTACGCGTCTTACCTCGATCGCGTGCCCGTGCGAGCGGGCCAAACCCGGCATGCGAGCGACAATCGTGTCGAGATCGAGCGCGCGCGCCACGCGCTGGCGCTCGCTATATCGGGGCGAGTCGTCGCGGTCGTGTCCGGCGGCGATCCCGGCATTTTTGCGATGGCAGCGGCGCTTTTCGAAGCCGTGGACAAGGGTGAGCCGGCCTGGCGCGATCTGACGATCGAAGTCCTCCCCGGCATCAGCGCGATGCAGGCAGCGGCAGCGCGCGCCGGCGCGCCGCTCGGTCATGATTTCTGCGCGATCTCGCTCTCGGACAATTTGAAGCCCTGGACCTTGATCGAGAAACGGCTTCGCGCAGCGGCGGAAGGCGACTTCGTCATCGCACTTTATAATCCCGCATCGAATGCGCGGCCGGACCGCATCCGCGATGCTTTCGCCCTTCTTGCAAAGCACAAGAGCGGCGATACCTCGGTGATCCTCGCTCGCGCCGTCGGGCGGAGCGACGAGAGGTTGGAAATCACGACGCTCGCCAAAGCCGACCAATCGCGCGTCGACATGGCGACGCTGGTGCTCATTGGCTCAAGCGCGACACGGCTCATCCCGCGCACAAAAGGGCGGCCTTGGGTCTACACGCCGCGTGGCGCCTCATGAGACAGAAAGCAAAGCGCGCTCTCGATATCGTGCGTGACCGGCACATTCGGCCGCGCTGGTGGTGTGATCACAATCGCCGGCACGCCGAGACAGCGTGCCGCGATCATCTTGGCGTAGGTTGCCGCGCCGCCGCTGTTCTTGGTGACGAGCACATCGATTGCGATCTCCCGCATCAGGCGCTCTTCGTCCTCAGGGAGGAACGGGCCTCGGCCGAGAATCAGTCTGTGATG
>JAFASC010000039.1 GCA_019244955.1 Methylobacteriaceae bacterium | reverse complement strand
TCGTCCACACGCGCGTTTCGAAGGCCTCGACCGCAACCTCGCCTGCATTGAAGAGCTTGTGCGCGACGTCGAAGCTCGAGCGGCGGAACTCGAGGACCGAGCTTTCGATCGTGACCGTCTCGCCGAACCGACAAGGCCGCAAAAACTTCGCCCGCGTCTCCACAAGTGGCCATCCGGCGAACCGATAGCGCTCAAACAGCGACTCCTTTGGAAAGCCCGCCGACGCGAAGACATGCGCCGTGCAGCCGTCGAACCATTCAAAATAGCGCGGATTGAAGACGATGCGGGCCGGATCGCAATCGCCCCATTCGATCAGCCGCTCGCGTCGCGCGACGAACATCAAGCCGCGCTCGCCTCGCGCTCCATGTCTCGGCCGGCGAGCCTATCGCGCGTCATCCCGGGATAGAGTCGCGCCATCTCGCGCACGAGAAACTTGACGGGCACGTCATGGAACGTGCCGTGCGTCTCGACATAGGCCATGAAGGTGCGTCCGCCGGCGTCGAAGGGATGCAGCAATGCGTCGGAGCGGCCGTCGAAATCGAGTGGCTCGACCCCGAGCTTCTCACAAAGCGAGGCGTTGAACGTGGGCGTCGCCTTCAGCCATTCGCCGTGCAGGTAGACCTCCGAATAGCCATGCCAGGCGAACAGATCCGTCCCCATCGTCTCGATCAGCTTCGGCGTCGCCAGGTGGTTCTTCACATCGGCAAAGCCTAGTCGCGCAGGAATGCCGGCAATCCGGCACAGCGCGGCATAGAGCGACGCCTTGCCGACGCAATAGCCGCGGCGCGCCGCCAGAACGCTCGAGGCGCGAAACGTCTCCGGGTCGTGGTAGTCGACGTAAGGGTCGTAGCGAATGTCGTCGCGCACCGCGCGATAAAGCGCGCGTGCAATCGCGCGCGGCTCATCCTCTGCGGCCAATATGCTCGTCGCATAACGCTGCACGTCGGCGTGATCGCTGTCGACGTAATCGGCGGGATCGAGGTAGAGGCGGCGCAAAGTTGCGGAGAGACTGGTCATGCCGGCCTTGTAGACGCCGGCGCGCGGCGACCGCAACACCCCGCCTGCGCCCACATGCGGCGCAGGCTTGCCCTTGGCGCCGCCCAGCCATAGTTCCCGTTGATGGTCGAACAACCGGTGCCGCCCCGCGTCGCTGCCGCCGAACCGCAGAGAAGACCCGCCGCCGAGACCACCGACATGGCGGCGCCCGCTCTAGGCTTCGTCGCCGACATCCGCGTCGACGTAGGGGAGCCCGTGACGATCGGCGATACGGGTGCCGGATTGCGGCGGGTGATCCCGATCCTCGGCGGCAGCGTCGAGGGGCCGCGTCTCACCGGCCGCATCGTTCCCGGCGGGGCGGACTTTCAGAACCTGCGCGCCGATGGCGTCATGGAGCTCGAAGCCAAATACGTGCTCGAAGCGACGAACGGCGCACTCATCTACGTCGTGAACCGCGGCCTGCGTCGCGGGCCCGCGGAGGCGGTCGAGAAGCTCATGCGAGGCGAGCCGGTCGATCCCAAGCTCATCTATTTCCGCGCGGCGCCGGCGTTCGAAACCGCGGCGCGGGAGTTCAAGTGGATGATGCAGAGCCTTTTTGTCTGTACCGGCGTGCGCTTGCCGACGCAGGTTCTACTATCGCTCTACGAGCTCGCATGAGCAGCGACTTGCAGCAGAAGCTGCGCGCAGGACCGTTCGTCGCATTCGACGAGAAGGAATGCGCGGCGATTGAGCGCGCGATTGCGGAGCGGCGCGCCGTGCGCGGTTTCGAGACGCGTCCGGTTTCGCGCGAGCTCATCGAGCGCATCCTCGACATCGCCGCGCGCGCGCCGAGCGGCACCAACATGCAGCCCTGGCGCGTCTACGTGCTTGCCGGCGAGGCGAAGCGCGGGCTTTCCGATGCCATCGCGCGCGAGCGAGTCGCGCCCGCCAACCATCGCGAAGGCGAATACCGCTACTATCCCGAAAAGTTTTTCGAGCCGTATCTGTCGCGGCGACGCAAAATCGGCTGGGATTTGTACGGCCTCGTCGGCATCAAGAGGGGCGACGACGCGGCGATGCACGCGCAGCACGGCAAGAATTTCGATTTCTTCGGCGCGCCGATTGGCGCGATTTTCACGATCGACCGCAGGCTCGAAATCGGCTCGTGGCTCGATTACGGCATGTTTCTGGAAAACGTCATGATTGCAGCGCGTGCGCATGGACTGGAGACCTGCCCGCAGGCGGCTTTCGCCAGCTTCCACGATGTGGTGCGCGCCAATCTCGGCATCGATGAGGGCGAAGTCGTCGTTTGCGGCATGGCGATCGGCTATCCCGACTGGTCAGCTCCGGAAAACAAGCTCGAAACCACACGCGAAGCGGCTGCAAGCTTCACGAGCTTCCGCGGTTTGTGACGCGCATGTCGGCGGCTGCTGCATTGACCGGGTGCAAGAGTCTTGCTGTAAGGGGCAGTCTTTCGGATCGATCATGTCGACATCAAAATCTTCCGCCGCTTGGCCGCATTGCGAATTGCCGCCTTCGCTTGTCGCCGAGAGCCGCGACGACATCGCGATCCTGAAGCTGAACAGACCCGAGAAGCGCAACGCCTTCAATCCGCTGCTGGTGCGCGGCATCGAGGCTTTCTTCACGAGCCTTCCGGACGATGTCAAAGCCGTGGTCATTCACGGCGCCGGCGACCATTTCTCCGCCGGCCTTGATCTCTCCGACTTGCGCGAGCAGAACGCCTCGGAGGGAATGTTCCACTCGCGCATGTGGCACCAGGCCTTCGAGAAGATCGAATTCGGTCGCGTGCCGGTGATCTCCGTCCTGCATGGCGCGGTGGTCGGCGGCGGCCTCGAACTTGCGGCCTCGACTCACATCCGCGTCGCCGAAAGCTCCGCCTATTATGCGCTGCCGGAAGGCATTCGCGGCATTTTTGTCGGCGGCGGCGGATCGGTGCGCATCTCGCGCTTGATCGGCGCCTCGCGAATGATGGAGATGATGCTGACCGGGCGCACCTATGGCGCCGACGACGGATTGCGCTTCGCGCTGTCGCATTATGTCGTCGCGCCGGGAGAGGGCCTCGCCAAAGGCATCGAACTCGCAAAACGCGTGGCGCAGAACGCGGCGCTCACCAATTTCGCGGTGATGCAGGCGCTGCCGCGCATCGCCGAGGCGGAGCCCGCGACCGGGCTTCTGCTCGAATCTATGATGTCCTCGATCGCTCAGGCCGACCCCGCGGCGAAGGAGCGGCTGCGCGATTTCCTCGAAAAGCGCGCCGCCAAAGTCTCGCATCGATAGGGCGAGCTTAGGGGCGAGGTCGCGTCGTTACGCGGCCTTCCCGAGGAGCGCTTGCAGCGTCAGCGCGTTGCCGGTTGCCGCCGCGCTCATTGTGTTGTCGAACATGCACCAGGCGGGAACGCCGTCTCGCGCGCTCGCGGCAAGGGTTGCGGCGAGCTTCGCCAGTACGTCATCGCCGTAGGCCGAATAGTAGATTCGCGGCGAGCCATGCAGCCGGTAATAGATCAGACCCGGCCAGCCGCCGGGTGCGTCGGCACTGGGCGCGCGCGGCGGGTCGGCGGCGACGCGCGCGACCTGCAAGCCGGCAAGCGCCCGATCGGCGTTTTCTTCAAACCAGGTGGCGTGGCGGGGCTCGCAGGCAAGGGCGGTGCTGATGCGCTCGCGAAGCGCGCTGAAGAAGGCCGCAACAACTTCCTCGTCGAACGCGAGTTTCGGCGGCAATTGCACGAGCATGCAGCCGAGCTTGAGGCCGAGACCGGCGACCTCGGCGACGAAAGCATCGAGCAGGCTGTCACAGCCGACGAGGCGGCGCTCGTGCGTGATCGTTTTCGGCAGTTTCACGCAGAAGCGGAAATCCTCCGGCACGCTTTCCGCCCAGCGTTCATAGGTCGAGCGCCGGTGCGGGCGATGAAAGGACGAGTTGATCTCGGCGGCGCTGAGAGTTCGCGAATAGCGCTCGAGGTGACTGCCCGCTGCAGGGAAATGCGCGGCGTAGCGGCGGTCGACACCCCAGCCGGCGGTGCCGACAAAGAACTTCGCGTCCATGTTCGATCGGTGCGAATTCGCACCGCTCCCGCCGCTGGCGAGGGGCAGAGTAAGGCCGACGGTCTCCAGCCGTCATCCCTCCCAAGCCTTTGCCCCGCCGACCGGCGGGGCTTTTTTTTAATTTGCGCTGCAATCAAACAGGGAAAAGATTGCTAATACGCTCGTATCAGCTGTATATAGGCGTACATGGATAGGCTCAGCATTTACAGCTCGCCGGGCGAGGGCGAGGGACTGGTCAGCGGCCAGTATTGGGGCGAGTTGCGGCTGTTTCTCGAAGTCGCGAAGGCCAAGTCCTTCAACAATGCCGCCAAGCGCCTGAATCTGAGCCATCCGACGGTGGCGCGTAAGGTCCGGCGCTTGCAGGACCTCATGGGCGTGCAGCTCTTGGTCTCGACGGAGCGCGGCATCAAGCTGACGCCGCGCGGCGAAGAACTTGCGCGCGCGCTCGCCACGTTCGACCAGTCGCTTTATGCGATCACCAGCGGCTTGCAGGAAGACCCGCGGCGGGCTGAGGCCGCGGTGCGCGTCAGCATCACCGACGGTCTCAACGCCTTTTTCGCGATCCCGACCATCGAGGCGTTCTCGCAGAAAAACCCCAATATCCATCTGCATATGAAGAGCACGATCAATCTGAATGACGTGCGCGAGAATCAGACGGACATGATGCTGGCCTTTGCCCCTGATATGCGCGCCGATCTCGTCGTCAAGAGACTCGGCAATTTGCATTTCCATCCAACCGTCTCACGCGGTTACGTGGCCAAGTATGGATTGCCGACGAAAGCCAATGTCAGCCAACACAGGTTCCTGCAATCGCATTTTTATGAGTCCAATCTCGAAATCTGGGCCGACTGGCTTGACCTTGTGGCGAAGGGACGCGTCGCTCATTACTGCGAGGACACCTTCGTGTACGGGATCATGGTCAAGCTCGATCTCGGGATCGGTCTTCTCGGCACCTATACGGCCGCCGAGCCGGAGGCGGTCCCGCTCGATCTTGGCGTTCGCATCTCGCTGCCGCTCTACGCGATCGCGCTTGGTGAGCGGCTCGAATCGCGGCCGGTGAAGCTCGTCTTCGATTGGCTGTGCGAAATTTTCAGCGAGAAGAACCGCTGGTTCCGCCACGCCTTCAGCCTCGACGATCTACCGCCGACGAGAGAAGCGCTGGATAAGCTGTCACACTGAGCATTCCGGCTGACACACCTTTCGGTGGCGCGCACTGATCTCCTCGAACAGATCGAGGTATTTGTTCGCGGCATCCTCAAGCGCTTCGCCGAGATCAAGCGGCGGCGGTTCGCTCGCGCTGTCGATCGCCGCCTGCAATTTGCTGCATGCGGCGAGTGCTTGCGCGGCGATCTCTTCGCGCAAAATCCGCCAGTCGGGATTGATCGCGGTCACAACGGTCATGCCAGGCCCCCTCTCGATGAGACTTCGAACGGCGCCGGTTCGTCCCAGTGCCCCTCTATTCGGAACAAGACGTGTGCTTCAGCTTCGGTGGTTATCGCGTCTGCCGAGGGCTCCAGGTCCTTGTGGATTTCGTAATACGGCTCGTGTCCTTCGAACAGCGCAGGCTGCTTTCCGTCGGCGTCACGAAAACCGAGTATCTGCTTCCACAGACGTGCATATTTGGGCCCGGCATGCGTGATGACGCGGGTGTAACCCTTGCGCCTGATATGCTCGAACCCGAATTCGGCAAATTCCTTCAAAGTGCGGACGTCGCGATGTTCTTTTCGAAACGAGGTCCGTTCGATTTTGGCGAAGTCTTTGAACCAGCGGATACGGCCGGTTCCAACCGGCTCGTCGCCGTCATAGGCCAACACGTGCGTACATTGGTAATCATTGCCGTCGAAGAGCCACTTCGCTTGCGCTCCATGCTCGTCGAGAAAGCATATGCTTCGGACAGCGCAGGCGTGGACCCATTGCTCTGCGGTCGTGACGATCGTGAATCTAAGCGAATTATGACGGCGTCCTTTACGCTCATTTGAGACCGTCATAACCATACTCCGTAAAACAGCATCGAGCTTCGATTAAGAACCGAAACTTACAAGAGTAAAACGGGCAAAACTTTCCGCTGTTGTTCAAAAATGTTCAAGGGAGCTGTTCATGTGTGATCGGGCTCTGACCATGCACGAGCTCTGTCTCGAAGCGGTTCGTCTCGGGACAACGGATATCAAGGCGATCGAGTCGTACGTGCGTGAACGAGTGAAAAGCATGTCCGAAACGCAAAAGTTGCAACTGCAGGAAGAGATCGCCCGCGTCTTGGCGTTCCAGCCACCCGCGCCCGGAGAGGGTTCGCTGCACTAGGAGTGATCTCGGCTCCACCCGAAAATAATCCCTGACAATCGCAGACATTAATCCTAGATAGCCGCCGTCCCCGTCCTGAAGAGGGCGTCTCGAGCGGTCTTGCCGCGGCGGGGACCGGCGCCCGCGCCCGAGGTCAACGCAATCTCGGTCCCGGGAGGCTTTCGCGGAACGGCGGATGCCGGCTCATTCCTCCTCGTTGCGGTGGGGGGTGGGCAGCGGACCCGAGAAATCGGCCCGCACGGCATTGTACCCCGAGTTGAACCGCCCACCCGGCACTAAGACCGGGCGGCAGCGACTGGAGCTCTTGTACAGGACTCGTCGCCGCAACGGGCGGCGAGCTCCGGTTCGTTCCAGATCGACAGCATGCGGGACGCGAAAGACTTAAAGACGCCGACACGGGGACCCGGGAAACCGGCTCTCTTCAATGAAGCTTCAGGTATCGGTGACCCTAAGTCCCCGTGTCCTCTTCGCTTCTCTCTCTTTCGTACGCGTTGGCGTGCGGCGGCGATGCCGCGCGCCCGAAAATCGC
>JAFASC010000203.1 GCA_019244955.1 Methylobacteriaceae bacterium | reverse complement strand
GTGGACACCGGTTTTGCGTCCGGCCGCGCTCTCAATCTAGCAATGGCGCGTGATCTCGTCGGCGAACCGGTTCCCGCTTCGCCGGATCACGCGCTGCCGGACGGGCGGGCTACTCGGCGCTTCATCTCCTCCACGCGCGCAGGTCGTCGGCGCGCGCGGGTCTCGACAAAGACACCCGTTTGCAAGGGCCTCCCGAGACGCGGGCCGGTTACTCCCACGCCGCAGGCGCCGCTCCCCGCCCGCGCCGCCCGGAACCGACCGGACGGCGCCCTTACATGGGCGGGAACGGGAGGGAAATGGCATATTTTCCTAGGAATGTCAAGCGTCCGTGTCGCCCCTCGACTTTCTGTGATATTCCGCGATTGTACACGCATAACTTGTCGGAGGGCTCTATGAAACTGGCGAGAAAGGGATTGTGGGCTGAACGGATAACGGACCAGCACTCGCTTACTCGCTTGGAGCAGCATATCGCAGATACCGGGGCGAACCTGCTCTGTATCCGTTCCGAATCCCCGTACATTGAGAAGTTAGTGAAGGAGCTGCAGCCCAAAGGCGTGAGGGTCTACGTCTGGCGTTGGCCAAATCTAATTCCCGGTCTGCCTCCAGACGCTCAGTATTGGAAAAACGAACTGGCGATTGCTCAAAAACTAATAGCCGCCGGCATCGATGGATACGTTTTCGATATCGAGTCTGATGATGGAATTGATGATCCGAAGCACAATCATCAACCTTATGCGCACGACTGGGACAACCCAAATGTCGCTGACCGCGTTCAGCAGGCGACCACGTTTGCTACCGGAATCAGCAACGCATTCATCGCTCGCAAAAAACCGTATGTGCTCGGCCTTACCTCGCACCAGCGGGGCTTTTCAAATTATCCCCACATTCCGTGGAAGCCGTTTTTGGATGTCTGTAACATTTTGTTTCCCCAGACGTACTGGCGCGCAGATGGCAGTAAGACAGCTACCAAGGCGTGCCACGGAGTATCCTATGACTACAGCGTCGATCCCCCGCATCGCGTAGGAACGCCTGACCAAGCCGTGCTAAACGCGTTCGAGGACTACGCTAACAAGAAGAACGCGAAAGGTGTTATCCTTCCGATAATTCCGATAGCCGGCGAAATCGGCTGCATCAAAGCCGGCGAGATCGCTCACTTCGGAACGCTGGTCGCTCAACGCGGCCTCACGGAGGCGCATTTCTACGTCGATGTTGATAAGCCAGGCTGGGCTGAAGGTCCACCACAAGGTGACGATCCGCAAGTGCTAACGGATATCAAAGCGTTATAGATTGGTGGCATGGCCGTACCGCTTTGTGAACACTTCGATCAGCCCGTCGCGATGTTCCCACGCGCGGCGCGAGATGTTGCTGGTAACCCCGGTGTAGAGCGTGCCGTTCGGGCGGTTTGTCATCATGTAAAGCCAGCCGCCGCGCATGAAGCGAGTATGCTTTTCGCGGATGGCCGGGCCAATCCCCTACCGTCATGCCCGGGCATCCACGAAGGCAAATGAGCAGCAGTGTGCCGACTGGCGTGGATGGCCGGGCCAAGCCGGCCATGGCGCGGTTCGAGGAGCGCGCACCACGCGCTCTAACTCACCCGCTCCTTCAGCCCGACCCAGAACCGGCGCTGATCGCTTCGCCTGAGCACGTCGACCGCGACGAGGCGGTTCATGCGCTTGGCGTCGAGCAGCCGCACGAGGGCGGATCGTTGGCGCACCTTCTCCCTTGATGGGAGAAGGTGTCATTGCGCAGCAATGACGGATGAGGGTGAGGCAAATCAAACGGCCCCTCATCCGACCCGCGCTGACGCGCGGGCCACCTTCTCCCACAAGGGGAGAAGGAGCGCGCACCACGCGCGGCTCCTAACTCGCCCGCTCCTTCAGCCCGACCCAAAACCGCCGCTGATCCGACCGCCTGAGCACGTCGACCGCGACGACGCGGTTCATGCGCTCGGCATCCAAGAGCCGCACGAGATCGTCGGCGCCGGTGACGCTGACATTGTCGACCGCCAAGATGATGTCGCCGGTGAGCAGGCCCGCCTCGTCCGCCGGGCTCTTCTGCTCGACGGCGGTGACCACCGCGCCGGTGCGCTGGTCGAGCCCGAGCCGCAGCGCGACGCGGCGGGGCAGCGGCACGGTGCCGGCGCCAAGCCCGATATAGGCGCGCCTGACCCGCCCGTGGCGGACGATCTCGCCGAGCACGAAATCGGCGGTATTCGCCGCAACCGCAAAGCAGATGCCCTGCGCGCCCATGATGACCGCGGTGTTGATGCCGATGACTTCGCCCGCGGACGAGACGAGCGGGCCGCCGGAATTGCCGGGGTTCAGCGCCGCGTCGGTCTGGATCACGTCGTCGATCATACGGCCGTTCTTGGCGCGCAGCGTGCGGCCGAGCGCCGAGACGATGCCGGCGGTGACCGAGGCGTCGAACCCCAAGGGATTACCGATGGCGATGGCGATCTGGCCGCGCTTCAGGCGCTTCGAATCCCCGAGGCGGGCGAAGGGCAGGCTCGCGCCGTCATGCACGCGCAGAAGCGCGAGGTCGGTGTCGGGGTCGCGGCCGAGGATCGCCGCCGACAGGCGGCGGCCTTCGAGCGTCGTCACGTCGGCGCGGCGGCCGGCCTCGACCACATGCGCGTTGGTCAGGATCAGCCCGTCGGGCGAGACGATGACGCCGGAGCCGGCGCCGGCCGGCGCGCCGCCGTCGCGGCTCATGTCGATGCGCACGACCGACGGCGAGACGGCGTCGACGACGTCGGCAACCGTGCGAGAATAGGAGTCGAGTAGGGCGGGATCGGAGGGTGGCGCGTAGCTTCGGGCGGTGTTGCTGGAGGCGTACGTGTCGCCGGCGAGCCCGCTCTCCTCGTCGAGGATGAAGCGAGCGGTGTCTAGCATGGGGGTTATTTGGTGGTGGCGCGAGCTTCCCGCTAGAGGCGCCCAGGGATGTGATAAGTGCAGGGCTCTTCTCCTGCAGGGACACGCGCATGAAGCCGCAAAAGTTCGGGATGGGACAGCCGGTGCGCCGGCTCGAGGACGCGCGGTTTGTGTCCGGCGGCGGGCGCTATACCGCCGACGTGATGAAGGACGGCGCGCTCGCGGCCTCTTTCCTGCGCTCGCCGCATGCGCATGCGCGCTTCACGATCGGCGATCTCACTGATGTGCGCGCCATGCCGGGCGTGCGGCTGGTGCTGACCTCGGAAGATGTCGCCCATCTCGGCGGCGTGCCGTGTCTCGCGCCGATGCCGAACGCGGACGGCAAAGAGATGGCCCTGCCGGATTATCCCGTGCTGGCAAAGGGCGAGGTGCGCCATGTCGGCGACGCGCTCGCGATGGTCGTTGCCGACACGGAGGCGCAAGCGCGCGAAGCGGCGGAGGCGATCGCCGTTACCTACGACGCGCTGCCGGCGATCGTCGATCTCGACCGCGCGCTCGATCATGACGCGCCGCTGGTCTGGCCGGAATTTAACAGCAACATCGCCTACGAGAACGCGATAGGCTCCGCGGACTCGGTGGCGCCGCTCTTCGCCAAAGCCGCGCATGTCGTTTCGCTTGACGTCGTCAACAACCGGCTCGTCGCAAATTTCATGGAGCCGCGCGCCGCGATCGGCGAGTACGATGCGGGCAGCGGCGCGTATACGCTGACGACGTCGAGCCAGGGCGTGCACGGCCTGCAAGGCGCGCTGACCGGCATCCTGAAAATCGGCGCGGACAAGATCCGCGTCGTCACGCCCGATGTCGGCGGCGGCTTTGGCACGAAGGCGTTCATCTACCGCGAATATCCGCTCTTGCTCGAGGCAACGAAACGCGTGGGCAAGCCGGTGCGCTGGGTCGCCGATCGCAGCGAGCATTTCTTGGGTGACGCGCATGGGCGCGACAATCTCACCCGTGCCGAGATGGCGCTCGACGCATCCGGCAAATTTTTGGCGCTGCGCGTCGACATCCGCGCCAATCTCGGCGCCTATCTCTCGCAATTCGGCCCGTATATTCCGTGGCTCGCGGCGACGATGGCGACCGGGCCGTACCACATAGAAGCGGTGCATGCGCGGGTGCGCGCGATCTATACGCACACGATTCCCGTCGACGCGTATCGCGGCGCCGGGAGGCCGGAGGCCGCCTATCTCCTGGAGCGGCTTGTCGATCAATGCGCCCGCGCACTGAACCTGCCGCGCGAGGAAATCCGCGCGCGGAACTTCGTGCGTCCCGATGAGATGCCGTACAAGACGCATACCGAGCGCACATACGATGTCGGCGAGTTCGAAGCCGCGATGCGCCAGGCCTTGCAGAGCGCGGGTTATCGCGACTTCGCCGGACGCGAGGCGATGTCGCGCGCGATGGGCAAGATTCGCGGCATCGGCTTTGCGAGCTACATCGAATGCACCGCGTGGGGCGAGGGCGAAAAGGGTTTCGTGTCGCTCGAGCAGGACGGCACGCTCAGCGTGCTCGTCGGCACGCAATCGAACGGGCAGGGGCACGCCACGGCTTACGCGCAGATCGTTGCGCAGCATCTCGATGTCGCGCCTGAGCGCGTTCGGGTGGTGCAGGGCGACACGGCGGTTTTGGCGAGCGGCGGCGGCACCGGCGGCTCGCGCTCGATTCCAGTCGGCGCGGTGATGGTGTCGCGCGCCTCGGAGAAGCTCATCGAGCAATTGAAAGAGCTCGCAAGCGAGAAGCTCGAGACGGCGGCCGCCGATCTCGAAGTCGCCGATGGCGCGATCCGCGTCGCCGGCACCGATCGCGCGATTTCCTACGAGGAGCTGGCGCGCGCGCCCACCGCATCGCCCGAGCGGCTCAAAGGCGGCGGCGAGTTCGTGCCGCCGGATGCGACTTATCCCAACGGCACGCATGTCTGCGAGGTAGAAATCGATCCCGACAGCGGCGAGGTCGCGGTCGTGCGCTACACCGTGTGCGACGATTTCGGCGTCACGCTCAACCCGCTGCTGCTCGAAGGCCAGGTGCATGGCGGCGTCGCGCAAGGCATTGGCCAGGCGCTGCACGAGCGCACGATGTTCTCGCCCGAAGGCCAGCTCGTCACCGCGACGTTCATGGATTATGCGATCCCGCGCGCCGCCGATTGTCCGAGTTTTTCGTTTCAGACGCGCAACGTGCCGTCGACGACGAATCCGCTCGGCCTTAAAGGCGCGGGCGAAGCCGGCTCGATCGGCGCCGCGCCGGCTGTCATGAACGCCGTCGTCGATGCACTGCGGCGCGCCTACGGCATCGCGCATATCGACATGCCGGCGACACCCGCGCGGGTGCGGGCGATGATAGATTTGGCGCAGCGCCGGAATGCTGCTTGAATTGGTCGCGCCGAAGAACTCGATTGGTCGAGGGGCATTGATGAATAGGTTTGCCGCACTCCTTCTTTGCCTATGTCCGCTTTTCATAACACAAGGGCTCGCTCATGCAGACGAGGGCGCGCCAGCATGGGCATACCCCCTCGATCCGAATTTCAAGCTCACCCGACGACGGCAAGCTCAGGCACGTCCCCGACAGCTCCGCCGCTTTGAGCGTCGCACAAACACGCGATCGCTTCTTTGCGCCGGACTGGCATCCCGACGATCACGTCGCCATGCCTGAAGTGGTTGCGCTTGGCAGAAAGCCCGATGTTTTCGCCTGCGGCTTCTGTCACAGAGCCGACGGGCCCGGCGGTCCTGAAAATGCGAGCCTTGCGGGACTGCCGGCTGCCTACATCGCTCAGCAGATGGCCGACATGAAGAACGGTTCGCGAAAAAGCGCCGTTCCGGAACGCAGCCCGCCGCAGCTCATGATCAAGGTTGCCAAGGCCGCGTCCGACGAGGAGGTGCAAGCCTCGGCCGCCTACTTGCCGCGCTGAAGCCGCGTTCTACGATCACCGTCGTGGAGACGGACACGGTCCCGAAGACCTTCGTCGCCGGATCGTTCTTGGCGGATGCAAAATCCGGCGAGAAGGAACCCCTGGGCAACCGCATCATCGAAATCCCGGAAGATTTTGTGCAATTCGAAAACCGCGATGCGCGCTCGCGCTTTATCGCATATGTGCCGGTCGGCAGCGTCAAGAAGGGCGAAGCGCTTGCGGCTATGGGCGTGGGAAATCCTCCGGCGCAATGCGCCACGTGTCACGGGGCGGGCTTGCAAGGGCTCGGAGCGGTTCCGGCGCTTGCCGGCCGTTCGCCGAGCTATTTCGTCCGTCAACTCTATGACTTCAAGCAGGGTGCGCGTGCCGGCACCGGAAGCGAATCGATGAAGCCCATTGCAGACGTGTTGAGTGTCGACGACATGCTGGTGCTTGCCGCTTACGCCGCCTCGCTGCCCGTGCACGGAGCTGCAACTCAATGAGGGATGCAGCGAGTTGCACCTTCCGGCAACCTGCCGTCGTAAGCCGGTCTCGGTGCCGAGCACCCGCACGGAGCCTTGGCGCATATGCCGATAATTCCACCTCCTCATTGCAATAGGTGAGCGCATGCTCGACGCTTCCATATTTGTTCGAATCGCGCGCGTGCCCCGTTACCGCCTTCGCACGTCTCTCTTCCTGCTGCCGTGTATGCTCGCGTCGATGCATGTTGCATCCGCGCTTGCGCAATCGCCGCCGCTCGACCCCTCACAAGGCGACGGTCGCGTTTCCGCGTTTTATCAATGGAGCGAGCCGGTGGTCGGCAAGCCCGGCGAGCTTCTCAATAGCGAACCGCTGCCAAGCGAGCTCGGTCTCGCGCAAGCCGGCGTGCAAAAACGAATCCTCTACACGTCGACGGATGGCGTCGACGGCAGCTCGCCGGTCATCGTCTCGGGTGCGTTTTTCACGCCGAAGGGAACGCCGCCCGCAGGCGGCTGGCCGATTGTCGCCTGGGCGCATGGCACCGTCGGCATGGCCGACATTTGTGCGCCTTCCTGGGCCGGCCGCTCATATCGCGATATCCAATACCTGAACCGATGGCTCTCCGAAGGTTTCGCGATTGTCGCGACGGACTACCAGGGGCTGGGGACGCCGGGCCCGCATCCCTATTTGAAGACCCGCCCGGCCGCCTACAGCGTGCTCGACAGCATCCGTGCGGTATTGGGCGGCGGCTTCGATCTCAGCAACAACATCATTCTCGTCGGCCAGTCGCAGGGCGGCGGCGCTGCCTTCGCGACTGCGGCGTTCGCGCCGGCCTACGCGCCGGATCTGAACATTCGCGGCACTGTTGCGACAGGCGTCCCCTACCTCTCGGAGAAGACGCTGAGCAGGCCGCCGACGAAGGACCCGAACAAGGTCGATCCGACACTCGCTTATGTGCTCTATATCGGATTGACGCTGCAGCAGACGGATAAGAACCTCAATGCGTCGGACATGTTCAGTGCGCAGGCGCTGCCGGTCTTCGAACTCGCACGCACGTCATGCATCGCGGGATTCGAGAGCAGCGTCATCAGCGCAGCACTGACTCCCGCGACAACCAGTCTGCCCGGTTTCCGCAAAGCCGGCGCCGCCGCTTTGCCTGCATTCACCTACCCGACGCTCAAACTCGCGGAGCCGATTTTCATCGGCACGGGCGCTGAGGATAAGGATGTAGCGCCCGAAGACCAATTCTCGCTGATCAAGGATGCTTGCGAGGCGGGCACCATTGTTGCAGCCCATCTTTATTCCGGTCTAAATCATGGCGAGACGGTCAATGCGTCGCTAAGAGATTCGCTGCCGTTCGTGAAGAAGGTGATGGCGGGCGAGGCGATTGCGCCGATATGCGAGCCGCATCCTGAATAAGCGGCGCGCTCACCGGCTCGCATAATGCGCGCCGGCGATGACGAAAGGCAGCGCCAGTTTCGGCACGAGATAGCCGAGCCATAAAGCGCGCACATTGCCGAGACGCGGCGCGCTATCGGGCCGGCCTAGAAAGAACCGCACGCGCCCGCCATCGCGATCGCCGCGACGAGCAAGAGACAGCTTCGCACCACGATCTGCGAGGTGAGAAGAGGACCTGCTGTGTCTATCTGTGTCGCTCCTGGCCTGATTGGGCGAGTTGGCGCAGCAAAACGCCGGCTTGCTCCAGTTCGCCTCGAGACAACATTCAGCTTTCAGTCAGCTTTATCGCGACAGGATGCGAGGTGCGCGTTTTGCGCAGCTGTTTGCGGAAGATCGCAAAAAGGGAGACGCCTATGTCCAGGATCACACTCGCGACCGTCGCTGCCTCGGCCCTTATCGCGTGCACCGGCGGCGCGGCTCGGGCGACGCCGCTTGAGGCTACTTGTCCCAGCGTCTCCTATCGCGGGCCGGTCATCGTTGCGACCTGTTACACCGGGCTAATGACGCTCAGCCGCAGCGCCATCGACACGCGAGGCTGCCTCAGCGAACCCGTGAACCTCAACGGGCAACTCGTTTGCGATCGCGGCGGAGCCGGCTACGGCCATCGAGCCTATCCGGGAAAGCCGTTTTACGGCCGCCCGTACTAAGCACGCCAATTACCGCAACAAACCGCCGCTCACCGCGGCGCCGAGCTCGTTGCCGATATCGGCTTCCTTGCCGGCGCATCTCGGATGGCCATAGCCCGACTTGCTCGTGCCGGTGATGCCGATGTCGTAGATGATCGCGTCCTTCTTGTCTCTATCGGGACCTTTAGGCGCGTGATCGAGATTGAGTGCATGGCGCATGCGCCAGGCGACGTTGTGATCGGCGCAGGACGTGTCGCCGCTGACGCCTAATCCGCCGATCAGGCCGGCATTATTGTAAAGAGCGAGTCCGCCGCCGAAGGTGACGACGCCGCCGACGCGGCGGCCGAGAATGGGATCGGACGGCGTGCCGAATTTTTCGACATTGCCTTCGTAAATCGAATCGTTCGGCGGGTTGGTGCGGCCGATGCCGAAGAGAAAACCTTCGGGCTGCGCGCCGGCGTAAAGATTGGCCGTCGACATCGCCATGCCGTCGAGGCTGAATGACAGCGCCGTGTTTGCCTTCTCGACGGCGATCGGCCGGCTGCCGAGCCACTGGTCTTTCCAGCTCGCGCCGCTAAACGCGACAGCGCAGACATTGCCGTCGCGATTGACGATCGCCGCCCATTCGTTGTTGTCGAGGCCGCCATTGCTCGGCCCGCCTGCCGGCTTCACCGCGGCTTTGAGCGCGGTTGCGAGCTGGTCATGCGTGATCGGGCAGTTTTGCGCAGGGCCGGTCGGCGCTTGCGTCTGGGCGTAAGCGGCGGTGCCGAGACAAAGCGCGGCAATGGCAAGTGCGACGGCTTTCGTGCGCATCGGCTTGATCGTCCTCTCAAGTGAGGCGGGAACGGGCTGGCGCAGGCGAAGGTTCACTGCTCCGTCGGCCTCACGCGACGCCAAGCTTCTTCTGCAGGCTCGTCGAAGAGGTCGTGTACTGAAAGGTCAGCTTCTTGTCGGGATAGACGTAGCGGTGCACCTTTTGGGCCGCGAGCGCCGCTTCGTGGAACCCCGAGAGGATCAGTTTGAGCTTGCCGGGATAATGGTTGATGTCGCCGACGGCAAAGATGCCCGGCACGTTCGTCTCGAATTTCTCGGTGTCGACCGGCACCAAATTCTCATGCAGGTTCAGGCCCCATTTGGCGACCGGGCCTAGCTTCATCGTCAGCCCGAAGAAGGGGATCAGCCGGTCGCAGGCGATCTCTATCTCGCTGCCATCATTGGTCTTGATCGTGACGTTCGAAAGCTGGCCTTCCTCGCCCTTGAGCTTGCTCGTCTGGCCGATGATCAGATCCATCTTGCCGGCGGCAGTGAGCTCGCGCATCGCGTTGACCGAATGCGGCGCTGCACGAAAGTCGTCGCGGCGATGGACCAGGGTCAGGCGCTTGGCGATCGGCTGCAGGTTCAAGGTCCAGTCGAGCGCGGAATCGCCGCCGCCGACGATGACGATGTCGCGGCCGCGATATTCTTCCATCCGGCGCACCGCGTAGAAGACCGACTTGCCCTCATACGCGTCGATGCCGGCGATCGGCGGCCGCTTCGGCTGGAACGAGCCGCCGCCGGCGGCGATCATCACCGACTTCACCTCGAAGGTCTTGCCGTTATCCGTCGTCACCTCGAAGCGCGGCGCGCCATTGCTGCCTTTCGGCGTCAGACTCTCCACCATCTCGCCGAAATGGAAGGTCGGATGGAACGGCTCGATCTGCTTTTCCAGGTTCTCGACGAGCCCCTGTCCGGTGACGATGGGAAACCCTGGAATGTCGTAGATCGGCTTTTCCGGATAAAGCTCGGAACATTGGCCGCCGGCTTTCGGCAGTATGTCGACGAGATGGGCCTTAATGTCGAGCAGGCCGAGCTCGAATACGGCAAACAGGCCGATCGGCCCGGCGCCAACGATCAACACGTCGGTTTCGATCACATCGCTCATGAGACTAATCCGGAGTAGGGCGGCTCAGCCCTGCTGGGGCGGCGTCGTGACAGTCAGCCCGTCGAGTTCGGGCCGCACCTTGATCTGGCAGGAGAGGCGGGAATTCGGTTTCACCTCATAGGCAAAGTCGAGCATGTCCTCCTCCATTTGCGAGGGCTTGCCGACGATCTCCATGAACTCCTCGCCGACATAGACATGGCAGGTCGCGCAGGCGCAGGCGCCGCCGCATTCGGCCTCGATGCCGGGAATGCCGTTGCGAATTGCCGCTTCCATGACGGTCGCGCCGTTCTCCACTTCAATCGTGCGGGATTCGCCGTGATGGTCGACAAAGGTGATCTTGGCCATGTTTACTCGT
>JAFASC010000042.1 GCA_019244955.1 Methylobacteriaceae bacterium | reverse complement strand
CCGTCATTACGACGTGATCGTCTCCCCGGTAATCACCGAGAAGGCGACGAACGCGTCGGAAGAAAACAAGGTGATATTCAAAGTCCGCAAGGATGCGACGAAGCCAGAGATCAAGGCCGCGGTCGAGGGCCTGTTCGACGTCAAGGTCGAGGCGGTGAACACGCTTCTGCGCAAAGGTAAGCGCAAGACTTTCCGCGGCCGGCGCGGCCAACAGTCCGACTTCAAGAAGGCAATGGTGACCCTCGCCGAGGGCAGCCGCATCGACGTCACGACGGGTCTGTGAGCGGGTAGGGACAGACAATGGCACTCAAGACCTTCAAGCCCGTCACGCCGAGCCTTCGCCAGCTCATCATCGTCGACCGCAGCGACCTCTATAAGGGAAAGCCGGTCAAGACGTTGACCGAAGGCAAGTCGTCGTCAGGCGGCCGCAACAATAATGGCCGTGTGACGGTGCGCTTCCGCGGCGGCGGCCACAAGCAGACCTATCGCATCGTCGATTTCAAGCGGCGCAAGGTGAACGTCACGGCGAAGATCGAGCGGCTCGAATACGATCCGAACCGCTCGGCCTTCATCGCGCTGATCCGCTACGCCGACGGCGAGCTCGCCTACATCCTGGCGCCGCAGCGCGTCTCGGTCGGCGACGAGGTAGTCTCGGGTACGCAAGTCGACGTGAAGCCGGGCAACGCCATGCCGATGTCGAACATGCCGGTCGGCACGATCGTCCACAATGTCGAGATGAAGATCGGCAAGGGCGGTTCGCTCGCGCGCTCCGCCGGCACCTACGCGCAGATCGTCGGCCGCGATCAGGGCTATGTCACGCTGCGGCTGAATTCAGGTGAGCAGCGCCTCGTTCACGGTCAGTGTTTCGCTACGGTCGGCGCGGTGTCGAACCCCGATCACATGAATACGTCGATCGGCAAGGCCGGGCGCTCGCGCTGGCTTGGCCGGCGTCCGCACAATCGCGGCGTGACGATGAACCCGATCGATCACCCCCATGGCGGCGGCGAAGGCCGCACCTCCGGCGGCCGTCACCCGGTGACCCCGTGGGGCAAGCCGACGAAGGGCAAGAAGACCCGCAAGAACAAGTCCACCACGAAATTCATCGTGTCCTCGCGGCACGCACGCAAGAAGGGCTGATAGAAATGGCTCGCTCGATTTGGAAGGGCCCGTTCGTCGACGGTTATCTGCTCAAGAAAGCCGATACATCGCGCTCGTCCGGCCGTTCGGAAGTGATCAAGATTTGGAGCCGGCGCTCGACTATCCTGCCACAATTCGTCGGCCTGACCTTCGGCGTGCATAACGGCCACAAGCACATCCCGGTGAACGTGTCGGAAGACATGATCGGCCACAAGTTCGGTGAGTTCGCGCCGACCCGCACGTTCCATGGCCACGCCTCGGACAAGAAGGCGAAGAGGACCTGACAATGGCGAAGGCGAAGAACGAGCGCGGGCTCGCCGACAACGAAGCCAAGGCTGTCGCGCGCATGCTGCGCATCAGCCCGCAGAAGCTGAACGTCCTTGCACAGCTCATCCGCGGCAAGAAGGTCGGGCGCGCCTTGGCGGACCTTGAATTTTCGCGCAAGCGTATCGCGCTCGACGTGAAGAAGGCGCTCGAAAGCGCCATTGCCAACGCCGAGAACAATCACAGCCTCGATGTCGACGATCTCGTCGTCGCCGAAGCGCATGTCGGCAAGGCACTGGTGATGAAGCGCTTCAGCCCGCGGGCACGCGGCCGCGCGGGACGGATCGAGAAGCCGTTCTCGAATCTGACGATCGTCGTGCGCGAAGTCGCAGCGGCGGCCGAGGCCTAAAGGAAGAGACAATGGGACAGAAGGTCAATCCGATCGGACTGCGCCTCGGCATCAACCGCACGTGGGATTCGCGCTGGTTTGCCAATAAGGGCCAGTACAGCAAGCTCCTGCATGAGGACATGGCCATCCGCGAGGCTCTGATGAAGAACCTCAAGCAGGCGGCGGTGTCGAAAATCATCATCGAGCGCCCGCATAAGAAGTGCCGCGTGACGATCCATTCGGCGCGTCCGGGCGTGGTCATCGGCAAGAAGGGCGCCGACATCGACAAGATACGCAAGCTGGTGGCGAAGCTCACCGACAGCGAGGTGGTCATCAATATCGTCGAGGTGCGGAAACCCGAGGTCGACGCGACACTTGTAGCGGATTCGATCGCGCAGCAGCTCGAGCGCCGCGTCGCGTTCCGCCGCGCCATGAAGCGCGCCGTCCAATCGGCAATGCGGCTCGGTGCCGAAGGTATCCGCATCAACTGCTCGGGCCGTCTCGGCGGCGCCGAGATCGCGCGGCAGGAATGGTACCGCGAGGGCCGCGTGCCGCTGCATACGCTTCGTGCCGACGTCGATTACGGCGTTGCGACCGCGCACACTGCGTATGGCACGTGCGGGATCAAGGTCTGGATTTTCAAGGGCGAAATCCTCGAACACGATCCGATGGCGCAGGACAAGAAATTGGCCGAAGGCGATCATGGCGGTGGCGAGCGTCGCCAGCGTCGCGAACGTGAACCGCGCGAAGCTGCGTGATCGCTCAAAGGACATTGAAAGACATAAGTCATGCTGCAACCGAAGCGCACCAAGTTTCGTAAAGGCTTCAAAGGCCGCATTCGCGGTCAGTCGAAGGCCGGCTACGATTTGAACTTCGGCGAGTTCGGCCTGAAGGCCCTCGAGCCCGAGCGCGTCACTGCGCGCCAGATCGAAGCGGCCCGCCGCGCGATGACGCGTCATATGAAGCGCGCCGGCCGCGTGTGGATCCGCATCTTTCCGGACGTGCCCGTCTCGAAGAAGCCGACCGAAGTGCGCATGGGCAAGGGCAAGGGCGCGCCGGAATTCTGGGCCTGCCGCGTCGCGCCGGGCCGCATCATGTTCGAGATCGACGGCGTGCCGGTCGAGCTCGCGCGCGAAGCGCTGACGTTGGCCGCGGCAAAACTGCCGATCAAGACGCGCTTCATCCAGCGCATCGCCGAGTGAGGAGAGGCACGTGAAGTCGAAACAACGCGTTACCGATCTCCGCGTCATGTCGGACGATCAGCTGAACGACGAGGTCCTGCGCCTGAAGAAGGAGCAGTTCAATCTGCGCTTCCAGCGCGCCACGGGGCAGCTCGAGAACACATCGCGCGTACGCGAAGTGCGCCGCGGCATCGCACGCGCCAAGACGATCGCTTCACAGAAGCGCGCGACCGCGAAAAAAGGTTGATGTAAATGCCGAAACGAATTCTCCAGGGCGTCGTCGTCAGCGACAAGCAGGAAAAGACCGTGGTCGTGAAGGTCGAGCGGCGCTTCACCCATCCGCTTCTTAAGAAGACAGTGCGGCGCACGAAGAACTATCATGCCCATGACGAGGCCAAGAAATACAAGGTCGGCGACCAGGTCTCCATCGAGGAGACGCGCCCGATCTCGAAACTGAAACGCTGGATCGTCGTCGAAGGGGCGGCGAAGTCCTAAACCTTTAACCATAGCGTCAGGCGAAGTCCGGCAATGGGCGCTTATCGGCAGCTCTCCGGAAACCGATCTGAGAAAGGCAAGAAGCCATGATCCAGATGCAGACGAACCTCGAGGTCGCCGACAATTCCGGCGCCCGTCGCGTGATGTGCATCAAGGTCCTCGGCGGATCGAAGCGCAAATATGCCGGCGTCGGCGACATCATCGTCGTCTCCATCAAAGAGGCGATCCCGCGCGGCCGGGTGAAGAAGGGCGACGTCATGAAGGCGGTCGTCGTGCGCACGGCGAAGGACATCAAGCGCCCGGACGGGTCGGTGATCCGCTTCGACACGAACGCCGCGGTCCTCGTCAACAATCAGTCCGAGCCGGTCGGCACCCGTATCTTCGGGCCGGTGCCGCGCGAACTGCGCGCGCGCAACCACATGAAAATCATCTCGCTCGCGCCGGAGGTGTTGTGATGGCCGCGAAGATCAAGAAAGGCGACAAGGTCGTCGTCCTCTCCGGTCGCGACAAGGGACGCAACGGCGAGGTCGTGCGTGTCATGCCGCGCGAGGACCGCGCGCTGGTGCGCGGCATCAATGTAGTGAAGCGTCACCAGAAGCAG
>JAFASC010000290.1 GCA_019244955.1 Methylobacteriaceae bacterium | reverse complement strand
GGCACATACTTGAAGCGGGCGCCTGTGCGCTGCTCAATGCGCGGGATGATGAGGTGCGAGAGGTAGGCATTCGGACTACCGAAATCGAACAGGAATTCTGGCTGCACGTGGCCCTCCCGCTGGCTGAGGGCGGGACGATATACCTGTATATGCAGGTGTCAACGCGTGTCATTCCCGGCGCGCAAAGCGCGACCGGGAATCCAGCAATAGCGCTTCGATCTATGGATTCCCGATCGCTCCTTCGGAGCGTCGGGAATGACAGCGGCGAGGGCGTGCCCCTATCGCCGCGCGCTGCCCGGTTCCGCCTCCCTGCGGTGCGCCTCGGCGAGCCAGCCGGCCGGCGTCACCGACGCGATCGCCGTCTGCAGCTTGTTGTGCCATCCGGTGACCACATCGCCCTCGCCCTTCATCATCGCGTCGAAGCCCTTGCGTGCGACCATCGCCGGATCGTCTTTCTTGGCGGTGCCGAGCTTCGTGTCCATCAGGTCGGCGCGCTCGAAGAAGTCGGTCTCCGTCGCACCGGGCATGAGACACGTCACCGTGACGCCGCTGTCGTTCAATTCGTGCCGCAGCGCGAACGAGAACGAATCGAGGAATGCCTTGCTAGCGTTGTAGACGGCCTGGTAAGTGCCGGGCACGAATCCGGCAATCGAGCCGGTGATGAGGATGCGTCCCCGCCCACGCGTCCGCATGTCGCGTCCGACCTTCTGGATGAGATACATCGTCCCGGTGATGTTGGTATCGACGACCTTGCGGACGTCATTGAAGTCTTGGTCGAGAAAGCCTTTGCTCAAGCCGCGCCCGGCATTGGCGAGCAATGCGTCCACTGGACGGCCGAGCGACTTGGCTTTCTCGTAAAGCTTGTCCACGCCTTGCACCGTGGCGAGGTCGGCCTCGAGCGCCTCGACCTCAGCTCCGAGAGTGCGAAACGCCTGTGCCGCTTGGTTTATCTTCGGCTCGTCGGCGGCGATGATGAGATCGAATCCGTTTTCCGCGCACACCGTCGCAAGCTCATAACCGATACCGGTCGACGCGCCGGTGACGATCGCGAGGGAGCGGGACGTTGCGCTAGCCATGGTTCACCCCGTTTGAATCCCCGGACCGGCGCTCTCGCAAGCATCCGCGCTTGGTGCCCAGCTAAAGCTGTTGCAACTCAGCTCGCCGCTACGACACGCAGAATAGTTTTGCCGGAGATTTGTTCCGCTGAAAGGTCGAGCCGTGGGAAAACGATTGACCTATGTTAATCGCGTTGCCCCGTCACATAAGGATACCCGCGGCACGCATGTCCGCAATCTCGCTCTCCGCAAACCCGGCTTCTCGCAGAATGTCCTCGCTGGACTCGCCAATCTCCGGCGCCGGCCGCGGCGCGCACTTCACTTCAGCGTCGATATAGATCGGACTATCGATCGTCTCCAGCGATGTCCCTTCGATCGGCAGAATGACTCCATTCTCCCGCGCCTGTTTGTCGGCAACAACGTCATCGAGCGTCGCGACAAAGCCAAAGACGAGGCCTGCCGCATCGAGCCTGCGGCGCCATTCGGCGAAATCGCGCGCGCGAAAGATGTGGTCGAAAATAGTGACGAGTTCGCGCGCACGCGCGTGACGCGCGTTCTTTGTCGCGAAGCGGGGATCGTCTTCGAGGCTTGGCTCCTCGATCGCGCGCACAAGCAGCGGCCACTGCCGCTCCTCTTCGAGCAGCGACAACGTCAGCCAGCGTCCGTCCCGGCAGCGGTAGAGATTCGTCAATGCGTTCGGCGCCTGCTCGCGCGGCAGGCGCGGCGTGAAGGTGGCGCCGCAGAACTTTGCCTGGATCGGCAAGCCGTTCGACCATAGGCCATTTGCAAGCAGCGAACTGGCGACGTGGCCGCCCTTCCCTGTCTTTTCGCGGCGATACAGCGCCGTCAGTATGCCGCCGTAAAGCGCGAGCGCCGCGGGATGATCGCCCATCCCGGAGACGGAACGCGCCGGCGGGCTCTCCGCGTCGGGCTTCACCTCGTGCATCAAACCCGAACGCGCCCAATAGGCATTGGAGTCGAAGCCGGGCTTGCTTGCCTCTTCCCCGATCTCGCCATAACCGGTGAAAGACGCGTAGATCAGCCGCTCGTTCGCCGGTGCAAGCTGCTCGTATGCAATACCGAGCCGCGCGCGCGCACGCAGCGGCGTGTTGGTGATGAACACATCGGCACTCGCCACGACACGCGCGAGCGCCGCCTGCGCTTCCGGCTTTGCCAAATCGAGCGCCAGGCTGCGCTTGCTACGATCGGTCAGAAGCCACGCGTAATTATGCTCGCATTGCGGCTGGCCCTTGATCTGCGGCAGCTTGCGATAGGGATCGCCAGCGGGCGGCTCGATCTTGATCACGTCGGCGCCGAAATCGGCGAAAATGGTGGCCGCCGCGGGGGCGGCAATGAAGCTCGCGCAATCGATGACCTTTAGTCCGTCAAAAAGCGCGCGACCCATGAATTGTCTCCCATGGCCTTTATCCCGCGCCGATGCGCTTTAGCCAAGCGTCTTCGTCGATCACTTCGATGCCGAGATCACGGGCTTTGTTCAGTTTTGTACCGGCGCCGGGACCGGCGACGACAAGGTCGGTCTTGCCGGAGACGCTGCCCGCGACCTTGGCGCCGAGCCGCTCGGCCTGCGCCTTGATCTCGTCGCGTGTCATCCGCTCCAGCGAGCCGGTGAAGACGATGGTCTTGCCGGCGACGGGGCTCGTCGTCTCCACCGCTTCCATCGGCTGCGGCGTGACCTCGGCGAGCAGGGCATCGAGCGCCTGCTCGTTGTGCGGCTCGGCGAAGAATTCGACCACCGCTTTGATCGCAGTCGGCCCGAGGCCGTTGATCGCGTCGAGCTCCGCGCGCGCCTCGAAGTCGGTAGCGGCTTTGATCGCGGTTTTGCGCAAGGCCTCGAACGTGCCGAAATGCCGCGCCAGACGTCGCGCGTTCGTCTCGCCGATATGGCGGATGCCGAGCGCGTAGATGAAGCGGTTCAGCGGCGGATGCCGCCGCGCTTCGATCGAGGCGAAGAGGTTGCGCACGGAGGTGTCACCATAGCCTTCGCGCTCGGCGAGCTTCTGCGGCGACTTCGCATCGCGCTTGGCCAGCGTGAAAATGTCGGCGGCGGTGCGCACCAGCCCTTCGGCAAAAAACATCTCTATCTGCTTGTCGCCGAGTCCCTCGATGTCGAGCGCGTTGCGCGAGCAGAAATGTTTTAAGCGCTCGACCGCCTGCGCTTCGCAGATCAGACCGCCGGTGCAACGGCGCACGACGTCCTCGTTGCCCTTCTCGTCGGTCTCGCGCAAAGCCGCGGAGCCGCAGACGGGGCAGACATGCGGAAATTCATAGGGCTTGGCGCCGCGCGGCCGCTTGTCTTGCAGAACTTCGAGAACCTGCGGAATGACATCGCCGGCGCGCTGGATGCGCACGGTGTCGCCGATGCGGATGTCTTTGCGCGCGATCTCGTCTTCGTTGTGCAGCGTCGCGTTCGAGACGACGACGCCGCCGACGGTGACCGGATCGAGCCGCGCCACAGGGGTCAACGCACCGGTGCGCCCGACCTGGATTTCGATGCCGCGCAAAACGGTGGTGGCGCGCTCGGCCGGGAATTTGTGCGCGACCGCCCAGCGCGCGGAACGCGAGACGAAACCGAGCCGCTCCTGCAAGTCGATGCGATCGACTTTGTAGACGACGCCGTCGATATCGTAGCCGAGCGAGGAACGCTGCGCTTCGATGGCGCGGTATTGCGCCAGCATCTCCTCGATCGAATGGCAGACTTTCGTGAGCTTGTTCGTCGGCAGGCCGCAGCGCCGGAAAAAATCGAGCATCCCGCTCTGCGTCTTCGCCGGCAGCGCACTGACTTCGCCCCACGAATAGGCGAAGAAATGCAGCGGACGCTCCGCCGTGATCTTCGGATCGAGCTGGCGCAACGCGCCGGCCGCGCCGTTGCGCGGATTGGCAAGGATCGGTTTGCCCGCGGCGCGCTGGCGCTCGTTCAGCGCGGCGAAATCGGCGTGCGTCATATAGACCTCGCCGCGCACTTCCATGACGTCGGGAATGCCGCCGCCTTTCAGCTTCTGCGGAACCTCGCCGATCGTGCGAATGTTGGCGGTGACGTCCTCGCCTTCATAGCCGTCGCCGCGCGTCGCCGCCTGAACGAGCGCGCCACGCTCGTAGCGCAGCGAGCAGGAAAGGCCGTCGATTTTCGGCTCGGCGATGAAGTCGGGTGGTTTGGCAAGCCCGAGAAAGCGCGTCACGCGCGCGACAAACTCGCCGACCTCCTCTTCCGCAAATACGTTGCCAAGCGACAGCATCGGCACTTTGTGCCGCACCTTCTTGAATTTGTCCGACGGCTTGGCGCCGACTTTGCGCGTCAGCGAATCCGGCGTCGCCAGATCGGGGAAAGCGCGCTCGAGCTCCTCGTAGCGCCGGCGCAGGCGATCGTATTCGGCGTCGGACACGACAGGCGCATCGTCCTGATAGTAGCGCCTGTCGTGCTCGGCGATTTCGCGGCCGAGCCGCGCGTGCTCGGCCTTGGCCTCGCTCGCCTTCAGCTCAGGGAGCGGCTTCGGCTTCTTCATGCGGGCGCTTCACCCGCGCGCAGCTTGCAGTTCCGCTTTGGCGCCGACGCGCAGGCTCAATGAATCCGTCGACACCGAGCACAATTGGAAGCCTTTCGCGCTCATCTCCTTCGCCCGCTTGCCGTCGACGCAGAAGAGGCACGACACCTTCTTGTGCTCCTTGCAGCGCGCCAGCACATGGTCGAGCGCCTTCTCGACCTCGGCGTGATGCGGATCGACCGTCGCGCCGTTGGTCAGCGCGATCGACAAATCCGACGGTCCGACGAGCACGCCGTCCAGTCCCGGCACGGCAAGAATCTCGTCCAAGGCGCCGAGCGCCTGGCGCGTCTCGATCATCGCGATCGCGAGATGAATGTTGTTGCCTTCCTTCAGATACGTCGCCGCATCCATGCCGGTCAGCGGCAGCGCGTGGCGCGGGCCCCAGCTGCGATCGCCCATCGGCGGGAATTTGGCAAAGCTCGCGAAGCGCCGCGCATCGTCCCCAGAGTTCACCATCGGCGCGACGATGCCGGCCGCGCCATAATCGAGAAGTCGCGAGGCGGTGGCGAACTGGCCGACGGGAATGCGCACGAGCGTCGGCTTGCCGGCGAGCGCCACCTGCGAAATCCCGCGCGCAGCAGTCAGGAAATCATAAGCGCCGTGCTGCATGTCGAGCAGCGCCGCGTCATAGCCGTCGCGCACAAGTGCTTCGGGGATCGTGACTTCGGGAATCCCGCACCAGGCGATGAATTGCTTTTCGCCGGCGCGCAGGCGGTTGGCGAGCAGCGCGACAGGTCCGCCTGCACTCATCTTGTGTCTCTCCCGGTGATGTTGGTTGCGCGGGGGACCCTAGCCTTCGGCGGTGGCGCCCGGCAAGCAACCCCGCGTCACGCCCGCGGGCACCGGCGCCAGCACCGGCTCGAGCGGACGCACGACCTGGCGCACCGCGCGCCTGACGCCGATCGGGCGGTAGACCTGCTTCGTCGCCTCGACGATATGGACGCCGGCTCCGGGCAGCGAGAAGCGCCCGCCGAGCCGCTCGAAGAAGGCGGCGAGCCGCAAGAGAAAGCGCCCGGCGAAGGGCGGCACGTAGAGCGCCTCGCCCCAATAGGTCGGCGAGAACAAGGCTCCGCGCATCAGCTCGCGGAGCTGCCCGCGCGAATAGGGCTGGCCCTGCCCGAACGGCGTCGTGTCGAAGCGCGCCCAAAGCCCGGCGCGGTTCGGCGCGATCAGGATCATGCGCCCGCCCGGCGTCAGGATGCGCCAAATTTCGTCCAAAAGCTCGCGCGCATGCTCGCCGGATTCGAGCGCATGGACGACGAGCACGCGGTCGATGCAGGCATTCGGCAAGGGCATCATCGTCGCCTCGACCAGGGCCGAGGCCGAGCGGCCGGACGAGGGCCAGTTCACCACGCCCTGCTCGGCCGGCATGAAGGCAAGTACGCGCACCGCCTCGGGCACGAACAAATCGAGATAGGGGCAGGCATAGCCGATCCCCATGAGCGAGAGACCGGTGCAGTTCTTCCACCGCGCGCGGACGAGCCGCGAGACGAAGCGCCGCGCGACCTTGCCGAGGGCGGAGGAATAGAACGAGCGCAGGTCGACGACGTCGAGGGACATAGGGTGCGTTGTGGCACGGGCGGGCGCGAGGGGGAACGGGCGGGGCGCGCTCCTTCTCCCCTTGCG
>JAFASC010000144.1 GCA_019244955.1 Methylobacteriaceae bacterium | reverse complement strand
AGGCCTCGAGCGGGCGCAACTGGCGGGCGCTCGGAGGCGGCGGCGGCCGCGGTTTGATTGGGCCGAGAATTTTTACCCGCGGTTTGCCGTAATTCGGCGCCGTCGAATAAGGGCTTTGACCGAACCTTTGTTGTGGGCTCGGCTCCGTTGCACCGGGGGCAGCGAACGGATTCGTGGTGCGCCGCAACTCCTCTAATCCCCGGCCGGACGGGAGCCCCGACAGGCCGGAACCGCTCGTCGTCGAGGGCGGCGTGATGGAGAGCGGGTTCGGCGAGTCGATGACGCGGAGCGTCGAGCCCGCTTCCTGCGCGAATAGGGGCTGCGGCACCGGTGCTGCAGCGAGAAGAGCAGCCGGCAGTCCTGCCAACAGGGATGTTCTGCGACGTCCCACGATCGAGGGCACCGAGCTTTTCACCAAGCCGGCGCCCGGGTGGCCGCTGGCCCCCGATGTTTATGATTTTATGGTTAATGCGTGCTTACTAAAGGACCTTGCGGTGTGTGTCCCGCCTTACGCGGCGGCGTGCATGCCGAGCGCTGACAGGTAGAGATCGAGGATCTCTTCTTCCTCGCGGCGTTTGTTCAGGTCCTGGCGGCGCAGCGACACCACTTTGCGCATGATCTTCACGTCGAAGCCGTTGCCCTTGGCTTCGGCATAGACGTCCTTGATGTCGTCTGCGATCGTCCGCTTCTCTTCCTCGAGCCGCTCGATGCGCTCGACGAAGGCACGCAGCTGGCCCGATTCCACGCCGCCATTCTTGGTTTTGTCCAGCATCGCCTCTGCCCACCATCTCGCCGCGCTCGCGGCGCCTACGAAGGGCAGGGATGCTGGGTCTGCGGGCGAGCGTCAATCGTCGGGCACCAGTCTTCCCCGCTATCCCGCGCCGCGGGCAGATGCTTGCGTTCGCGTGCCGAAATGCTTGACCGCGTGCAGCCGTGGCTCGGCGAGAATCGGCCGCAAAAGAAGCGCCAGACGTTCGGCCCACGCCGCCTCGCCGCGAGCGTCCACGATCAGGTCCTGGCGGATCTCGACGAGCATGTGCGGCAGACCGCGCATCGTGCCGTGGTGGTACATGGTGTCGCCTTCGAGGGCGCCCTCATAGGGTTCGTTGTCGCCGACGACGAGCGTGCCGTCGGCTTTGAGTGCGGTAATCGTCGGCGTGGCTAGCCGATCGTCGAGGTCCCACAAAATGCCGACATGCCAGGGCCGCTTATGGCCTTTCCAGGCGGGCGTGAACGAGTGGATTGCGATCACCGCGGGGACAGGTCCTACGGCGAGCATCTTCTCCAACACCGCGTCCACCTCATCGCGATATGGCCGCCAATACAGGCGGCGGCGTCGCTCGGCTTCTTGGGCACTGATCCGCGCATTGCCCGGCACGATTGCGCCATCGGAGATGCGCATGATCAGCGTCGGATCGTCGACGCCGCGATTCGGGTCGATCAGCAGCCGCGAAAACCTGGTCAGCACCGCCGGGCATTGCAGGAAGCCGGCGAGCCGCTGCGTCACGCCGGCAGCGCCGATGTCGTAGGCGATGTGTCGGGCAAAGGCCTCATCTGGCAGGCCGAGCGAGCCGTATTCCGTCGGCAACGCGTTCGCGGCATGATCGCAAAGCAGAAGAACGCCGGCACCAAGCGGCCCGTCGATGATTTCGACGGGCGCCTTTTCGGGTGCAGCCGACGAACCGGTCAGTGCGTCAGCACGATGAAGTCAGTGCCGGCCTTCGGCGAGGTCTCGCCGCCGAGACCTTTGTCGGAGATGACCAAGGACGAGCCCGGCGTGATCATAGCGGCAATCTGGTCGCGGACCTCCGGGGTGATTTGCACGCGCTCCAGGGCCTCGTTCGGCGTCGCCATGGGCAGGGCCGGTGGGATGGCGGGCTGCGGCTGAACCTTGTGGCCGCGCGCCTCCCGCGCAGCAACGGAGCGGTGGGTCTTCAGCTCGGGCGAGAGCGCGGGATTTGCGCTGGCGATCGACATGGTGACCCAGTGCAGGGTTGTGCCGTCCGCCGGGGCGTTCGTGGCCGTGAAGACATGCGTTCCGAGCGGCTGGTCGCCATCGAAGGTCACCGGCGCCGCATAGATCGGCTTGAAGTTCCGGCGCACGAACAGCTTCTTCTCCTTGCGGCTGACGAAGATGGAAATGGGACCGCTCGGCGCGGCCGGTTTGGTCGCGGGCGCGGCGGCGCCTGCGGGACCGCTCATCGGCACCGCAGCCTGCGCTGCGGCGCCGGCATCACCTTGACCGGGCGATGCCGCGTCGGCCGCCTTGGCGGCCGCCATCTCTTCCGGCGTCGGAGCCATCTCGGCATAGGCCGAGGGCGGCAGGTCGGCTGCCGTCGTGGCCTGCAGCGCACTCTCTGCCGAACCATCGCTCGCGGACGTGCGTGGGATCGGCAGCTTGTCGAGCGAGGCAACCTGCCCAGCGGCGCGAACCCTGTCCGTCACGCTCCCCGGTTGCAAAGTCGCGCCCCGCCCGGGAGCCGCTGACGCTGTCGGCGTCGTCGCTCCTTCCTGCATGGTGAAGAGGCGCGGACTTGAGAATTCTGTCGGCACGACTGGGTCGCGGGAAATGATCACCCGCGCGCCGACTTTGGTCATCCCGTACAGGCGCGTGGCGAAGGCGGCGGGGAGACGGATGCAGCCGTGCGAAGCTTGGCGTCCCGTCACATGCCCGGCATGAAGTGCCACGCCCGACCAGGTGATGCGCTGCATGTGCGGCATCGGGGCGTTGCTGTAGAGATTGGAATGGTGCAGCAACTCCTTCTGCAGCACGCTGAAGACGCCGAACGGCGTCTCGTGCCCTTTCACCCCCGTCGAAACCACGGTCGAGGCCACGGGACGGTCGCCGTCATATACGGTCAAATGCTGCTTGTTGACCGAAATTGAGATGATCAGCGGCCCGACGATCGGCTTGGCGGGCTCCTCTTTTGCGGCAACCGCCGCCTTCGTTCGACCGTGCCGTTGCACGTGCCGGCGCGCGGCAGGACTGCGCACACGCTCTCGCACCATATAGCCGCGCTCGAAGGGTACAGCGGAGGCACCGAACCAGCCGAATTGAGCCTGCGCGGGCGCGGCACTTGCGAGGAGTAGGACTGACACCCCCGCACAGAGTGCGAGCCGGGAAACTCCCCCGAGCGCACGGGATTCTATCCACTTCTGAGCCATCTGGCCGGCGGAACTCGTCTTCACGGCAACCTCGTCACGGGAGTTGCTCCGGGTGCGACGCACACGGGGCCACAGCAAAGGTAACAACAGCTAAGCTTTGTACCTAGCGATTGGTTCCAGGCCGGTTTAAATTTTTGCATGGAATGGAAAACTGCCACAGAGCTTGGACGTGGCAGGTGCTCTTTGTCACATCAGGCGCCGCCCAGTTCCGGCCTGCGCCAGCCCGTCAGGTGCCGGAATGGATGCAATCGACCGCAAGATACTCACGCTCCTCCAGGCCAACGCCAACCTGTCGATCGCCGAGCTGGCCGATAAGGTTGGCCTGTCCCAGACGCCCTGCTGGAAGCGCGTGCAGAAGCTCGAATCGAGCGGCGTCATCACCGGGCGCGTTGCCCTTGTCTCGCCGGAGAAGTTGGGGCTCGGACTGACCGTTTTCGTTGAGATCGAGACGAGCGACCATTCGAAGGAATGGCTTGGCAACTTCGCCGAGCGCGCCGCCGCGATGCCCGAAGTAATGGAGTTCTATCGGATGGCAGGCGATGTCGATTATATGCTGCGCGTCGTCGTCGCGGACATGGCTGCCTACGACCGCTTCTATAAACGCCTGATCGAGGTGGTGCCGCTAAAAAACGTGACATCGCGGTTTGCGATGGAGCGGATCAAGTCGACGACCGCCTATCCGGTGCCGAGCCCCTGAACTTCTGCCTTGCCGGCTCGATTCCGGCGAGCCGCCAAGCCGCCTCGATTGTGCCCAGCGATTCGGCTATGCCTCCGCGCTCACCGCAACAAGACTAGAACGCCTACGCCCCGGAATGCGAGCTCCAAACGAAATCGATTTCTGGCGTGGCTTCGCCCTGGCGACGATCTTCATCAATCATGTCCCCGGAATTTTCTACGAGCGGTTCACGCACCGCAACGTGTCGCTGTCCGATTCGGCCGAGATGTTCGTCTTTCTTGCCGGCTGGTCGCTTCGGTTTGTGGTGACCAATCCCGGCCAGCCGCTTTCGGCTTTTCGCCTGGTCTTGCGGCTCGTCGGCCGTGCGGTGGTCATCTATGCCGCGCAGATTCTCATTACCGTGATCGCCATCGCCATTATCGCGGCAGCCTCGATCTATTTCGACGCGCCGCCCCTTCTCGAATGGCATAACGCGGCGGCCGTGTTCGAAGAGCCTGTCGCTACCCATGTCGGGCTCGTCCTGCTGTCGCATCAGCTTGGCTACTTCAACATCCTTCCCCTTTACGTGGTGCTGATGACGGGGGCGCCGATCGTCGCGCTTCTCGACCGCGCCTCGCCCTGGTTAGCGCTTGCGGTTTCCGTTGCCGTCTATGGGTTTGCCCTTTTCGGAGGCGTCAATCTGCCGACCTGGCCGGTCGAGGGGCGCTGGTTTCTCGACCCGCTCACCTGGCAGCTGATCTTCGTCCTCGGCTTCCTGATCGCCGCGCCTGGAGCCGGTCTCGGCCTCTTTGCCCGCCGCTATCACCACGCGCTTCGTCTCGTGGCGATTCCATTCGTAGTCGCCGGCGGGCTTGCGGCTTGGTTCCAGTACTCGCCTGACCCGCTCCGCGTGCCGGACCCAAAGCTGTTCTTCATGTTCGACAAGACCTTCCTGTCGCCGGCGCGGCTCATCCATGCGGTGGCGCTGGTGGCGCTCTTTGCCGGAAGTTATCGCTACATCGCCTGGCCGCTGCCGCCGCTTGCCGCCTATCTCTCGATGCTTGGCCGGAACTCTCTGAATGTCTTCTGCGTCGGCTCCGTGTTAAGCCTTGCGGGACAGATTGCCCGCTTCGAGTATGGTGGCGGTATCGGGACCGATACGGTCGTGATAATTATAGGGATTGTGGCTCTAGGGGTGACCGGTTGGGTTTCGGAATGGCGCGACAGATTGCGGGCTCGACAAGGGCCGCAACCCTCACCCTCTTCGCCGCCGCAACTCTCCTCGCCGCCAGTCTCCTCGCGGCGAGCCCAACCGACCTGAGCGCGGAGGACGCACCCCCGCTCAGTCCGCAATGCGACGTGCCGTCCTCCTCCATCGCGGCGCCGGCGCCGCTGCCAAACGTGACGGCGACGCTGGAGACGCGCAAGACCATTCGGGTCCTGGCGATCGGGTCGTCGTCGACCTATGGCGTCGGCGCCTCCTCGGGGTCGAAGAACTATCCGGCGCAGCTGACCGACATTCTCGAGAAGGCGCTGAGGGGGATCAATGTTGAGATCATCAACCGCGGCGTCTCCGGGGAGGTCGCCAAAACGACAGCGGAACGGCTGCGCGTCGAGGTCGCGCTGACGCACCCCGATCTTGTTCTCTGGCAACTCGGCACGAACGATGCTCTGGCGCGGGTTCCGGTCGAGGAGTTCGAAAATACCGTGACGAGCACGATCGAGTGGCTGAAGGAAAACAAGATCGACGTCGTTCTGGTCGGTCTGCAATACACCTCGCGCTTCGCCAGAGACGATAATTACGCCGCGATCCGCGACGCGCTGAGAAAGATTGCGGCGCAGCAGAATATTCTATATGTGCGCCGCTTCGAGGCGATGCGTTACATTTCCGCCCTACGCAACGCGCCGCCGATGGTCTCGGGCGACGATCTGCACCTCAACGATCTCGGCTATCATTGCATGGCCGAGCATATCGCCCATGCGGTGATCGCGAATCTTTTCGTGCGAAGGTTCCGGCCACCGACGAATTGAGTCCATGCACCCGAGTTGGGGAAGGGGTGGGGTTAGCGAGCGTTGCAAATATCGTCTCGAGAACAACTTCCATCTCGGTCATCACGTCACGGTTGGAAAATCGCAAGACACGATATCCTTGCGACCCGTGCTGCTCGCCATCGCGCCTTCACTCCCTGCGATTTGCTAACCCGCGCCCACCTTCGCATCCTTGAACCCCTTGCCCTCGCCCGCGAGCTTTGCGAGCAGCGGCGAGGGCTTGAAATCGTCGCCCATCTTGCCCTCGAACTCCTTCATTTTGGCGAGCACCTTGTCGAGCCCGATCGTCTCGCCATAGAACATCGGGCCGCCGCGATAGACCGGCCACCCGTAACCGTTGATCCAGACGATATCGATGTCGGAAGCGCGGATCGCCTTCCCCTCTTCCAGAATCTTCGCGCCCTCGTTGATCATCGGATAGATGCAGCGCTCGAGGATTTCATCGTCGCTGATCTTGCGGCGGTTCACGCCTTTCTTTTGCGCGAAGTCCAAAATGATCTTTTCCACGACCGGTGATGGCTTGGCGCGCCGGTTCTCGTCGTAATCGTAGAAGCCGGCGCCGGTCTTCTGTCCACGGCGGTCCATCTCGCAGAGGATTTCGCGGATGGTCGAGCTCGATGAGGTCTGCTTCGACCAGCCGATGTCGAGTCCGGCAAGATCGCTCATGGCGAACGGGCCCATCGGCATGCCGAAATCGTAGAGGACGCGATCGACGTCCCACGGCATCGCGCCTTCCAAGATTAGCTTTTGCGCCTCGCGCTGGCGCTGCGCCAGCATGCGATTGCCGACAAAGCCGTGGCAGACGCCGACGAGCACGCCGATCTTACCGATCTTGCGTGCGAGCTGCATGCAGGTCGCGATCACGCTCTTCGACGTCTTGTCGCCGCGCACGATTTCGAGAAGCCGCATGACGTTGGCCGGCGAGAAGAAGTGCAGCCCGATGACGAATTCCGGCCGCTTGGTGACGGATGCGATTTCGTCGACGTTGAGATAGGACGTGTTGGTGGCGAGGATCGCGCCCTGTTTCACGATGCCGTCGAGCTTGCGGAAAATATCCTTTTTGATGTCCATGTTCTCGAAGACGGCCTCGATCACGAGATCGCAATCGGCGAGCTTTTCAAGTTCGAGCGTGCCGCTGAGGAGGCCCATGCGCGTCTCGACATCGCCCTGCGTCATACGGCCCTTCTTTGCCGTGTTTTCGTAATTGCCGCGCATTACCTTCATGCCGCGGTCGAGCGCATCCTGCTTCATCTCGACGATCGTCACCGGAATCCCGGCGGAGAGAAAATTCATCGAGATGCCGCCGCCCATCGTGCCCGCGCCGATCACGCCGACTCTTTTGATGGGAATGGTGGGGGTGTCGTCCGGGACGTCCGGAATTTTCGTCACCTGCCGCTCGGCGAAGAACACGTAGCGCTGCGCGGCCGACTGGTTTGTCTTGAGGAGATCGAGGAACATCTGCCGCTCGGTTTTCATCGCCTCGTCGAACGGCATGTTGACGGCGTTCTCGACCGACTTGATCGCTTGCTCGGGCGCCTCGAAGCCGCGGAATTTCCGGGCATTTGCTTTGCGGAAATTGTCGAAGATTTCGGAGCGTCCCCGCGCCGCCTCGATCTTCGCGTTCTGATCGCGGATTTTCTTCAACGGCCGCTTCTCCGCGATCACTTTGCGCGCGAAAGCCAGCGCGCCCTCGCGCAATTTCCCCTCCTCGACGATCTCGTCGATAATGCCGGAGGCCTGCGCTTCCTTGGCGCCGATCTGCGTGCCCGAGGTGATCATGTCGAGCGCTTTCTCGACGCCGACGAGCCGGGGCAAACGGATCGTGCCGCCGGCACCCGGAATCAGCCCGAGCTTGATCTCCGGCAGGCCGACTTTGGCGGACGGAACCGCGACGCGGTAATGCGCCATGAGCGCTATCTCGAAGCCGCCGCCGAGCGCCGTGCCGTGTATCGCGGCAATCACCGGCTTCGGCGCGTTCTCGATCGCCGCTTGTGTCGCGGGCAGAGAGGCGCCCGACGGCGGCTTGCCGAATTCGGTGATATCCGCGCCGGCGATGAATGTGCGGCCATCGCAGATCAGGACGATTGCCTTGGCATTCGGATCGGCGCCGGCCTTCTCCATGCCTTCCTTGATGCCATCGCGCACGGCTGCGGAAAGCGCATTCACCGGCGGCGAGTTCACCGTCAGCACCGCGATGTCGCCGTCGAGGCTGAGATCGGTTACCGAATTGATGGCCGCCATGGTCGCTCCCTTCGCATTCGTGCTTGCGCGACGCATAGCACGGGAAAGTTTGGGCAGGCCAGACGGCTCTCTCAAGCTTGCTTTCGCGCGATTTGCGGCCTAGGTCTGCGGCAAAATGTGAAGAGAAATCGGGAGGATGCCCTGACGCTTTTCGATCTCACCGGCAAGGTCGCCGTCGTCACCGGCTCGTCGCGCGGCATCGGGCGCGCCATCGTCGAGCGCATGGCCGAGCACGGCGCGAAAGTGGTCGTCTCCTCGCGCAAAGCCGGTCCTTGCGAGGAGGTCGTGAAAGCGATCGAGGCGAAGCACGGCAAGGGCAGGGCGATCTCGATCCCAGCGAATATTTCTTCGAAGGACGATCTGAAGCGGCTGGTCGACGAGACGAACAAGCAATTCGGCAAGATCGACGCGCTTGTCTGCAACGCCGCGTCGAATCCCTATTACGGGCCGCTGATGGGGATCAGCGACGAACAATTCCGCAAAATCCTCGACAATAACGTCATCGCCAACAATTGGCTGATCCAGTTCGCCTCACCGCAGATGATCGAACGCAAGGACGGATCGATCATCATCGTATCCTCGGTCGGCGGGCTGAAGGGTAATGCGATCATCGGCGCCTACAACATTTCCAAAGCCGCGGATTTTCAGCTCGCGCGCAATCTCGCGGCGGAGTTCGGGCCGCACAATGTGCGCGTCAATTGCATCGCGCCGGGCCTGATCAAGACGGATTTCGCCCGCGCGCTGTGGGAGGATCCGGAGAACCTCAAACGTTCGACGTCGCGCACGCCGCTCGGACGTATAGGGACGCCCGACGAGATCGCCGGCGCAGCCGTCTTCCTCGCCTCCGCCGCCGGCACCTTCATGACCGGGCAGTCGATCGTGATCGACGGCGGCGCGACGATCACGTGATTGCATTTACACGAGTTAAGCAAATGAGCGACCTCGATTCATTCCGTAGCGAGACGCGCGCCTGGCTCGGCGAGAATTGCCCGCCCTCGATGCGGCTGCCCCTCGAAGATGACGAAGACCGCTGCTGGGGCGGCCGCAATTGGAAATTCAAATCGGACGACCAGAAGCGCTGGCTGGAACGCATGGCGGCACGCGGCTGGACCGCGCCGACCTGGCCCAAGGAATATGGCGGCGGCGGGCTCTCGCGCGACGAAGCCAAAATCCTGCGCGAGGAGATGCGCGCGATCGGTGCGCGCTCGCCGCTCGACAGCTTCGGAATCTGGATGCTCGGCCCGGCGTTACTCAAATACGGCAGCGAAGAGCAGAAGAAGAAGTATCTGCCCGAGATCACGCGCGGCGAAATCCGCTGGTGTCAAGGCTATTCCGAACCGAATTCCGGTTCGGACCTCGCCTCGCTGCAAACGCGTGCGGAGGACAAGGGGGATCATTTCCTAGTCAATGGCCAGAAGGTCTGGACCTCCTACGCCGATAAGGCCGATTGGATTTTTTGCCTCGTGCGCACCAACCCCGCGGCGAAAAAGCACGAAGGCATCAGCTTCATCCTATTCGACATGGCCTCTCCGGGCGTGTCGACGCGCCCAATCGTGCTCATCTCCGGCAAGTCGCCGTTCTGCGAGACCTTCTTCGACGACGTGCGCGTGCCGAAGGAGAATCTCGTCGGCCAGCTCAACAAGGGGTGGGATGTCGCCAAGTATCTGCTCACGCATGAGCGCGAGATGATCAGCGGCATCGGCCTCAGCGCCGGGCGGCCGCTTGGGCAGGTCGCGGCCGATACTGTCGGGACCGAGGACGGCACCCTCGCCGACCCGCTCTTGCGTGGGCAGATTGCGGCCTTCGACATCGATGCCGCCGCCTTTCAGCTCGCGCTGGAGCGCGTCGGCGATTTGGCGAAAGCAAAGCAGGCGCATCCCGCGATGTCGTCGATGCTGAAATATTACGGCGCCGAGCTCAACAAGCGTCGCCACGAGCTGTTGATGTCGGCCGGCGGCTCCGACGCGCTTGAATGGGAGGGCGAGCGCTCGCGTGGTGGCGATCGGGCGCGTTCCTGGCTGCGCACGAAGGCGAACTCGATCGAGGGCGGCACGAGTGAGGTGCAGTTGAATATCATCGCCAAGCGCCTGCTCGAACTGCCGGGGGCGTAAGCGAAGATGGCGCTCGTTCTCGACGAACAACAGGCGATGCTCCAGGAGAGCGCGCGGAATTTTCTCGCGGACAAAGCGCCGGTCGCGCATTGGCGTAAGTTGCGCGACAGCCGCGACGCCGATGGTTTTTCTAGGGATCTCTGGAAAGAATTCGCCGAAATGGGGTTTTGCGGCGTGCTCGTGCCGGAGGAACATGGCGGCCTCGGTCTCGGGCATGTCGAAGCCGGCACCATCATGGAGGAGATCGGCCGCAATCTGACGCCGTCTCCTTTTCTGTCGAGCGCGATCGTCGGCGTCAGCGCGCTCTTACGCGGCAATGGCGAGCGCAAGAGCGAGCTTTTGCCGAAAATCGCAGCCGGCGATCTGTTGATGGCGCTGGCCGTCGATGAACGCGCCAAGCACGGACCCCGGCAGGTCGCGCTTGCGGCAAAGCGCTCCGGCAACGGCTTTGCGCTCTCCGGCACCAAGACATTCGTGGTCGATGGGCACGTCGCCGATCTGCTGATCGTCGCCGCGCGTAGCGCCGGAGCGCCCGGCGAGACCGACGGCCTCACGCTGTTCCTCGTCGATCCCAAGACAAAAGGCCTCGAAGTCGAGCGCACGATCATGGTCGACAGCCACAACGCGGCGCGGCTCATGTTCGACAATGTGCAAGTCGATGCCGACGCCGTGCTCGGCGAAGTCGATGGTGGCTGGCCGGTCCTCGAAAGCGTGCTCAATGTCGGGCGCGGCGCGGTTGCTGCCGAACTCGTCGGTTGCGGCGAGGAGGCGTTCGGCCGTACCGTCACGTATTTGAAAGAGCGCAAGCAGTTCGGCCGCGCCATTGGCGAATTCCAGGCGCTGCAGCATCGCGCCGCGCATCTCTATAGCGAAATCGAGATCACCCGCGCCGCCGTCCTGAAAGCGCTGCAGCAGCTCGATCAGAAACCCGACAAGGCGGAACCCCTCGTGTCGATCGCGAAAGCCCGCGCCGGCAAGACGGCGACACTTGCCGTTCAGGAAGCCGTTCAGATGCATGGCGGCATCGGCATGACGGACGCGATCGACATCGGGCTTTTCATGAAGCGCGTACGCGTTGCCGAAGAACTCTTCGGCGACGCCAATTTCCACGCCGACCGATTGGCGCGGCTGAAGCAATATTAAGCCTGAGATGTCGGACGCGTCTGCAAAACCCTGGCCGGTCATGTCGCTTGCCGAAGCGGATGCGCGGTTGAACGTGCCGGGCTCTCCATTCGAGTGGCAAGAGATCGACATCCGCGGCGTCAAGACGCGTGTCTGGAAGAACGCGCCGGCGACGCTGCGCGACATCTTTCTCAACGGCCGTGCGGCTTTCGCCTCGCGCACCTTCCTCGTCTACCAGGATGAGCGCACCACGTTCGAAGGTTTCGCGCGCGCCGCGCTCACGATCGCGCGTCGCCTCGCGGAGGAGGGCGTGCAGAAAGGCGACCGCGTGGCGATCGCCATGCGCAATCTGCCGGAATGGCCCGCAGCGTTTTATGGCGCGATTCTGATTGGCGCAATCGCGACGCCGCTCAATGCGTGGTGGACCGGGCCGGAGCTCGAATACGCGCTGCAGGATTCCGGCGCCAAAGTCGCGTTCCTCGATTCGGAGCGCCTCGAGCGCATTTCCGAACATCTGCACAATCTGCGGGAACTTAAGCGCGTTTTCGTGTGCCGCTCGGCCGAGCCGATCGCGCATCCGCATGTGACGAAGCTCGAGAGCGTCATTGGGCCCGTCAACAGCTGGATCGATCTTCCGGACCACCCGGTGATCGAGGTGCCGCTGGCGCCGGACGATGACGCCACCATCTTCTACACGTCGGGGACGACCGGCAACCCAAAAGGGGCGCTCGGCACGCATCGCAACTCGATCTCCTCGTTGCTCGCGCATCCCGTTTCGTTGGCGCGCTCGTGCCTGCGGCGGGGCGAGCCCGTCCCGACGCCCGATCCGAACGCGCGCCAAAAGGCCTCGCTCGTGTCGGTGCCGTTCTTCCACGTCACCGGATGTCATGCGATTTTGAATGTAGCGGTGGCGGGCGGCGCCAAGCTCGTGCTCATGCATCGCTGGAACGCGGAAGTCGCGATGCAGTTGATCGAGCGCGAGCGCTGTACCAGCGCGGGCGGCGTGCCGACAATCGCCTGGCAACTCGTCGAACATCCCGCCTTGAAAAACTACGATCTGTCCTCGCTCGAATCGATTTCCTATGGCGGCGCGCCGGCCGCGGGAGAACTGGTGCGGCGCATAAAAGCCGTGTTCCCGTTTGCGAGTGCCGGCACGGGTTGGGGCATGACGGAGACCTCGTCGACGTTTACGCACGTCCAGGCGGAGGATTATCAGCATCGCCCGGATTCGTGCGGTCCGCCGCTGCCGGTTTGCGAATTGAAGATCATTTCCGAAGATCGACGCACGCTGCCACCCGGAAAGGTCGGCGAGCTCTGGGCGAAGGGTCCAAACGTCGTCAAGGAATATTGGCGGAAACCCGACGCGACTGCCGAAACGTTCGTGGAGGACGGTTGGCTGCGCAGCGGTGACATCGCGCGTCTCGATGAAGAGGGCTTCTGCTACATTGTCGATCGCGCCAAGGACATGCTGATCCGCGGCGGCGAAAACATCTATTGCGTCGAGGTCGAGAACGTTCTCTACCAGCATCCGGCAATCGTCGACGCGGCGCTCGTCGCCATCCCACACCGCACGCTCGGCGAAGAACCGGGCGCGATCGTGACCTTGGCGCCGGGCGCGCAGGCGAGCGAAGACGAAATCCGTGCCTTCGTTGCCGAGCATCTCGCCGCGTTCAAAGTGCCGACGCGCGTCGTCTTCTGGCCGGAAGTTCTGCCGCGCAACATCAATGGCAAAATCATGAAGAACGAATTGCGCAAGGTTTTTATCGGCGGTGAGGTAGGCGCCGGCGCGTGGTGATCATTTAGGCGAACTTACGACGTGATTTCCCTTCCCGGAGGGAGGGTGCCGAGCGAATGCGAGGCGGGTGGGGTCGCGATCTTCGACATGCGACAGACCGCCCCGATCGCTTCGCGATCGACCCTCCGCTGATGGGAGGGAGCGCTAACGATCATCACTCATCAATTCGATTACCGCCGCGGCCGAGTGAACGGATGCGTGCTGGATAATCCGCCGTCGACCGCGAACGCCTGCCCGTTTACGTAAGAGGCATCGTCGCTCGCCAGGAACAAAGCCATCGCGGCGATCTCGCGCGGCACGCCGTAGCGGCTCAATGGGTTGAGCTGCCCGATCTTGTCCGCTGTCCCGCGCTCGCGCGCCATATCGAAAATCGGCTTGGTCATGCCGGTCTCGATCAGACCGGGACACACCGCATTCACCCGCACGCCGGTGCCGAGAAGCGAATTCGCCGAGGTCTGCGCCAGCGAGATCACGCCCGCTTTGCTGGCGCTGTAGGGATTGCCGCCGGCATTGGCGCGCAGGCCCGCGACCGAGGCGGTGAGCACGATCGAGCCCTGCTTCTGCGACACCATGTGCGGCGCCGCATGCTTGATCGCCAGAAACGGCCCGATCAGGTTGATGCGCAGGATTTCCTGCCAATGCTCGACCGATTGCTCGAACAGCGGCACGAGGCCGCCGCTGATCCCGGCATTGGCATATACGACATCGAGCTTGCCGAACCGGCGCAGCGCCTCGTCGACATAGGCTCTCACGTCGGATTCGAGACCGGCATCCGCCGGTTGCGCGAAGGCCTGCTTGCCGGCGTCGGCGACTTCTTTCACGGTCTGCTGCAGGCCCGCCTCATCACGATCGACGGCGAGCACCTGTGCTCCTGCTTCAGCAAAGAGCAGCGTGCTGGCGCGCCCGATACCGCTGCCCGCCCCGGTGACAATGGCGGCTTTTCCGTCGAGACGTCCCATGTTTCCTCTCCTGTTCGCGGCGAGAATACACGGGTGCCCAGGGGCTCGAAAGCGCGCTAGAGAAAGCCGCACCTGAGGATCGAGAGAGCATGGTCGAGCGGCCCGAGATCGCCCGCATTCATAACGGCGCATTCGTGCGCACCCGCTTTTTTTGGGTGCGCCACGCACCGGTTCGCAGCGATGGCGGACGCATTTACGGGCAGCGCGATCTCTCCTGCGATTGCAGCGATGGGCACGTATTCGTGGCGCTCGCGCGCGTCCTGCCGCGCGACGGGCTATGGGTCGCGAGCAATTTGCGTCGCACGCATGAAACCGCGCGGGCGATCTGGGCGGCAGATCGCGACAAGTTCGAGGGCGTAAGCTTTCAGCAGATCGCCGCTCTCGCCGAGCAAGATCTCGGGCAATGGCAGGGGCTCAATCGCGCCGAGTTCTTTGCCAACCGCGAGGCGAGGCCGGGAAGCTTCTGGTTCGCACCTGCCGAGGAGCGTGCGCCCGGTGGCGAGAGTTTTGCCGATCTGGTGGCGCGGGTCCGCACCGCGATCCTCGACCTCGTCGAAGCGCATCGCGGCCGCGACATCGTCGCGGTGACGCATGGAGGTACGATCCGCGCCGCAATCGCGATTGCACTCGATCTAAAGCCGCAGGCCGGACTAGCCTTCGCGACGGACAATTGCTCGATCACCGAGCTCGATTTCTATGAAGGCGATGGCGGGCAGGGCTGGCGCGTCGTCACCATCAACCACCAGCCCTGGGAAGGGTTGGCCGAGGCGCAACCGGCCGGACCGGAGATTGCCGCGCCGCGCGAGACGTTGGCGTGATCAATCGAGTGCGCCGTACACGAGCGTGCGGAACAGCGCGTGGTAATAGTCGCGCTGCCCCGGCGCCTGGATGAGCATCATCGCATAAAGCTCTTCCGCCGGATCGATCCAGAACGTCGTCCCGGCAATACCGCCCCAGAAATACAGGCCAACGGAGCCCGGCATGACCGACATGCCGGGCTCGGTGCGGACGGCGAAACCGAGGCCGAAGCCATGGCCGGGCTGAAGGAGGTCCGAACCGCGTTTGACGTGCGGACCGAGATGATCGGAGCGTATGAGATCGATGGTCTTGCGCGCGAGCAGCCGCTGTCCGTTCCGCGTGCCGCCCGCGGCAAGCATGTCGAGGAAGCGCCTATAGTCGAGTATTGTCGAGACAAGGCCGCCGCCGCCCGATTCGAATTTCGCCGGGCGACGGATGTCGAGAAGCCGCACGGCATCGCCGGTATCGGGATCCTTGGCGAAAGGTTCGGCGATCCGGCTTTGCTTTTCATGCGGCACATGGAAACCGGTGTCGGTCATCCCGAGCGGAGCAAAGATGCGCGTCTGCAAAAATGCGCCGAGCGTCTCGCCGGAAACGATTTCAACGATGCGTCCGAGCACGTCGGTCGAGCGGCTGTAATCCCACTGCCAGCCCGGCTGGCTGAATAGCGGCAAGCGCGCGAGCCGTTCCGCCTGCTCGGCATTTGTTTGGTTGGTGCTCGGCAGGTTATTCTCGGCATACATGCGCTGTACGGCCCCGGCCCCAACGAATTCGTAGGTGAGCCCGGATGTATGGCGCAGCAGATCGTGGATGGTAATGGCGCGCTCTGCAGCCACAAGCTCGATGCGGCCGTCGCGCTCGATCGCAACCTTCGGATCGGCGAAAGCCGGCACGTATTTCGCCAGCGGATCGGCGAGGAACAGGCGGCCCTCCTCGACCAGCATCATGATCGCGACGGAGACGACCGGCTTCGTCATCGAATAGATGCGGAAGATCGACTCCGTTCGCATCGGCGCCCCGGTCCCCGGGTCTTGCGCGCCGAATGCTTCCAGAAAGCCGAGCTTGCCCTGCCGCGCGATCATCGCGACCGCGCCCGGGAGCCGCTTCTCGTCGATCTCGCGCCGCAGCACCTGGCGCAGCCGGTCGAGCCCGCTGTCTGAGAGACCAAGCCCGCTTGGGTCGGCTGTGGCACGCGCGGTTTCTGTCGCCCTGACTGCCTGATTCATGTGTCATCCGTCCGTCGCCGCGCTATTTTGGGCAAAGCGAGACCTATGGCAATGGCGGGTTGCACCGCCGGCTTTCGCCGGACCATTCATGCTCGAAGACAAACTTGAACAGGATTTCGGCACGATCCCGGAACTCGTGCGCTATCACGCGCAAGTGGCGCCGGATCGCGTGGCGCTCATCAATGAATCGCGGCAGCTGACGTACCGCGAATTCGACGCGCTGTGCGACCGCGTGGCGGCCAGTTTGCAGCGAGACGCGGTGGCGCCGCAGAGCGTGATCGCGGTCTGCGCGTTGTCTTCGCTCGAATACGCGGCGCTGTTTCTCGGCGCCTTGCGCACCGGCATCGCCGTGTCGCCGCTCGCGCCGTCTTCAACACCGGAAAGTCTCGCTGTCATGGTCGCCGATTGCGCCAGTCCGCTTCTGTTCTTGGATGCGTCGACCGAACCCATCCTGCGCGAAGTCGACCCCAAGGTCGCGCGCATCACCCTCGACGGCAGCGCCGGCGGCACGCCATTCGCGCAATGGCTAATGCATGACGGCGCCAAGCCGAAGCCGGTGACAATCGAGCCTTCCTGGCCCTTCAACATCATATACTCCTCCGGCACGACGGGCGTACCGAAAGGAATCGTGCAGTCGCACGGCATGCGTTGGCAGCATGTGCGGCGCGCCAATCTCTTCGGCTATGGTCCGCATGCGGTCTCGATCATCTCGACGCCGCTCTATTCGAACACGACGCTCGTCAGCTTTTTCCCGACCCTGGCGCTCGGCGGCACCGCGGTGCTCATGAAGAAATTCGACGCGTCGAAGTTCCTGCATTTAGCGCAAAAGCATCGCGCCACGCATGCGATGCTGGTGCCGGTCCAGTACAGCCGCATCATGACGCTGCCCGATTTCGACACCTACGATTTGTCGAGCTTTCAGATGAAATTCTCGACAAGCGCGCCGTTCAACGCCGCACTAAAGGCCGATATCCTCAAGCGCTGGCCGGGCGGTCTCGTCGAATATTATGGGATGACCGAGGGTGGCGGCACCTGCATCCTCGCGGCGCATGAATTTCCCGACAAATTACATACGGTCGGCCGCCCTTCGGAAGGTCACGACATCCGTTTGATCGACGAGAACGGACAGGAGGTCGGCCCGGGTGAAATCGGGGAAATCGTCGGCCATTCGGCGGGGATGATGAACGGCTATCACAATCAGCCGGACAAGACGGCTGAGGCAGAATGGCGCGATGCCACAGGCAAATGCTTCATCCGCACCGGCGATGTCGGCCGTTTCGATGCCGATGGGTTTCTGCAATTGATGGATCGCCGCAAGGACATGATCATATCCGGCGGCTTCAATATTTACCCGAGCGATCTCGAGGCCGTGATTGCGTCGCATCCCGATGTCGCCGAAGCGAGCGTCATCGGCGTGCCGTCGGAGGCCTGGGGGGAAACGCCGATCGCGTTTGTCGTCCTGCGCGAGGGGAGCCACACTTCAGCCGAGACGCTGCGCGAATGGGCGAATAGCCGGCTCGGCAAGACGCAGCGTCTCAATGCGGTTGAAGTGGTCGATGCGCTGCCACGCAGCGCAATTGGAAAAGTTTTGAAGCGCGAGTTGCGCGACGAATGGATTGCTAGCGGCCGGCATGCGTGAGCCGGCCGCCTTTAGAAGCCGGCGCAGGCAAGCCCGGCCTTTTCGAGCGCCGCTGGATCGCGCTCGCCGGTATGAGCCGTATCGATGATGGCGCGGGCGATCCGCTCGCGCGCCGCGCGTTCGTCGCTCACCGGGCGGCCGCGCTGCACGACTTCGGTCCAGGCTCGGTTGAAGGCGTGGCTCAGAAGCCGTGTCTCCTTCGGGCCGAAAGGCTCTCCGGGAGTTCGGGAACGTCGTCGGGAGGATGGTCTGGGCACGGAACACTCCTGAAGAGCGCGGAGCGCGGCGGCTTTCGCCGAACTGCTAAGCCTCAACCCTCATCGACCACGGGACACAGTCCAGCGCAAATCGACCCAAGACTCCTGGTTTTTCAATGGGTTGTGCTTTCGACATCACACCAATAGCCAAGCTTGTCGCGCAGGGAATCTTTCGATTTACCAATGGGTTAAGACATAAGAAGCCGAGCTTTGCGAGTCATGCCGCAAACTCGCCAAAAAAATGCCTGAAACCGCCTTGCCAACAAACTTTTTTGCTCTAGCGCGCGGACCTTGGTTTACCTCCGGTGACGGCAAAACGTAAGAGTCGCCCAATCCGCGCTGAGATCGCGGCGGCGTAGCCCGAAACCGTGATCGCGGTAGACAGCAACCACCCCCGCAACGTCTGGCGCGAGCAGGCCTGACAGGACCAACACTGCGCCCGGAGCGGCGGCCCGCGCCAGTTCGGGAGCGAGCCGCTTCAGTGGGCCGGCGAGGATATTGGCCAGGATCAAGTCGTACCTGCCGGCAAGCGCGGGGTTTTTGGTACCGCTCGCTCTTACTGGACGCACGAATGGCCGGGCGCCGTTGCGAATGGCATTGCTGCGGGCGGTGGCGATTGCCGTCTCGTCGAGGTCGCCCGCGGCCACGCGCCGTTTCCAGCGCTTCGCCGCCGCGATCGCCAGGATGCCGCTGCCAGTGCCCACATCGAGGATGCGGCGGGGCCGGCTCGTCCGGGCCAAGCGATCGAGCGCTAGCAGGCATCCCAGGGTCGTGCCGTGATGGCCGGTGCCGAAGGCGAGCGCCGCCTCGATCTCGATGACGATGTCGTTCGGCCTCACCGCCTGCCGTGCATGGCTGCCGATGACGAGAAAGCGCCCGGCGCGAACGGGATCAAAACCGGCAAGCGAAGCGCTGATCCAATCGGCACGCTCGATGCGATCGAATGTGATTGCCTGCGCGATCTGCGGGCCGGCGGCTACGGTCACGAGGTCGCGAAGCACCGCCTTATCCGGCTCGAAGCCGAAGTACACTTCGACCGTCCATTGGCCCGCGCTTTGCGAGGCGTTCGGCTGCTTCTCGAAGGCCGAGGCCGCGGTCTGCGCCGGGTCGAACGTCTCGACAATCAGGTCTGCAACTGCGCGCGCCTCGGCTTCGTTGCAGGTCAGACGCATGATATGCGTCGCATCGTTCGGCGGGAGCCCTTCGAGCATGAGCGCGATTAGCACGCATCCGGAAACAGCGTCACCCAGCTCCGCACCGCATTCCCGGCGCGACACGACGCGGCTCGTGCTCGCCGCCTCGATCGGCAACGCGCTCGAATGGTTCGATCTCACCGCGTATGGCTATTTCGCCGTACAAATCTCCAAGGAGTTCTTCCCGTCCGGCAGCGATGCGGTCTCGCTGCTTCTCGCCTTCGGCACGTTCGGGGTCTCGTACCTCGTGCGGCCGGTCGGCGCGATCGTGCTTGGCGCTTATGCGGACAAAGCCGGCCGCAAGGCCTCGCTCCTCGTCTCGATCATGCTCATGATGATCGGCACGTTCATCATGGCGTTCTGGCCGAATTACAACACCATCGGTCTCGCCGCGCCGATCGGGATCCTGTGTGCGCGACTGATGCAAGGCTTTTCCGTCGGCGGCGAGTTCGGCAGTTCGACTGCGTTCCTCGTCGAACACGACGCGTCGCGCAAAGGTTTTCTCTCGAGCTTCCAGTTTTCCAGCCAAGGCGTCAGCAATCTGCTCGGCTCGTTGTTCGGGCTGATCCTTTCGGTGAGCCTTGCCGCCAGCGATTTGCAGGCGTGGGGTTGGCGCACTCCGTTTCTGTTCGGGCTTTTGATCGGGCCGGTCGGCCTTTATATCCGCAGGCGCATCGATGAGACGCCGGAATTTGTCGAAACAAAAGTCACGCGCGCACCGGTCAAGGAGCTCTTTGCCAGTCATAAGTTTGATCTGCTGCTGGCAATCGGCGCGGTGACGCTTTCCACCGCTACCAATTATCTCATCGTCTATATGCCGACATACGCGCTGAAGTCGCTCGGCTTGCCGCAATCTATCGGCTTTCTTGCCGCCGTTGTCGCGGCGCTGGTTCTCACCTTCGTTGCACCGCTCACTGGGCACTGGTCGGACAAGGTCGGGCGTACCTCGATCATGTTCGTCGTCGCCGTTGCGGCGTTGTTTACGATCCTGCCGACATTCATGTTCCTGAACGGGCATCCCACCGCCGCGGTGATGATCGCGGCGCTCGCCTGGATCGCCATCATCAAGGCCGGCTATGCCGGCGCGCTGCCAGCGCTCATGGCGGAGATTTTTCCTACGCAGATCCGCGGCACCGGGATGTCGCTTGCCTACAATATCGCCGTGACCATCTTCGGCGGCTTTTCGCCGTTGATCAATTCATCGCTGATTCAATTGACCGGCAGCAATCTTTCGCCGGCATTCTACATCATGATGATTGCTTTGCTCAGCCTCGTGACATTGGTGATCCTGAGGCGTAGAGGCGCTGCCTCGTGAGGCCGATGCGGGCAGCGATCTTGATCATGGCTTGCGGCGCAAGCCTTTCCGGTGCGTTCGCGGATGAACCGAAAGCGCCTTCGGCCGACGCCGAATCGGTGGTGATTCACGCCTATGGAAGCGCCAATCCTTCGTGTTTGGAATGGTCGGACGGCTGCACGACGTGCTCGAAATCTCAGGCAGCCGAACCGGCTTGCTCCACGCCCGGCATCGCCTGCGAGCCCGGCAGCATTCAATGTAAGAAGAACCCGCCTTGAACTCTATTTCGGCCGCAGCGGCCAGAACGCCGACCCGGTAAACTCATAGACGAGCACGCCGTCCTGATTGGTGCCGGTATTGTGGCTGAAGATGAGGCCCCATCCGGGTCGTGACGTTAGACGTTTGTCGGCAAGCTCGCTTGCGAACGCGATCGTATCGCCGGCGTAAACCGGGCGGTGCCAACGCAGCTTCGTGAAGCCCGGTGAAGGGCCGGGCCGCGGTGCCGGCTCGGCGCCCGGCCCGCCTTCCTTCGCGAATTTCGCGCGCGTGTCGACGAATTGCTTCATCCACATCGAAGCGGTGTGCCAACCCGACGCCGCGAGGCGGCCGAATAGACTATGCTTTGCCGCCTCCTCATCAACATGAAACGGCTGCGGATCGTATTCGCGCGCAAAATCGACGATGGATTCGCGCGTAAAGGTCTCCGATCCGAGCCCTGTTTTCGTTCCGACCTTCAAATCCTCGAACCAGACGGAGAATGGCGGCGTTTGCGGAGCTGCTTCTCCCGAATGCGCTGTCGATCCGTTGCCCGGCGGTGGCGCAAGGCTCGCGTCCGCGGCGCCGCGCCGGCGAATGATCTGCGTATGTTTCTGCGTCAGCACGATTTCGCCGGATTGGTTCTCGACCGTGCACGACATGCCTACCAGCCCCATTTCGGGCCGCGACTTCGACGTGCGCGAATCTAGGATCTCGAGCCGACCGCGGAGCCGATCCCCGGGTCGCACCGGCTTGACCCAGCGCAATTCGTCGATTCCCGGCGCGCCGAGCGAAGCGGTCTCGTTCAGCCAGCTGTCGTAATTCATCCGCATGACGATGCAGGCGGTGTGCCACCCCGACGCCGCCAAGCCGCCGAGCATCAGCTTCTTGGCGGCTTCTTCGTCGATATGGAAGGGCTGCGCATCGTAGACCGAAGCATAGGCGATGATTTCGTCTTTGGTGATCGTGCGCTCGCCAAGAGCGAGAACCTGACCCGGTGCAAAGTCTTCGTAATAGCGTTCCGGCATTTCTGTTTCCGTTTGGTTTGACCAGGCGAGGAATGCGCGAACGCTGGGGACGCGCCCGCTGTAACCGCGGCTCTATCGCGCCTGTCCGTAGCGCTCGACGAGCATGGACAACAAGAGTCGCGCGACCTGCACTTCGCCGCCTTCGGGGCGGCCGGGCAGCGTCTTCGGATTCCACGCGTAGACATCGAAATGCGCCCAGGCTTTGGCGCGTTCCACAAACCGGCGCAAGAAAAGCGCCGCGGTGATCGAGCCGGCGAACGGGCCCGACGACACGTTGACGAGATCGGATATTTTACCATCGAGCAGTTTGTCGTAAGGTCCCCAGAGTGGCATGCGCCAGACCGGATCGTGCACTTTGCGGCCATGCTCCATGCAAGCTGCGGCGAGCCCATCGTCATCGCTGTACATCGGCGGCAGATCGGGACCGAGCGCGACGCGCGCCGCGCCCGTCAATGTAGCGAAATCGAAGAGAAGGTCGGGCTCGTCTTCGTCGGCGAGCGCCAGCGCGTCGGCGAGGATGAGTCTGCCTTCGGCGTCGGTGTTGCCGATCTCGACCGTCAGCCCCTTGCGGCTGCGATAGATGTCGCCCGGCCGAAACGCATTGCCGGCGAT
>JAFASC010000159.1 GCA_019244955.1 Methylobacteriaceae bacterium | reverse complement strand
AGCACATCCAAGCTCCCGATAACCTCGCTGGATATAGCGAAATTAACTAACCTAGGATATCGAGGCAACAATGCGAGGCAGATTGTGGCTTCGGGTACCGGATTAGGTCTATATATATGTAAGCACATTATCGAAGATGCCCATGCTGGTGTCTTCACTGTACAAAAGCGTTTGCCAAACGATCTCGAATTTATGTTCAAACTTCCTTACGGGCAATCCGGGCCGGAAACTCGTTATGGCTAAAACGACATCACCGCAAAAAGCCGTTTTGATCGACGATGAGTTGCACAATGCACTTTGGATGATTGACTTCCTACAATCCCGCGGGCTCGAAGTGCTCACCGCCGAGAGTGCCAACGACGCTCTAGCATTGGTGAAGCAAGAGATTTATCGTTTGTTGGTAATCGATCTGAACATTCCGGTACTGCCGCCGATTGATGAGGCGGTAGCTGCCAAGGGGGCGACGAACTACGCCAGATTTCCCGGATTATATGTTGCCGAAGCAGCCAGAAATGCTGGTTATCGCGATCGGCAGGTCATACTTTACTCCGTTCACAGGGAAAGAGAAATCGCCGATATCGCTGAGCGGCTCCGCATCACTTACATCATGAAAGGCAGGCCACAAGAGATAAAAAAAGAAGTTGAGGAGGTGCTCGCGTTTGATCCAACAGCTTAGAGAGCGCAAACTAAGGTTCCTTTCATCAAAACTAAAAGATCATAGTTCGGCCGTCAACCCCTGCCCGCCACCAATCCCCGCGCGGTGAGCCACTCCGCCAAGACCGCGTTCACCGCATCGGGTGCATCCTGTTGCACCCAATGCGAGGCCTGCGGCAGACGGCGCAAAGTGAAATCGTCGACGAGACCGGCATAACCTTCCGTCAGCTCAAGGCCGAGCGCCGTGTCGTGTTCGCCCCAGATCATCAGCGTCGGCACGTGCACCGGTTCCGACGGCGCGGATTTCACGAAAGCCAGCGCATTGGCGCGATAATAGTTGAGCATCGCCGTCATCGCGCCCGGCCGCAAAGCATTCTCGCGATAGCGCGCGAGAATGTCCGGCGGAAACGCATCGCGGTTCTGCGCCATGCCGGTAAACATGCGTGCGATGGCGCCTGCGCCGTCCCTCGTCAGCGTGCTCTCGGGTAAAAACGGCAGCTGGAAGAACAGGATGTACCAGGAGCGCAGGCGCTGGCTCCAGGAATGGCGGATCACGCGGCGAAACACCTCCGGATGCGGCACATTGAGGACGATGAGCGCGTCGAGCGGCACGGCGCGTTCGATCGCGACGCTCCAGGCGATCAGCGCGCCCCAGTCATGGCCGATCAGCAGCTTGCGGCGCGCGCCGAGCGCGCCGTAGAGCGCGGCGACATCGTCGACGAGGTGGCGCAGTCGGTAGGCCTCACGATCGCGCGGCCGCGTCGAATCGCCATAGCCGCGCAGGTCGGGCGCGACGACGCGCCAGCCCAATCCTGCGAGCGGGACGAGCTGGTGGCGCCAGGAGATGCGGCATTCGGGAAAGCCGTGCAGCAAAAGCGCGACGTCGTCGCCGGAGCCGCACTCATCGCAGGCGAAGGTGATGCCGTTCGCCTCGACGCTGCGTCGAGTGATCTGAAGATCGTCGCTCATGGACGCAACGGCGCGCCCTGAATAGCCGGCATGACCTCAACCCGCGCGGGACCCGAATTGCGGAGTGAACGCGTAACCGACCAGGTTCGATCCGCATTCTTGACGCAGCCCCCCGCAGCGCTTCAGGTGCCGCAAACCTGAGGGACTAATGTTCAGCGCCGTCACCGAGCTCCTGTCGATCCTCGATCTCGAGCAAATCGAGCACAACATTTATCGCGGGCGCTCGCCACAGGTCGGCTGGCAGCGCGTCTTCGGCGGGCTCGTCATCTCGCAGGCGCTGGTCGCGGCCGAGCGCACCGTCGAGGGCCGCGTGCCGCACTCGCTGCACGCCTATTTCATTCTGCCTGGCGACCCCAACGTGCCGATCATCTACGAGGTCGACCGCATCCGCGACGGCAAGAGCTTCGCCACGCGCCGGGTCGTCGCGATCCAGCATGGGCGCGCGATCTTCTCGCTCGCCGCCTCGTTCCAGGTCGAGGAGGAGGGACTCGACCACGCGCTCACGATGCCTGAGGTGACGGCGCCCGATGACCTGCCGAGCGAAAGCGAATTACGCGAGCGCTTCGGCGCCATGATGCCCGAAAACGTGCGGCGCTGGTTCGATCAGGAGCGGCCGATCGAGATGCGGCCGGTCGACTTGAAGCGCTATGTCGGGCGCGACCGGCCGTCGGAGCCAGTGCAATATGTATGGTTGCGCGCGACCGGACGATTGCCCGACGATGCCGCCATACACCGTGCGGTGCTGGCCTATTTGTCGGACATGACGCTGCTCGATACCGCGTTGATCGCGCACGGGAAATCGATCTTCCAGCGCTCGATGCAGGTGGCGAGCCTCGACCATGCGCTGTGGTTCCACCGCCCGTTCCGCGCCGACGAATGGCTGCTCTATGCGCAGGATAGTCCGAATACGAGCGGCGCGAGAGGGCTGACGCGCGGCCTCATCTATACGCAGGATGGCCGCCTCGTGGCCTCGGTCGCCCAGGAAGGGCTGATCCGCCAGCGCAGCTGAGCCCGCCGCTGCACATTGCTTGGGCAAATCCCGGGGTTTTTGCCTGCCGAATAGGCGGGCGTCGACAGGTTCGCCAGCCAAGCCGTTGGCACGCGGCTTGATTAGCCGTGGCTGAGCAGAGTCGCCCCCCAGGAACCGACAGCATGAAAATCGTAATGGCGATCATAAAGCCGTTCAAATTGGACGAGGTGCGCGATGCGCTGACCAGCGTCGGCGTGCACGGTCTGACCGTGACCGAAGTCAAAGGGTACGGCCGTCAGAAGGGCCACACCGAAATCTACCGCGGCGCCGAATATGCCGTGAGCTTTCTGCCGAAGCTGAAGATCGAAGTGGCGGTCGCAAGCGATCTCGTCGACCGCACCATCGAAGCGATCTCCGCCGCGGCCCGAACCGGCCAGATCGGCGACGGAAAAATCTTCGTCAGCTCTCTCGAGCAAGCCGTCCGCATCCGCACCGGCGAACGCGACGTGGACGCCCTCTAGGCGCATCGCAGAAACACCAGGAGTTCAAGAAATGAAACATCGCTCGATGCGAAGGATCGTGCTGGCAAGTGCCGGCATCGGTCTCATCGGCTGCGTGCTACTCGCCGGGGCTGCCTATGCGCAGACGCCGACACACGAGGCGGCGGCGGCGCCGATCCCCAACAAAGGCGACACCGCCTGGATGCTGATCTCGAGCGCGCTCGTCCTGATGATGTCGATCCCGGGGCTTGCGCTTTTCTATGGCGGGCTCGTTCGCACGAAGAACATGCTGTCGATACTGACGCAGGTCTTCACGATCGTCTCGCTCGTCGCGATCGTGTGGTGTCTCTACGGCTATTCGATTGCGCTCGGCGACACGAGCGGCCCATGGGCAAATTACATCGGCGGTCTTGGCAAAGCATTCCTGAAAGGGGTCACGGCGGATTCGACGGTGCCGACCTTTTCGAACGGCGTCGTCATTCCGGAATACGCCTACATGGTGTTCCAGATGACCTTCGCGATGATTACGCCGGCGCTGATCGTCGGCGCATTCGCGGAACGCATGCGGTTCTCAGCCGTCGTGCTGTTCATGCTCTTATGGGTGACGTTCATCTACTTCCCGATCGCGCATTGGGTGTGGGCAACAGCGGCGCCCGACGACATTGCGGCGGCAGCAAAAGCGCTTGCAGCAGCAGGGGACGACGCGGCCAAGAAGGCGGCGCAAGCAAAGCTCGACGAGGTCACTTCAAGCGCCGGCTGGCTTAGTGCCGGCGCGGCGCCGTGGATGGGCGGCTCCGGCGCACTCGATTTTGCCGGCGGGACGGTAGTGCACATCAATGCCGGTATTGCCGGCCTCATGGGCGCGCTTATGCTCGGCAAGCGCGTCGGTTATCCGCGCGAAGCGATGCCGCCTCACTCGCTCACGATGACGATGATCGGCGCCTCGCTTCTATGGGTCGGCTGGTTCGGCTTCAACGCGGGCTCGAATCTCGAAGCGAACGGCACGACGGCGCTCGCCTTCGTCAACACGATGGTCGCGACCGCCGCGGCGGCGCTGTCGTGGCTGTTCACCGAGTGGTTCGCCAAGGGCAAGCCGTCGCTGCTCGGCATGGCAACCGGTGCCGTCGCCGGCCTTGTCGCCGTCACGCCGGCCTCCGGTTTCGCTGGCCCCATGGGCTCGATCGTGCTCGGGCTCGTGGTGAGCCCGATCTGCTACATCTTCGTCGCCCGGGTGAAGATGGCGATGGGCTACGACGACGCGCTCGACGTGTTCGGCGTCCACTGCATCGGCGGCATCGTCGGCGCGCTCGGCACCGGCATTCTGGTTGCACCTTATCTCGGTGGCGTAGGCCTTACCGATTACGCCAATATCACCGGTAACAACGCCGGAACTTACGAAATGGGCCCTCAGATGATCCGGCAGCTGACCGCTGTCTGCTCGACCCTGATCTGGTCGGGAGTGGGCTCGGCGATCCTCTACAAGATCGTTGATCTGATCGTCGGCCTGCGGGTGCCGATCGACGCCGAGCGCGAAGGCCTCGACGTCGCCGAACATGGCGAACGCGCGTACAATTACTGAGTTCGGCAGCGCGTTCCTCCTCCGACGCGCGGAGCCAAGCGAGGGCGGCACCCAAAAGGTGCCGCCCTTTGCTTCGAGCGTCGGCGCGGGCAAGGTTAAGCCCACCTTAACTCGCCATTTCTAAGCTCCTGCTCAGGCCGTTGCGGTCGCGACGATGGACCTGATGCGCAGCAGCACTCTTTCCGCCACTCTCGATCATATTCCGGTTCCGGTTCGCGCCTTCGTGGCGCGCCGAATGGCGGAGGCCTTAGGCATTCTGATCCTTCTTCTATCGGCGGCCTACACGCTTGCGCTCGTCACCTGGTCCGTCCGCGACCCGAGCCTCAACCACGCGACTGCCGGTCCCATCCATAACCTGCTCGGGTTTAAGGGGGCGATCGTCGCCGACCTGACGATGCAGCTCATCGGCATTGCGGCGGTCGCATTATTGTTGCCACCACTCCTGTGGAGCTGGCGTCTGCTGCGCCGGCGCCAGTTCGACAGCGCCAAATGGCGGCTCATTCTGTGGATCTGCGGCACGCTGTGCGCGGCCGGCCTCGCCTCCCTATTGCCCGTCACCGGCCGCTGGCCGTTGCCGACCGGCCTCGGCGGCGTGTTCGGCGACGCGCTCATTTCGCTGCCGCGACGTGTCATCGGCGCCTCGCCTATCGCGGCGGCAATCTCCGCCGCGGCGCTGCTCATCGCCACCATCCTCTGCCTTGCCGGGTCGATCGGCGTCGGTGCGGCCCGGGAGGACCGCGACGAGGACGACGAAGATTTCAGCTCGCGCGAGACGCGCAGCGATGACGATGCGGCAGGCGAGCCGGGCCTCGTCCTTGTTGCACTCGGCGCGCTCATCCACGGACTTCTGAGCGCGCGCGCTGCCCTACGGCGCACTCTGATCAATGCGAAGCGCCGCTGGTCGAACCGCGCGCAAAGCGCCGACCCGAACACTCTGCCGGCTGTAGTGCCCGTCGCGCGGCGCGAACCCTCGTTTGCCGCGCCGACCTTCGATCCCTCGCTCTATGCGCCACCGTCTGTGCGAGAAGCGGCCGAGCACGCTCCGCGCGCTAGCAATGCGGCGATCACGCCCTCGCGGCGCACATCGCGCGAACCCGCGCGCGGCAAGCGCAACTCGTATCAATTGCCGGCGCTGCAGCTTCTCTCCGAAGCGAAGAAATCCGTCGTGACAAAAATATCGGAGGAAGCACTCGAGCAGAATGCGCGCCTGCTCGAAGGCGTGCTCGACGATTTCGGCGTGAAAGGCGAGATCATCCAGGT
>JAFASC010000102.1 GCA_019244955.1 Methylobacteriaceae bacterium | reverse complement strand
CTTCGCTTCCTTCCTAGTGCAGGCGCAGGCCTCGAAAGCCAAAGTGATCGCCTTCGCCAATGCCGGCGGCGACGCATCGAATGCCGCCAAGCAGGCCAACGAATTCGGCATCGTGGCAGGCGGGCAGAAAATTCTGGCGCTCTTAATGAGCGTCACCGACGCGCACGCGCTCGGGCTGCAATACGGGCAGGGTCTCATTCTGACAGAAGGCTTCTATTGGAATAAGGATGAGGAGACGCGCGCGTTCTCGAAGCGTTTTTTCGACCGCATCGGCCGCATGCCGACGATGTATCAGGCGGGCGTCTACTCCGCGGTCACGCATTACCTGAAAGCGATCGACGCAACAGGCACGGACGAAGCCAAGCCTGTCATTGCGAAAATGAAGGCGACTCCGGTCAACGACTTCTTCGCCCATGGCGGCAAGATTCGCGAGGACGGGCGGATGGTGCACGACATGTATCTCGTGCAGCTGAAGAAGCCGGGGGAATCGAAGGACGAATGGGACATCTACAACATCCTCGCCACCATTCCCGGTGATCAGGCCTTCCGGCCGCTGAACGAAGGCGACTGCCCGCTCGTTCAGAAGTGAGTACGGAACGGCTTGTAGTCTCGCGACACTGACATGCGTCCGAACGAACGCCTGACCTATTCGGCGATTTCCAAACGCCCGCCATTGCGTTTGCCGGGCGGAGCGAAGCTTGCGGTTTGGATCATCGTCAACGTCGAGGAATGGAATATCGACGAGACGATGCCGCGTACCGTGCTGACGCCGCCGGCTGGCGGTTCGCCGATGCCCGACATACCGAACTGGGCCTGGCACGAATACGGCAATCGCGTCGGCTTCTGGCGCATGCTCGAGGTTTTCGATCGATTAAAGCTGCCGGCGGTGCTGGCGATCAACGGCTCGGCGATTTCAGCCTATGAGCCGATCGCGCGGGCCGCGCGCGAGCGCAAATGGGAGTTTATCGGCCACGGATTTACGCAAAAGAACATGCAGAAGGTCGACAACGAAGCGGACGACATCGCCAGGACATCGAAGGCGATTGCCGATTTTATCGGCCGGCGCCCACGCGGCTGGCTCGGGCCGGGACTGACCGAGACGTGGGATACTCCCGATCTTCTGGTCGAAGCCGGCTACGATTATGTCTGCGACTGGGTGCTCGACGATCAGCCGACGGTGCTCAAGACGCGCACGAAGCCGATCGTCAACATCCCCTACACGCAGGAATGCAACGACGTCGCGATGATGCTGATCCAGCATCACAAAGCGTCGGAATATCGCGACCGTGCCATCGACCAGTTCGAGCAGTTGATGCACGATGCGCAAGACTCGGCGCGGGTGATGGCGCTGGTCGTGCATCCCTACATCATGGGCGCGCCGCACCGGCTGAAATATTTCCGCCAAGTGCTGGAAAAGATCACCGCGGTGGAGGGCGTGATCTTTTGGACCGGCGAGCAGATTGTGGATTGGTACCTCGGCGAGCGCGCGAGGCTCAGCGGGAGCTAATGCAGCGTGGCGCTCGCCGGACGCACGGGCCGGCTTTTCGGCGCCGGCGCAGGTCGCGGCTGCTGCACGGGCGCCGGCGGCGTCTCGCTGAACAGCTCCGCGAGTTTTTCGGTCATCGCGCCGCCGAGCTCTTCCGCATCCACAATCGTGACGGCGCGGCGATAATAGCGCGTCACGTCATGGCCGATGCCGATCGCGATCAGCTCGATCGGCGAGCGCGTCTCGATCTCCTCGATGATGCCGCGCAAATGGCGCTCGAGATAATTGCCGGGATTGACCGACAAGGTGGAATCGTCGACGGGCGCGCCGTCGGAAATCATCATGAGGATGCGCCGCTGCTCGGAGCGGCCGAGCAGGCGCTTATGCGCCCAATCGAGCGCTTCGCCGTCGATATTCTCCTTGAGCAGGCCCTCGCGCATCATGAGACCGAGATTTTTGCGCGCGCGGCGCCATGGCGCATCGGCCGACTTATAGATGATGTGCCTGAGATCGTTGAGGCGGCCGGGCGCGGCGGGTTTTCCGGCTTGCAACCAAGCTTCACGCGATTGCCCGCCTTTCCAGGCACGCGTCGTGAAGCCGAGAATCTCGACCTTCACCCCGCAGCGCTCCAGCGTACGGGCGAGGATGTCGGCACAGGTCGCGGCAACCGTGATTGGGCGCCCGCGCATCGAACCGGAATTGTCGAGAAGCAGGGTGACCACCGTGTCGCGGAAATCCATGTCGCGCTCGCGCTTGAACGACAGCGGCTGCTGCGGATCGGTGATGACGCGCGACAGGCGCGCCGGATCGAGCATGCCCTCCTCGAGGTCGAATTCCCACGAGCGATTTTGCTGCGCCATCAGACGGCGCTGCAGCCGGTTGGCGAGACGCGCGACGATCGAGGAAAGATTCTGCAATTGCTTGTCGAGGTAAGATCGCAGGCGCTCCAGCTCCTCGGGCTCGCACAGGTCCTCGGCGTGGATCACTTCGTCGAAGCGGGTTGTGAATGCCTTGTATTCGGGCCCGCGCGCCTCGTTGCTGCCGAGGGGCGGCCGTTGTCCCTCAGCGGAATCTTCGGCGTCGGCACCTTCCGTCTCGTCGGGGAATTCGCCGGCCGGCGCATCGGCGGCCTCGCTCGCGCCTTCCTCCATCGACTGGTCGGATTCGGCCTTCTCCATCTGAATCGGCTCGCCGGCGTGATCCTGCTCGCCCTCGCCATCCTGATCGCTGTCGGAATCCTCAGGACGGTCGTCGCCTTCGTCTTCGCTTTCGTCGCTATCGCTCGATGACTCGTCCGCCATGTCGAGCGAGGCCAGAAGCTTGTGGACGAGCTTGCCGAAATCCTTCTGGTTTTCGAGCGAGCGGCCGAGTCGGTCGAGATCGGCGCCGGCGCGTTCCTCGATCCATGAGCGCCAGAGATCGACGACTTTGCGCGCGTCCTTCGGCGGCGCGCTGCCGGTCAGGCGTTCCCGCACCATCATGGCGACAGCGTCTTCGATCGGCGCGTCGCTGCGATCGGTGACGTCGCCAAGATTGCTGCGGTGATAGCGATCCTCAAGCATGGCGCTGAGATTGTTCGCGACCCCCTCCATGCGCCGCGCGCCGATCGCCTCGACACGGGCCTGCTCGACGGCGTCGAAAATGCTGCGCGCGGAAGAACCTTGCGGCACAAGCCGGCGATGCACTTCATTGTCGTGGCAGGCGAGGCGCAACGCCATCGCATCGGCGTGGCCGCGTACGATCGCCGTATCGCGCGGACTGAGCTTGCGCGGCGGCTCGGGCAGGCGGGCTTTTGCGGTCGCGCCGGAGCCGATCAGCGCCGGTTTTTCCGGCGCGAAGGTGACCTCGAGTTCGGGCGTGCGTGCAAGCGCGCGCATGCAGCCGGCCACCGCCCGCTTGAACGGTTCCTGCGGCGCTTCTTTCGGCTGCGGCGGCTTGCGGTTTGAGGTCATTTTTTTGGAAGCAACTATCGCATGTCCCACTCGATCTTACGCGTCATCATTGCTTCCCAGCTGTACTCGTTCTTCTCTGGGAAAATGTGATCGGGCAGATCCGTCTCTCCCGCTGCGCGATCGGCGGCATCTTCGTATGCTTCAGACATCGCAAGGTGAAGCTCACTCTTCAGGCCTGGATTTCTGTTTAAGATCCGAGTGACGCGACGGCGATGTTCGCGAATGCTGAGCACCCAACTCCGGGAACGCCGTTCGGGCTGATAGTCCCATTTCAGCAAGTGCATAAGAAGAATGGTAAGAGCACTTTGGAGCTTATCATATTGCTCGTTACCCACTCCGATCAGCTCCTCCACGATATGTTCTATATCAAGTTCTGAAAAACGGCCTGATAATAGCAAGCTCGCCTGCTGCTTTGTCCATGAATAAAGATCGTCTGCGTAGGAGACGCTCAGTTCGGGTACTCGGACCGGGGTGGCCATATCCTGATCTCAGCTTCGTCAGGTCAGAACGACGTTGACCGCGCTTTCCGGCAGCTCGTGTCCGAAGCAGCGCTGATAGAATTCCGCGACAAGCGCGCGTTCGAGCTCGTCGCATTTGTTCAAGAAGGTCAGCCGGAAGGCGAAACCGATATCGCCGAAAATTTCCGAGTTCTCGGCCCAGGTGATCACGGTACGCGGGCTCATCACCGTCGAGAGATCGCCGGCGATGAAGGCGTTGCGCGTCAAATCCGCGACGCGCACCATCTTGCCGATCGTTTCCTTGCCCTGTTTCGTCGTCTGGAACGATTTGACCTTGGCCTGCACGATCTCGACCTCGCGATCGTGCGGGAGATAGTTCAGCGTCGCGACGATCGACCAGCGGTCCATCTGGCCCTGGTTGATCTGCTGCGTGCCGTGATAGAGGCCCGACGTATCGCCGAGGCCGACCGTGTTTGCCGTCGCAAACAGCCGAAAGGCTGGATGCGGGCGGATGACGCGGCTCTGATCGAGCAGCGTCAGGCGGCCGGACACTTCCAGCACGCGCTGGATCACGAACATCACGTCGGGGCGGCCCGCGTCATATTCGTCGAAACAAAGCGCGACATTGCTTTGCAGCGCCCAGGGCAGGATGCCGTCGCGGAACTCGGTGATCTGCTTGCCGTCCTGCAGCACGATCGCGTCCTTGCCGACGAGATCGATGCGCGAGATGTGACTGTCGAGATTGACGCGCACGCAGGGCCAGTTCAGCCGCGCGGCGACCTGCTCGATATGCGTCGACTTGCCCGTCCCATGATAACCGGTGATCATCACGCGGCGATTGCGCGCGAAGCCGGCGAGGATCGCCAGCGTCGTCTCGCGATCGAAAATGTAGTCCGGGTCGAAGTCGGGCACGTGCTCGTCGGCCTTGGCATAAGCGGGCACTTCGAGATTTGAATCGATCCCGAAGACCTGCCGAACCGAGACTTTCATGTCGGGCAGCAATGTCGGCCGGTCGGCCGCGGCTTTAGAGACTTGCATTCATCCTCCGCTGCCGCGCCGGGCGGGCGCGGGCGACTTCACAATAAACCCTCGACGGAAACGCCACGGGGCAGAAAACGTGCCAATCTCAGGCGATCTTGACCGATTTCAGATGATTATAGGCGCGAATGATCTCGCGCAATTTGTCCTCGGACGATCGGTCGCCCCCATTGGCATCCGGATGGAGCCGTTTGACGAGCTCTTTATAGCGCGACTTGATCGTGGCGGAATCGGCGCTGTCGTCCAGTCCGAGCGTCGCCAAAGCCCTGCTCGCCGCCAAGCCATAGCGTGGCTGTTTGGCCTCAGGCCGGGCGCGATGCGAGCGTGCCCGGAACAGGCCGAGCGGGTCGGAGAAGCTTTTGGGGTCGGCGGGGTCCTCGCGGAAGCTGCGGCCGGCGCGATTGACGCCCATGCTCCAGGTCGGGCGGTGGCCGACGAGATCGTCCCTCTGGAACCGGGCGATCGCGTCATCGGTCATCCCGTTGAAATAATTGTATGAGGCGTTGTACTGGCGGACGTGGTCGAGACAAAAACAGAAATACTGCCCCTCGCGCAGCCGTCCCATCGGCGCACGGAACTCGCCGGTTTCCTCACATGCCGGAAAATTGCAGCGCACGCGATCCTCGCGCGGCTCCTCGCGGTGCTCCGGCTTGACCCTGATGCGGTCGAAGAGGGGTGAATTCAGGTCCATCGCCGAGTCATTATGGTCGAGATGTGGACGCCCGCAAGGCGGACAGCATATTTCCGGTCTGCCGCGTGTTCATGACCCATCTGGACGAGAGCAAAGCTAATGAATGCTGCACCGGGACCCGTTGCTAAACGGATAAGGGAGAAGCTTGAGAATGCGCTCTCGCCGCAGACACTCGAGGTTATCGACGAATCCCACCTTCATGCCGGGCATGCCGGATCGCGGCCGGGCGGCGAAACCCATTTCAGGGTTAAAATGGTGGCTCAAAGCTTCTCCGGCAAGAGCCTGATCGATCGCCATCGGAAGGTGAACGAGCTGCTCGCCGACGAGTTGAAGCCGGACGGCGTGCATGCGCTAGCAATCGAAGCGCACGCGCCGGGAGAATAGCGCGGGATCGCGCACCTCCGCTGCGCATCCAGTTCGCGGCAGATCTGCGCCTCACGAGATGCGAGGTCCGGCGCCGCCGACCTACGGCGCTGCAGGCAGGCATTCTGCCGCCAGCGCGCGGAAACCTTCCCTGTATGTTGGGTAAGCAAGGCTGACGCCGAGCTGCTCTTTCATCCGGCGATTCGAAACACGCTTATTCGAAGAATAGAACGAGCGCGCCATCGGCGTCAGATCGGCGCGTTCGAATGGGATTTCCGGCGGCGGTTCGATGCCGAGAAGTTTTGCGGCATAAGCGATCACATCCTGCGGGGGTGCCGGCTCGTCATCGGTGACATTGAAAATGCCGCTTGGCGCGTCGGGCGCGAATGCCGCCGCGATCGCGCCTGCGATATCCTCAACATGGATGCGGTTGAAGACTTGGCCCGGCTTCACGATCCGGCGTGCTTTGCCTTCGCGCAGATTGATCAGCGCGTTTCTGCCGGGGCCATAGATGCCGGCAAGCCGGAAAATCGTGATCTCGCTGCCTGTGCGTTCACCAAGGGCAAGCCATTGTTGCTCGGCGATGACGCGGGCGCGATTGCGCGTTGAATTCGGCCGCGCCGATCTCTCTTCATCGATCCAGGCGCCGTCCGCATCTCCGTAAACACCGATCGTGGAGAGGTAGACGATCCGTTTCAGCTGCGGCGCGGAGGCGATCGCCTCGCCGAAATGCGCCAGCACCGGATCACCCGACGTCTCAGGCGGAACGGAAACCAGCAAATGCGTTGCTGATTGCAGGCGCGGTCTTATCGCCGGATCGGCAGCTCGCCCGTCGAAGACCAGCGGGTTAACATTTGCGTGCGCTGCATTGATCCTTTCGGCCTTTTCTGCGCTGCGGACCGTGCCGCTAACGCGCTCGCTCGCGGCCCGGGTCGTGACGTAATGCATGGCGGAGTAGCCGAGACCGAAAACTAAAAGACTCACGCGGCGATCTCGGCCGGCGAGTTCGAAACGGTCAATGCGCGAAGCTCTTCCTGCCATTCCGCGCGTACGCTGGCATCGGGCTCGTTGCCGAGATGCGCTTGTGCGAGGTCTCGCAATGCCTCTTCCGCCAGCAGCCGCGCGAGCGCCCAGACCGCCATGCAGCGCACCAGCGGCGAGTCATGTGTGAGCTTCTCCTGCGCCACCGGCGCGAGCTCCCGATCGCCTGAATTGCCGATCGCAACGAGCACATTGCGCAGGAAACGCGCATGGCCGACACGCTTGATCGGCGAGCCTGAGAAAAACGCGCGGAAGCTTGCATCGTCGAGCGACGCCAGCATCGCGAGGCTCGGCGCGACGAGATCGTCGCGGGCTTGCAATTTCGCTTCGCGCGCGGTCGCGGCAAACTTGTTCCAAGGGCAGACCGCAAGGCAATCGTCACAGCCATAGATGCGATTGCCGATCGCGGCGCGGAACTCGCGTGGAATCTGCCCGCGATGCTCGATGGTCAGATACGAAATGCAGCGCCGCGCATCGAGCTGGTAGGGCGCGGGAAAAGCCTGCGTCGGACAAATGTCGAGACAGGCGCGGCAGCTGCCGCAATGATCTTGTTCCGGTGCATCGGACTTAAGATCGAGGGTCGTGAAGATCGACCCGAGAAAAAGCCAGGAGCCGAACTCCCGCGAGACGAGATTGGTGTGCTTGCCCTGCCAGCCGATCCCGGCGGCTGCGGCGAGCGGCTTCTCCATCACCGGCGCGGTATCGACGAAGACCTTCACGTGCGCATCGATGAGGCCGTCGCGTCTCGCCTGCGCGACAAGCCACGACGCGAGTTGCTTCAGCTTGCCCTTGATCAGGTCGTGGTAATCGCGATTGCGGGCATAGACCGAGATGTTGCCGGCGCTTGGATTTCTAGGCATCGCAAGCGGATCGCTCGCCGGCGCGTAATTCATGCCGAGCATGATGACTGAGCGCACCTGCGGCCATAGCTCGCGTGGATTGGCGCGGCGGGTCGCGTTTGCCGCCATCCAGTCCATGTCGCCATGCGCGCCGTCGCCGAGCCAGGCTGCGAGCTGCTCCGGCGCTTCAGGAATGGCATCCGGCGCGGCAATCCGGCAGAGATCGAACCCGAGTTCCCGCGCTGTGTCGGCGACGCCCTGTTTCAGAAGTCGAGGTCGGCGTAGACCGCCGCCGGCGTCACGCCCGGTAAGCGGTCGGCAAGCAGCGGCCGGAAGCCCGGGCGCGACTTCATCCGCTGGTACCAGTGCTTGGCCGCTTCGTCCTCGTCCCATGGCACGTCGCCCAAGTAATCCACACAGGAGAGATGCGCCGCCGCTGCGAGGTCCGCATAAGTCATGCGCTCGCCGGCAAGCCAGTTCCGGCGCCCGATGAGATAACCGATATAGCGCAGATGGTAGCGGATGTTCGAGCGCGCCGCGCGGACAAGGTGCATGTCCGGGGCGCCGCCGCCGCGATCGGCCGGCAGGAAGCGCTTGTAGATTTTTTCGGTCACCGACCAGTCCGAGACCTCGGCGAAGAATTTTTGATTGAACCAGTCGAGGAGGCGGCGCACCTCGATCCGTGCGGTTTTCTCCGTCGGTAGAAGGCGACGCTCGGCGAGCGCCGCGCCGGCCGTCTCGTCGAGATATTCGGCGATCACGCCGGCCCCGGGCACGACCGTTCCTTCTTCCTCGACCAGCACCGGGGTGCGACCGGCCGGGTCGAGCGTCAGAAATTCGGTGCGTCGCTCATGCACGCGCTCTTCGACCAGAGCCGGCTCGATTCCATATTCGGCCAGCGCCAGCCGGACGAAGCGGGAATGCGGGTCGAGCGGATGATGATAGAGAAGCGGCATTCGGGCGGGGCTCGGGCTCGGCATAGTGCCGGCCGATTCGCTCGGCCGAATCTTGTGAAGCGGGAGGCTGTCATAGGCGCGCATCCCTCGGCGGACAAGGTGAGCTTTGCCGCAGGCGGGCAGGGCGGGCCGGTTCTGCAGCGGCTCGATTTTGCCGATTTGCCCGCGTTCGGTGAGGACGATTTCGGGCTCGCATTGGCCGCGTTTCGCCGCTCTGCCGCGGCGCTGGTCGCCGGCTCGGCGCCGCTGCGAACCGGGCTTTCACCTAGCCCGGCGCTGCTCGCGGCGGCCGAGGCGGCGACGCGCCTCAGCGATCTCTCCAGCGAAGCGGCGCGCGCGTTCTTCACCGGGCATTTCCGGCCTCACCGGATCATGGCGGGGCCGGCTTTCTTCACCGGCTATTTCGAGCCGGTGGTCGACGGCTCCACGACGCGCGCCGCCGCGTTCGCTGCGCCGATCCTCTCGCGGCCGGCAGATCTCGTGACCTTGCCGGCCGATCAGCCGCTGTCCGGCCCCGACGGCCCGCTGCAAGCCGCATTGCGCTCGGGGGATAGCGCCCTCGCGCCATGTCCGGACCGTGCCGCCATCGACGCGGGCGCACTCGAAGCCCGTGCGCTGCCCGTCGTGTGGCTGCGCGATCCAGTCGAGGTCTTCATCATCCAGGTGCAGGGCTCGGCCCGGGTGCGGCTGACGGACGGGCGGATGCTGCGCCTGTCCTATGCCGGGCGCAACGGCTGGCCCTACACCTCGATCGGCCGCATCCTCGTTGAAGAGGCGCACATCCCCGCGGCGGAGATGTCGCTGGGCCGCCTGAAAGAATGGATTCGCGAAAACGGCCAGGAGGTCGGCGAGGCCGGTCGTGCCCTGATGCAGCGCAACCGGTCCTACGTGTTCTTCCAGGCCGAGGAGGTCTCCGCCGATGCGCCCGGGCCGACCGGGGCACAGGGTGTGAGCCTCACGCCCTGGCGCTCGCTCGCGGTCGACCGAGCGGTCTGGGCTTACGGCCTGCCGTTCTGGATCGACGCCGATCTGCCCTGGCATCAGCCGACACCAACGCCTTGGCGCCGATTGCTGATCGCCCAGGATACGGGGTCGGCTATCGTCGGGCCGAAGCGCGCTGACATTTATGTCGGCTCGGGCGACGAGGCGGGCCGAATTGCCGGCGGCTTCCGGCACCATGGCGACATGATCGTACTCATGCCGCGCGGAGACGCGCCGTGAAGGACAAGCCGAAGCCGCGCGCTTCCGGTCCAAGGCGGCTTACCGTCTCGGAGCTGCGCCTGTGGCGCAGCGTGACGGAAAATGTCGTGCGCCGCCTCGGCGTGCCGCCTCTGCCGGAAGAGCCGGAAGAGCAGACCCGGCCGGCTGTGGCCGCGGGCCGGGAATCGCCTGCAAACCGCGCCGCTGCCGAACCCGCGCCGAAGCTCGCGCCGCCGCTCGCGCCTTTGGAAACGCGGCTTCGGCAGCGTCTCGCGCGTGGACGCCTTGCGGTGGACGACACGCTCGACCTGCATGGCTATCGCCAGGAGGAAGCCCATCGCATGCTGCGCAATTTTTTGGCCCGCGCGCAGGCGCGCGGCGCCAAGCTGGTCCTGGTGGTGACCGGGAAGGGCCGCACGGCAGCGGAACCGGGCGTGCTTCGCCGCGCCGTGCCGTTGTGGTTGGAGGCTGCCGATCTCCGCTCCGTCGTCGTCGGTTTCGGCGAGGCGACCGCGATCCATGGCGGCTCCGGCGCGCTGTACGTGCGGTTGCGGCGCCGGGAGCGCAATAGCTCCGGCGCTTGACGCACGAAACTGCGCGGTGCAACAGCAGCCACCTCCTTGAAATATCGGAAAGCATATGCCCGCCGCAACTTACGACGTGCTTGGCATCGGCAACGCCATCGTCGACATTCTCATGCATGCCGACGACGACGTGCTTGTCGCGCAGGGACTGCACAAGGGCTCGATGCAGCTCGTCGACGAAGCGCGCGTCGAAGCGCTGCAAGCGGCCGGCGGCAAGCCGGCCTTCGTGTCCGGCGGCTCGGCGGCGAACACCACCGTCGGCCTGGCGCGGCTCGGCTGCCGCAGCGCCTTCATCGGTAAGGTGAAAGCCGATCCGGCTGGCGACGCCTTCACGCACGACATTCGCGCCGCCGGCGTGCATTTCGCGACGGCCCCGGCGTCCGACGGCGTGGCGACGGCGCGTTGCCTGATCTTCGTCACTCCTGACGGCCAGCGCACGATGAACACGTATCTCGGCGCCTCGCAGGCGCTCTATGAGAGCGACGTCGAGGCAGAGGTCGTGACCGGCTCAAAAATCACCTACCTCGAAGGCTATCTCTGGGATCCGCCGCACGCAAAGCAGGCTTTCCTGCGTGCGGCGAAACTCGCGCACGAAGCCGGACGCAAGGTCGCCTTGAGTTTATCGGATTCCTTCTGTGTCGATCGCTATCGCGAGGAATTCCTCGACCTCATCCGTAGCCGGACCGTCGACATCGTCTTCTGCAACGAGAGCGAATTGCATTCGCTCTATGAGACCGCCGACCTCGCCACCGCGATCGATGCGCTGCAGAAAGAGGATGTACTCGCGGTCGTGACCCGTTCGGAGGACGGGTCCGTCATCGTGACCAAAGACGGCTCACGCGCGGTGCCCGCCGCACCGATCGAGAACCTCGTCGACACGACCGGCGCCGGCGATCTCTTTGCGGCGGGCTTCCTCGCAGGCCTCGTGCGCGGTCGCGATCACGAGACCTGCGCACGGCTCGGCGCCTTGGCGGCGGCGGAGGTCATCCAGCATATCGGCGCGCGGCCGCTCGCCGACCTGAAGCAGCTCGCCGCGAAGAATGGACTGGCGCTGACCTAAGCGAACGGCTCTTCCGCTCCTTCCGGCAGCGGCACTTCGAAGGCACAGATCGTCATGGAGATCAGCCCGTAATAGCCGAGGATGCCGACAAGCTCGACGAGCCGACGGGCGCCGAGCACGCTTTCGGCTTCCGCATATGTTTCGGTTGAGACGCGATGCGTCCTCAAAAGCTCATGCGCGAAGGAATAGACGCAGCGTTCGTCATCACGCGTAAAGTCCGGCGTCGCGCCGCGCCGGATTTCTTCGATCACGCCGGCCGATAAGCCTGTCTTTGCGGCAATCGGCGCATGCACATGCCACTCGAATCCGGCACGCCAGAAGGCGCCGGTGATCAGAATTGCAAGCTCCGACAAACGCGGCTCGAGCGACGTCCCGTAGCGGCAGAACGCGCCTAGCGCCTGGGCGCGATCGGCCAGCGTCGGCGAGTTCAGCCAGACGCGCAACGGTCCCTGCACCACGCCACGAGGGCCGGCGACGATCGCGTCATAGACGCGCTTGCCCTCTTCATCGAGTGTTGCGGGATCGATGTCGGGCAGACGCGGCATTGTTGGCCTCGCTTGGTTTGGAAGATGCGCGGCGAAACAATATCGTCTTGGCATGAGAAGCGCGAATGAATGAAGCTGCGCTCGCGCATGGCGGCAGTCTCGACGAGGCGCGCCGGCGCTTTCCCGACGCGCCGGAACCGTGGATCGATCTGTCGACCGGCATCAATCCGGTTGCCTATCCGCTACCGCCGCTTTCATCGGAGGTTTGGACGCGGCTTCCGCAAGGGAGCGATCTTGGTGAGCTCGAAAGCCTCGCGGCGCGCGCCTATGGCGCTGCGCCAGGCGTCGCAGTCGTGGCGGCGGCCGGAACCCAGGCCCTGATCCAGTCGCTGCCGCGGCTCGTGCCGGCGAAACGTGTCGGCATCCTGCGAACCACCTACGCGGAGCACGCCGCGACCTGGCGCGCCTCCGGCGCCAGCGTCGAAACCGTCGACGAACCGAGCGCCCTCGCCGGGTTCGATGTCGCTGTGCTCGTCAACCCCAACAATCCTGACGGCCGCCTGATCGCCCCCGCCGATCTCAACCCGTTGGCACGTCATTTCGTCGCGAGCGGCGGTCTCCTCGTCATCGATGAGGCTTTCATGGATGTGGCGTCGGACCAAAGTTTCGCGCCGCATCTGCCCGCAAGAGGCACTGCGATCCTGCGCTCGTTCGGCAAGATTTTTGGCCTCGCCGGACTGCGCCTCGGATTCGCGCTCGCCGGGCCGGAACTCGCCGGCACGCTGCGCCGCCTTTCGGGGCCGTGGCCGGTTTCCGGTCCGGCGATCCGCATCGGCTGCCAAGCCCTCGATGACCGCCACTGGCTCAGGCGGGCGACTGAGCGGCTCGCCCGCGATACGGCATGTCTCGACAATTTGCTCGGCCGCGCCGGGTTTGAAATCCGCGGCGGCACCATGCTCTTTCGCCTTGCCGCCCGCGCCGATGCGCCCGACTGGTTTGCGCGGCTCGGCCATGCGGGGATCTTCGTGCGTCGTTTCGAAGAACGGCCGGATCAATTACGCTTCGGACTTCCGGGATCGGGCGAGGCGTGGCAGCGTTTATCCGATGTGCTCGCGCCGGGCGAAACCAAGCGGACAAGAAGCTCCGCGGAATAGAGTGGGAGAGACAAGTGATGGCGTCGCCATACGATACCGATCTCGATCGCAATCCCGCCAACCATCAGCCGCTGACGCCACTCACTTATCTGTCTCGCTCGGCCCTGATCTTCCCCGATCACACGGCGATCGTGCACGGCGATCTCAAGCGCACGTATCGTGACTTCTACACGCGCTGCCGACGGCTCGCTTCGGCGCTGTCGAAGCGTGGGATCGGCCGCGGCGACACCGTTTCCGTGATGCTTGCGAATACGCCGGCCATGCTCGAATGCCATTACGGCGTGCCGATGTGCAAAGCCGTGCTCAACACCCTGAACACGAGGCTCGACGCGGCGATCCTCGCGTTCACGCTCGACCATGCCGAGACGAAAGCCATCATCGTCGATCGCGAGTTTTCGTCAGTGATGGAGGAGGCGCTGGCCAACGCCAAGGTGAAACCGTTGATCATCGACTACGACGATCCTGTCTACGACGGTCCCGGCGAACGCTTAGGTGAGCTCGATTACGAGGATTTTCTCGCCGGGGGCGATCCCGATTTCAATTGGTCGATGCCTGAGGACGAATGGGACGCGATCTCACTTAATTATACGTCCGGCACGACGGGTGATCCGAAGGGCGTCGTCTACCATCATCGTGGAGCGCATTTGCTCGCAATCGCCAATGTCGTCACGGGTGCGATGGCGCGCCACCCCGTCTATCTTTGGACGCTGCCGATGTTCCATTGCAACGGCTGGTGCTTTCCCTGGTCCATCAGTGTCATGGCGGGCACGCATGTCTGCCTGCGGCAAGTACGTGCCGGTTTGATGTACGATCTCATGTCGAAGCACGGCGTGACGCATCTCTGCGGCGCGCCGATCGTCATGTCCATTCTCCTGAATGCCTCCGATGCGGACAAGAAACCATTGCCGCAGCGCGTCGAGTTCTTT
>JAFASC010000317.1 GCA_019244955.1 Methylobacteriaceae bacterium | reverse complement strand
GCTGCCGGTCAATTTGGGTTTTGCCGGTTTTCGCCTGCACTACCCGCTAAATGATCCGCGCGTATTCGATGAGGTGATCGCGTTCCTTGGCGCAAGCTACTTCCGGTTTCTCGGCCGCGGCCAGCGCTACGGCATGTCGTCACGCGGACTTGCAGTGAATGCCGGCACGCCCAACGAGGAGTTCCCCTTCTTCCGCGAATTCTGGATCGAAGCGCCCGGCCCGAATGCGGAACGCGCGACCATCTATGCCTTGCTCGACGGCGAGACTGCGACGGGTGCCTACCGTTTCGATCTCTATCCCGGCAAGGAATCCGTCATCGACGCGCAGGTCGCTTTGTTCGCGCGGCGCAACGGCGCCAAGATCGGGTGGGCGCCGTTGACCTCGATGTTCTTCATTGGCAAGAACGACCATCGCTTTCACGACGATTTCCGGCCGCAGCTCCACGATTCGGAAGGGTTGCTCGTCAATTCGGGAACGGGCGAATGGCTATGGCGTCCGCTACGCAATCCCGCGCAGATGGAGACGTCCGCCTTCCTAGATCGCAATATCAAGGGTTTCGGACTGCTTCAGCGCGACCGCAATTTCGATCATTACCAGGACCTTGAGCTCGCGTACGAAACGCGGCCCAGTTACTGGGTCGAGCCGCGCGATGACTGGGGTGAGGGCCGGGTCGAGCTTGTCGAGCTGCCGACGCCGGACGAAACGAACGACAATATCGTTGCCTATTGGGTGCCGAAAGATGCGCTCGACCCCGGCAAGCAGATGAATTTCGGCTATCGCATTACCGCGAGTCTCAATCTCGCGCGGTTGTCGCCGAATGCGCGCGCGATAAACACGTTCCAGACCACACCACGCGCGCTCGGTTCGTCGGAGCCGCGCGAAGCCAATGCACGGCGCTTCATCATCGATTTCGCCGGTGGCGATCTCGGCTATTTCCTGCACGATCCGGGTTTGGTCGAAGTCGTGCCATCGACCAGCCAGGGGCGGATATTGCGCTCGTCAGTCGTGGCGAATGTCGTCACGCAAGGCATTCGCGCCACAATCGACGTACAGGTCGATGCCGGACAAACCGCCGATTTGCGCGCTTTCCTGCGCGCCTCCGGTCGGGCGCTGACCGAGACATGGACTTTTCCGTGGAAGGCGGAGTGACGCAGGACCAGGGCTCCGCCATTACGATCCGCAAAGGCACGCTCGCCGATCTCGACCGTCTCGTCGCGATCGAAAACGCCGCATTCGAAGGCGACCGACTGACCCGGCGTTCTCTGCGCGCGCATCTGGCGAAGCCGACAATTACCTTGCTCGTCGCGGAAGCTAGCATGAGCGGGTTTGCGCAGGTTGTCGGCTACGCGCTCATCGCCTTTCGCAAAGACTCGAAAAAGGCGCGGCTCTATTCGATTGCGAGTGATCCGGAACACCGGCTTGGTGCCGCGCGCGGGCTCGGCAGATTGCTGCTCTCAGCCTGCGAGGTGGAAGCCGCCCGCCGCGGCGCCGAAAGCCTCGTCTTGGAAGTCCGAGCCGACAATGCGCGTGCGATCGCGCTTTACGACGAGCGCGGCTATGTCAAATTCGCGACCATTCCCGATTATTACGAGGATGGCGCCGCGGCGCTGCGCTACGAGAAACCGCTCTCAGCTTAGATTTCGCTTGTCGACGATGCGCTTCGCCTTGCCGAGCGAGCGCTCCAGCGAATTCGCATCGACGACCGCGACATTGGCGCTCACCCCGATGCGCTCTTTCACCAGCCGTGCGAGATGCTCGCCGGCGCCGGCGCGCGAATGCGGCTTGTCCGCCTCCGGCCGCACCTCGACATATATCGTCATCACGTCGAGCCGCGCCTCGCGCGTCAGCACGATCAGATAATGCGCCGACAGGGCCTCCGTGCGCAGCAACAACTCCTCGATCTGCGAGGGAAAGACGTTGACGCCGCGGATGATCATCATGTCGTCGGAGCGGCCGGTGATCTTCTCCATCCGGCGCATCGAGCGCGCCGTGCCCGGCAGAAGTCGCGTCAGGTCCCGCGTGCGGTAGCGGATGACCGGCATGGCTTCCTTTGTAAGGGAAGTGAAGACGAGCTCGCCTTTCTCGCCGTCCGGCAGAACCGCGCCTGTATCAGGATCGACGATCTCGGGATAAAAATGATCCTCCCAGATGTGCAGTCCGTCTTTGGTCTCGACGCATTCGTTGGCGACGCCGGGGCCCATCACCTCGGAAAGGCCGTAGATGTCCACGGCATCCATGTCGAACGCATTTTCGATTTCGGCGCGCATGGCGTTCGTCCACGGCTCGGCGCCGAAAATGCCGATCTTTAACGGCGATTTTTTCGGGTCGAGACCGACGCGCCGATATTCGTCGAGGATGGCCAGCATGTAGGACGGTGTCACCATGATGATCTCGGCGCCGAAATCCTCGATGAGCTGCACCTGCCGCTCGGTCATGCCGCCGGACACCGGGACGACGGTGCAGCCCAGACGCTCGCCGCCATAATGCGCGCCGAGGCCGCCGGTGAAGAGCCCGTATCCATACGCGTTGTGCATGACCATGCCGGGGCGCCCACCCGAGGCGACAATCGAGCGCGCCATGAGGTTCGCCCAGGTATCGATGTCGTTTTGCGTGTAGCCGACGACCGTCGGCTTGCCGGTCGTGCCCGATGAGGCGTGAATGCGTACGACCTTCTCGCGCGGCACGGCGAAAAGCTCGAACGGGTAGTTTTCGCGCAGGTCCGCTTTGGTCGTGAACGGAAAATTCGACAGATCCTCCAGCCGGCGGAAATCGTCGGGGCGAACGCCGGCAGCCAGGAATTTGCGGCGATAGGCGGGAACATTCGCGTAAACCTGACGCAGCGTCGCGGCGAGGCGCTGCCTCTGCAGGGCTGCGATTTCGTCGCGCGAGGCAAGCTCGATCGGCTCGATCAGCTTGCGATCGGGTTCGATCCGCGCGCCCATCACTACGTCTCCGGAAGCCATTTGCCGTCGATCACGCGCGAATGGCCGCGGAAAGCGGCGATCGCGGTGCCGTCCCGGCGTTTTACCGTGACATCGTAGATGCCGGAGCGGCCGCCGCGATGAACTTCCCGCGCCTGCGCGGTCAGAAGATCGTCGAGTTGTGCCGGGCGCAGAAACGACACGGCGCAATGCTGCGCGACGACTCGTTCGTTATAGGTGTTGCAGGCGAACGCGAACGTCGAATCGGCGAGCAGAAAGATGAACCCGCCATGGCAGATTTTCTGGCCATTGACCTTGTCCGTCGTCACCGGCATCGAAATTTCCGCTTCGCCCGGCGCGATACGCAACAGCTTCATGCCCAGCGCGCGCGAAGCTTCGTCTTCCGCCCACATCGCATCGGCGCAGGCGCGGGCGATCGCCACTGCATCCTGGTTCACGGGCGGCCTTTGTAGACGGGCTTGCGCTTTTCCAGAAACGCGGTGACGCCCTCGAGATAATCATCGCCGCGGCCGATCTCGCGTTGCAGGTCGCGTTCGAGGTCGAGTTGCGCATCGAGCGTGTTGTGCGCGGACGTGTCGAGCGCGCGTTTGATCATCGCGAGCGATCGGGTCGGGGCTTCGCCGAACCTCTCGCAAAGAGCCTGCGCCTGCTGCATCAGTTCCGCATCGTCGACGCATTTCCAGATCAGCCCCCAATCGGCGGCCGTTTCGGCCGAGATCGGCTCGGCGGTGAGGCACAGCGCGCGAGCACGCGCCTCGCCGATCAGGCGAGGCAGGAAAAATGTGCCGCCCGAATCCGGAACAAGGCCGATCTTGGCGAAGGCCTGCAAGAAACTCGCCGAGCGCGCGGCAATCACGATGTCGCAGGCAAGCGCGATATTGGCACCCGCTCCCGCGGCGATGCCGTTGACGGCGCAGACGATCGGCATTGGAAACGCACGCAGTCGCCGGATCAGCGGATTGTAATGGCGATCTATAAGTAAGCCGAGATCGGCCGGACTCTCGGCCGTCGGCGGATCGATGTCGGAGAGGTCCTGCCCCGCGCAGAAGCCGCGTCCGGCACCGGTGATAAGGATTGAGCGGCAGGTCTTGTCGGCCTCGGCCTTATTGAGCGCGTCGGCGAGCGCGCGATGCAGTTCGATCGTTACGGCATTCAGCCGCGCGGGCCGGTTCAGCGTGATAACGCGATAGGTTGGGCGTGCCTCGACCAGCACGGGCTCTTCGCTCAAGGGGCGCTTCCTCCAATTTGGAGGCGATTGTGCATCGGGGAGTGGAGCGGTCAATCAGACGCTCGGGACAGGTCCGGTCTCAGGCGACTCGAGGTCCCGCCATTCCCGCGAGGATCGCGGCGACGATAGCCGAGTGCGCCCGAGTTGGAGCGAGTTGCAAGCGCCCGCAGTCCCGAGGACATGCGGATTGGCCGACATGCGCGAGCGAAGCCTTGATCGCCGTGATCAACGCAGGCGGAATTCAGCCGCGCGGTGGGACTTCGCTTAGATGAGCGGCTACCGCAGCCGCCTTACGCCTGCGCGACGCCGGGCTGGTTCTGGTTCGCCTGCAGTTCGTTGACGCGCTGCTGGTAAAGGCCGACGAAGTCGATCGGATCGATGTAAAGCGGCGGGAAGCCGCCGTTACGGACCCCGTCGGCAATGATCTGCCGCGCGAACGGAAATAGCAGCCGCGGGCATTCGATCATGACGATCGGATGCTGCTGCTCCTGCGGCACATTGGTCAGCCGGAAAATCCCGCAATAGGTCAGCTCGAATTTGAACATGATATCGGCCGCCTCGCCGGCGCTGCCTTCGAGGACGAGGCTGACTTCGAAATCGGTCTCGGCAAGCTGGCGCGCGTTGACGTTGACCTGGATCGAGATGTTGGGACCCTTCTCCTGGGGCCCAAGCGAGCGCGGCGCGTTCGGATTCTCGAACGAGAAGTCCTTCATGTATTGCGCGAGCGAATTGAGGGCGGGTCCAGCGGTGGGGGTCGAGCCGTTCCCCGGCGTATCGGCCATCTAAAAGAACTCCTGAGAGCGCGATCGCGTCAATGGGATCGCGGCCGGAGCGCCACGCAGGCGCCCGGTAAAGGCCGCGCCGCCTACCATGGATAGAGAGGCATCACAAGCTAAGCGCGGCTGCCCAGCCTGCGCCTTGAAATCATCTGGACAGGGTCACAACAGGCGGGCAACACCCTATATGGGAGTAAAGGTTCGCTCCCCGTTTGTTCTGAGCAGGCCATGCACGAGCCCCTCGATATCACCACGATCATCTTCGCACTGCTTGCCGTTTTCGTCGTTTGGAAGCTGCGGTCTGTCCTTGGCACCCGCACCGGCCACGAGAAGCAGCGCGACCGCTCGTTTACGCCGCGCCGCGAAGAAGCAGCGCGTCAGCCGCTGCCCGGCGGCAATGTGATCCGTCTGCCCGGCGCCGCCGCGGCGGATGCTGGTGCACCCGTTCAGCCCAAGCCTGACGCCGATCAGTGGAAGGACCTGGTCGAGCCGGACTCGCGCGCGATTCCCGGCCTCGAAGCCATTGCCGGCGCCGAGCCCGGCTTCGATGCGCGCGCCTTCCTGGCGGGGGCCAAGTCGGCTTACGAGATGATCGTCACCGCCTTTGCCAAAGGCGATCGCGCAACGCTGCGCCGGCTGCTGGCCGACGACGTCTATGAGAGTTTCACCCACGCGATCACCGATCGCGAAGGGCGCGGCGACCGGGTGGAAATGACCTTCGTGTCGCTCGAAAAGGTCACGATCGATGACGCCCAGGTGAAGGGATCGCTCGCCCAGATCACAGTGCGGTTTTTGTCGAAGCTGATCACCGCCACCTACGACAAGTCCGGCGCGGTCATCGACGGCAGCCCCGAGCGCGTCGTCGACATGACCGACATCTGGACCTTCGCGCGCGAGATCGGCTCACGCGACCCGAACTGGCGGCTCGTCGCGACCGAGACGGCCCACTAAGCGCTACACCCGCTTCTCCGGCGAGCGGCACAAATCAGGGATGAGGCAGCGCTCGCATTCGGGACGACGTGCTTTGCACGTGTAACGTCCGTGCAGGATCAGCCAGTGATGCGCGTGGCGCTTGAATTCCTCCGGAATGATTTTTTCGAGCCCGATCTCGACCTCGAGCGGCGTCGCTCCGATCGCCAGCGGAATCCGGTTCGACACACGAAAGACGTGCGTGTCGACGGCGATCGTCGGCTGACCGAAGGCGACGTTGAGCACCACGTTTGCGGTTTTGCGTCCGACGCCCGGTAGTGCTTCCAGCTCTTCGCGGCGCCTCGGCACCTGGCCGCCATGCTTGGCGATCAGCTGCTCACAAAGCGCGACGACATTCTTGGCTTTCGTGTTGAAGAAGCCGAGCGGTTTGAACCGCTCACGCAGATCGGCTTCGCCAAGCGCCAACATCTTATGCGGCGTATCGGCGATCGGAAAGAGATCGCGCGTGACTTTGTTGACACCGGCATCGGTCGTCTGTGCCGAGAGCACCACGGCAATGAGCAGCGTGAATGGATTGATGAAATCGAGGTCGCCCTTCGGATGTGGATTGGCGGCGCGAAAGCGGGTGAAAATTTCGCGCACGGTTGCAGGATCGGCTGCGCTGGGACGGCGAGGTGCGCGCGACTTGCGGCCGGGCTTCAGCGCCGTCTCGGGCGGCGCAGCCGAGGCGCGGCGGGCCCGCGGTGCTGTCCTCTTCATCTGCACCATCGGCGCGTTATAACCAGGGCTGCCGCCTCGGCAAGACAAGTCGTCCAGGGGCAACTCACTTGGTTCAGCCTACCGAAAGGGAGATTTTCGCGGCACGCATCGTGCCCTATCGCTCGCTAAGCCGGCGCAATTTCCGCTTGCTGGTGATGGTATTCTCGGCGGCGAGCTTCTTTACGAGCCTGCCCTTCGTGATCCTCGGCGCATGGCCGATCGCCGGCTTTATGGGGGCCGATGTTGCCCTCTTCTATCTGGCTTTCCGAGCGAATTACCGGGCTGCTCAGGCTTACGAGGACGTGAGCGTCACGCCGCTCGAGCTCGTGCTCGCCAAGGTGAGCGCGCGCGGCGGGCGGCAGGAATGGCGCTTCAATCCGAGTTGGACCCGGCTCGAGCGGCGCGAGCACGAAGAGTTCGGCTTGCAGCGATTGTCGCTCGTGTCGCGCGGCCGCAGCGTCGAGGTGGCGGCGTTCCTCGGGCCGGACGAAAAGGCGGCCTTTGCGCGGGAGTTAAGCCGCGCGCTCTCCGAGGCCCGGCGCGGGCCGCAATTCTCTTGAGCTGCAGGAGTCTCGGGCGTTTGACATATCGAACGCCGCGTCCTACAAAACGGACGCCGTTTCTGTCCTAGGGGCCCCTCCATGGATCTCAGCCGACGTTCGTTTCTCCAGTCTACAGCCGCAGCCGCGGCGGCGGCGGTGTCGGGTACGGCGAGAGCCGCCCCAAGCGAGATCCGGCTGGACTTCGCGACCTACAATCCGCTGTCTTTGGTGCTTAAGGAAAAGGGGCTGGTCGAGAAGGCGCTCGCGCCGGAGGGCATCAGCGTTCGGTGGGTGCAGACGCTGGGCTCCAACAAGGCTCTCGAATTCCTCAATGCCGGCTCGATCGACATCGGCTCGACCGCCGGGGCCGCGGCGCTGATCGGCCGCATCAACGGCAACCCGATCAAGATGGTCGGCCTGTATTCGCGGCCGGAATGGACCGCGCTCGTCTGCCGCGCCGATACCCCGTTCACCTCTCCCGCGGACCTCAAGGGCAAGTCCGTTGCGGTCACCCGCGGCACCGACCCACACATTTTCCTGGTTCGCGCTCTCGACTCTGCCGGGCTCACCGAAAAGGATGTGCGTCTGGTCCTGCTGCAGCACCCTGACGGGAAGACGGCGCTGATCCGCGGCGACGTCGATGCCTGGGCAGGGCTCGATCCGATGATGGCTCAGGCCGAGATCGAGAACGGCGCCAGGCTCTTCTACCGTAAGCCCGAGGCGAACACCTGGGGCGTGCTTAATGTGCGCGAGGCTTTCGCCGCGCAAAATCCCGAACTCGTGAAGCGCATCCTCGCGGTGTACGAGGAGGCGCGGCAATGGGCGCTCGCCAATCCCGCCGAATTGCAGGCCATTTTGGCGAAGGAAACGAAGCTGCCGGGGCCGGTCGTCGCGCGGCAGCTCGAGCGCACGGATCACACCAACAAGGCGATCACCGATGCAACGCGCCAGACCGTGATGGAGGCAGGTCTCGCCTTACAGAAAGCCGGCGTGATCAAGCCCGATGTCGACGTGAATGCCGCGACCGCGGGGCTGATCGACACGCGGTTTGCCGCCTCGTAAGGCGCCGGTTAGGCGGCACGAAGCTCGCGTTCGAGACCGATTTGCGCGATTTCGACCATGAGGCCGAGGATTCGTTCCGCCGACAGCGTCTGTGGATCGAGCCGTCCCGGAAAGCCGGTGCGCACGAAGGCCTGCTCCGTGGCGCGATTGCGCTGCGCGAGCCCCATCCACCAATTGCCGAAGAGTCGCTTCTCGACGGCGCGCGCGTCGATCACCGTCACTCCGCGATGCCGCTCGTCTTCCAGGATGCGCGCATAAGTCCGCCAGACCGCGTCGCGCTCGCCTTCGAGAGCCTGGGTGAACCGCAGATCGTCGAACATGAGCGCGCCGGTGATATTGTCGCGCCGATTGTTCGTATTGGATATGCTGAGGATGGCGCTGAGTTGCGGGGTGACGCGCTTTGACGTGTCGAGATGGTTCTCGCTGAAGTAGATCAAACGGAAAAGCGGCATGAGGTACCTTTCGTCGCGGAGGGTGCGAGTGTCGGGGCCGCTTCTTACCGAAGCGTAAAGCGGCGGCTTCGGTCTAATTGCGCGATGCGTATTCAAGTCTTAGTGCGGGAGCCATGACGATACGATCTCCCCTGCATCTAGGCAGTCGCGAGGCCGCCGGATTGATCCTGCCGCTCGCAGCCGCATTGCTCTATGAGGCCGCGGCGCGGTTCGGCATTTTTGAGGCACGCCTCTTACCTCCGCCAAGCCGCATCGCCGAAACTTTGTGGTCGCTCGCGCTCACCGGCGAATTGTGGACGCACGTTGTCGCAACGCTGCTGCGGCTCGCGGCCGGTTTTCTCATCGGCAGCATCGTCGGCATTTTGCTTGGCGCGCTGACCGGCGCCTGGCCGACTGCATCGCGTCTCCTTGATCCGACGGTGCAGGCGTTACGCGCGATTCCGTCGCTGGCCTGGGTGCCGCTCTTCATCCTGTGGCTGGGGATTTTCGAGGCGTCGAAGGTCGCGCTTATTGCGATCGGCGTGTTCTTCCCCGTCTATCTCGGCGTCATGGCGGCGATCACCAATATCGATCGCAAGATCGTCGAGGTCGGCCGTGCGTTCAGGTTGCCTCCATTGGTGTTGACGCGCCGTGTTCTGCTGCCGGCAGTCCTCCCGGACTGCGTCATTGCGGTCCGCTCGGGCCTTGGCCTCGGCTTCATGTTCGTCGTCGCCGCTGAATTGATGGGCGCCTCCGAGGGCCTGGGCTTTCTGCTGCTTGACGGCCAGCAACTTGGTAAGCCCGATCAGATCCTTGCCGCAATCCTCGCCTTCGCCGTGCTCGGCAAAATCTGCGACGGCGCGCTCGTTGCGGCGTTTCGCCCGCTGCTGCGCTGGCAGGATACTTTGGGCCAAAGCGTATCGCGCTCCGCCGCCGCGCCGGCCGCCGCGCCGCCCGTGCCGGCACACTGATCCATGCTGCAGCTGCAAGATCTGTCGAAAATCTTTGCGCCGAGCATCGCCGCAATCGTCGACGTGTCGCTCGAGGTCAGCCCCGGCGAGATCGTCGCCATGGTCGGCAGTTCCGGCTGCGGCAAGACCACGCTTTTGCGGCTCGTGGCCGGTCTCGACGCGCCAACGCAGGGCACGGTTTCGCTCGACGGCGAAGTCATCCATGCGCCACACCCGGCGATCGGCGTCGTTTTCCAGGAGCCGCGGCTCCTGCCGTGGCTTAGCGTCGCACAGAATGTCGGTTTCGGGCTCATGGACCGCTCCGCGGCCGAACGCCACGACCGGGTCGATGCGGCGCTCTTGCGCGTCGGCCTCGCCGGTTACGGCGAGCGCTGGCCGCGCGAACTCTCCGGCGGGCAGGCGCAACGCGTCTCGATCCTGCGCGCGCTTGTCACCGAGCCGAAAGTCCTGCTCATGGATGAGCCTTTCTCCGCGCTCGACGCCCTGACCCGCGCCAGCCTGCACGATCATCTGCTCGGCCTTTGGGACGCGCAACGTCCGACGCTAATCCTCGTTACGCATGACGTCGAAGAGGCGGTCGCTTTGGCCGACCGCGTCGTGGTCATGCAGCCGCGGCCGGGGCGCGTCTTCGCCGATATCGCACTCGACCTGCCGCGCCCGCGCGATCGTCTGTCCGCGGCCTTCGTGGAGGCCAAGCGCGTCATCCTCGCAGCGCTCGACGGGTCCTTGGAAGCAGCCGCAAGAGAGCCCGCCCGACACGCCGCCGCCGGCTCGTGGTGGTAATAGCGATCATGACAGGAGAAAAACCGATGGATGCCGCCGCCCTTCGCGCCCAGCAAGCGCCGTACAAAGAACGCTACAAAAGCGAACCCGACGCCGCCGTGATCACGCTGAAAGCGCAGGGCTCGATCGACGACGCGAAGATCGCCTGCAAAGTGGAGACGGGGCGCGCGCTGGCGGTCGCGGGCCTGCATCCGGCAACGGGCGGCTCGGGCGCCGAACTCTGCTCCGGCGACATGTTGCTTGAGGCGCTCGTCGCCTGTGCCGGCGTTACCTTGAAGGCGGTCGCGACCGCACTCGAGATTCCGCTACGAGCCGGGACGGTGCGGGCCGAAGGCGATCTCGATTTCCGCGGCACGCTCGGCGTCGCCAAGGATGCGCCGGTGGGGTTTCGCGCAATCCGCCTTGCCTTCGATGTCGACACCGACGCGCCGCAGGACAAGATCGATACGCTGATCAAGCTGACCGAGCGTTACTGTGTCGTCTTGCAGACGCTGAATGCCCCTCCGAAGCTCGACCTGAAAGTGCGCGTCGCCGCCTGAGCGGCGCGCGCCTCTGCAACGGGGCCTCGGCAACGAGCATGGCTTCGCCCGCCTGCAAAAGCACCTGCCGGAAATCCTCCCCGGAGACACGCCCCCTATGGCTCGCCGCGGCGCAGACGATGGCGACGAGCATTGGGATCAGCGCGATCAGGACCGTCAAGGCCAACCCCTCGCAATTCCTCTGAGCGCGGCTTCGAGGCACCGGCGTAGCGCGGTTGCGCATGACAAGCCCTGGGTCCTTCGTACTCCAAAGAAATAGCCGGTTCCGAACGGCCGCAAAACGTGCGATCTCTCACCTGCAAAAGCCAAGCCGTCTTGACGCAAACCCGCCTGCAATAGCGCGGGCTTTGCGGGTTGCGCCCCCAAAAACCCTATGTTACCTGAGCCCCGCTTTCGGGGCGCAGGAAATCTCCGCTGCGCCCCGTTTCCGAACATGCCTTTGCTACGAGGTTTTACGGCCTGCCGCTGCGCCGACGAGCCTTGCGGCAAACGTTTGATGTGCCGAGGATTTTAGACCGCGTGGCAAAAGAGCAAACGATCGTAACGGGAATGGCTGGCCGGTACGCCACCGCCCTTTACGAACTTGCGAAAGAAAACGACGCGATCGAAGATGTCGCCGCGGCGCTCCGAGCGTTTGGCGAGATGGCGCGCCAAAGCGACGATCTTCGCCGGCTGATCCGCAGCCCGGTCATCCCTGCCGAAGCGCAGGTCAAGGCGCTTGAGGCAATCCTCAGCAGGGCCGGGATTTCCGGCAGTGCAGCGAATTTTTTGAAGCTCGTCGCTTCCAAACGGCGGCTCTTCGCAATCGAGTCGATGATGCGGGATTTCGAGAAGCTGCGTGACGCCGAACGTGGCGTCACCCGCGCCGAAGTCACCGTCGCCCATCCGCTCTCGGCGGAATATACCGCCGACCTGCAGAAGACTCTGCGTGATGTCACCGGCGGCAAAGAAGTGGAAGTCACGACGCATGTCGATCCCGCGATTATCGGGGGCATCGTCGTGAAACTCGGCTCGCGCATGGTCGACGGGTCGGTCCGCACTAAACTGAATTCAATCCGCACACGTATGAAAGAGGTCGGCTGATGGATATCCGCGCGGCAGAGATTTCCGCGATCCTCAAGAACGAGATCGCAAATTTCGGCAACGAGGCCGAAGTCACGGAAGTCGGCCAGGTTCTCTCCGTCGGCGACGGTATTGCGCGCGTCTACGGCCTCGACAATGTGCAGGCCGGCGAGATGGTCGAGTTCGAGTCGGGCGTCCGCGGCATGGCTCTGAACCTCGAAAGCGACAATGTCGGCATCGTCATCTTCGGCACCGACCGCGACATCAAGGAAGGCCAGACCGTCAAGCGCACCGGCGCGATCGTCGACGTGCCGGTCGGCAAGGAAATGCTCGGCCGGGTCGTCGATGCGCTCGGCAATCCGATCGACGGAAAGGGGCCGATCAAAGCAACCCGTCGCGCCCGCGTTGACGTAAAAGCTCCGGGCATCATTCCGCGCAAGTCCGTGCATGAGCCGATGGCGACCGGCCTCAAGGCCATCGACTCGCTGATCCCGATCGGCCGTGGCCAGCGCGAGTTGATCATCGGCGACCGCCAGACCGGCAAGACCGCCGTCGTGCTCGACACCATCCTGAACCAGAAATCGATCAACGAAGGCGGCGACGAATCGCAGAAGCTCTATTGCGTGTACGTGGCCGTCGGCCAGAAGCGCTCGACCGTCGCGC
>JAFASC010000238.1 GCA_019244955.1 Methylobacteriaceae bacterium | reverse complement strand
AATCTCGACGAGCGACAATCGCAGCGTCAGAGCGCGCGGCCGCGGCACCCGCCGGAGCGACGCAACCAGCAAGCCAGCTAAAGCGCGTAGAACGAGAAAGCTTCCGAGCGTTGCGCCGACATAGATGAGAGCGAGCCGCAGATTGGGCGATGTCGTCAGTATGGTGAGGAGGAGCACCAAGGCGGCGACCGCGGTGAGCAGCCCGTAGCGCCATCGCAGAGGCGAACGCGACGGTTCGATCTCGTCGCGAAAGAGACCTGAGACGGAGACATCGTGCACACGTCCGAGCGGGCTGAGGGCGAAGGTCAGCGTCGCCAGCAGGCCATAAATCAGTCCGCTGCCGACCGCTTGCGGATAAAACGCGGAGGTGAGCGGGAATGGAATGAGCGCGCCGAACAGGCCGTCGACCAGCACGGGCATCAGCGCGCCGGCGAGCGTGCCCGCGAAGATCCCGATGAGCGCAACGCAAAGGATTTCGACGAGAGTCTCCGCGAACACGTAAGAACCCGACGCGCCGAGCGCCTTCATGGTGGCGATGGTGACGCGCTTGCGCTCGACAAAGCCGCGCACAGCATTGGCAATGCCGCTACCGCCGACGATCAGCGACGTGAGGCCTATCAGCGTCAGGAATTGTGTGAGCCGATCGACATTTTTCGAAAATTGCGGTGAGACATTCGTTCTCGTCCGCACTTCCCACCCGGCATTGGGAAAAGCTACGTTTGCATCATGGATGAGGCGAGCGACGTCGCTATCGGATGCGACGGCACGTCCGTGCTCGGGCGTGACGACGACACGATTGGTCCAGCGCACCAGCGCCCCCGGCCCCAACAATCCGCTCGCGCGCAACGCATCCTGTGAAAGGATGACGCGTGGGCCGAAGCCGATGCCGCCGGCGAGCTTGTCGGGTTCGCTATTCAAGAAGGCGCGCAGCTCGAAGGAAGATGTGCCGATCTCGATGCGATCGCCGATGCTGACGTCGAGTTTTGCGCTCAGCGCCGCATCGGCAACGATGCCGTAGCTGCCGTCGCGCGCTGCCAATAAATCCTGAAGCGGGAGAGCAGGCGACAGTACCGCCGCGCCGGCCGCCGGATAGGTAGAGTCGACTGCCTTGATCTCGATAAGGCCCGCTTGATCATGGTGGCGTGCAATGGCGCGCATGATTGCGACGCTGGATAGCGAGCCGCGCCCCGACAAGAATCGTCGCTCGCCATCGCTGAGGCTCGCGTGGCTGCGGGCAAATGCAACGTCGCCGCCGAGAATTGTGCGGCCTTCCCGGGCGACACCGTCGGAGAGCGAATGTGACAAGGCGGAAACGGCAGTGATCGCCCACACGCCAAGGAAGATGCAGCCGATGAAAATGCCGAAGCCACGAATGCCACCGCGCAAGTCGCGTATTGCCAGCCGCAACAGAAGCGGCATCCGCCATGCGCTGCGCTGATCCGTGCGGCTGAGGGCAAGACTCATTGCGCTGCCGCTAGAACGCGATCGGATTGAGCCGGCTCCACTCGGCCCGAGCGCATGCGCACGACGCGATCGCATCGTGCCGCAAGCGCGGCATCATGCGTGACTAGCACGAGCGTCGTGCCGCGCGCTCTCTTGAGGCCGAAGATCAGCTCGATGATCGCGGTGCCGGTTGCGTCATCGAGATTCCCGGTGGGTTCGTCGGCAACCAGGATCGCCGGATCGCCGGCGATCGCACGCGCCAGCGCCACGCGCTGCTGCTCACCGCCCGACAATTGCGCGGGATAATGCGCGCCCCGATCAGCGAGACCGACGGCGGCGAGTTCCTCGCCGGCGCGCGCGAAAGCGTCGGCGGCGCCCTGCAATTCGAGCGGAATCGCAACGTTTTCGAGCGCCGTCATCGTTGGGATAAGATGGAAGGATTGGAAGACGATGCCGATCCGCGCACCGCGAAACCGCGCGAGGGCGTCCTCGTCGAGCTTTGTGAGGTCGTTGCCCTCGACAACGACCGAGCCGCTGTCGGGACGCTCCAGCCCGGCGAGCACCATGAGCAACGTCGATTTTCCCGAGCCGGATGGACCGACCAGGCCAATTGCCTCCCCGCGGGTGATGGTCAAAGCGGCATCGCGCAGCACATGTACGCGAGCGGCCCCGCGCCCGAGACGAATGTTCACGCCGGTAAGCTCGACCGCGGGTCTCTCCGTCCCCATATCGCTCCTCGACTTCGTCGCGGCCCTCGGCCGCGACGCCATCATATGGCGATCGAGGAAAAAGCTTGCATATGCGGCATATCGGACCATTGCGCTTCGGCGCGCTGCTCACCGTTATTTTCAGCCTCTTTCACACGGGGACCGCGTTGGCCCGCACGTTACGAGTCGTCGCTTTCGGCGACAGCCTTTCGGCAGGCTTCATGCTGCCAGCGAGCGCCTCATTTCCGGGACAGCTCGAATCGGCGCTGCGCGCCAAGGGGCGCGATGTCACGGTCGTGAACGCTGGGGTTTCCGGTGATACTGCCAGCGATGGCCTGGCGCGGATCGACTGGTCGGTGCCCAAAGGCGCCGACCTTGTCATCGTCGAGTTCGGCGCCAATGACATGCTGCGCTGGCTCGATCCCGCGATTACCCGCCGCGCTCTCGATCAGATCATCACTAGACTGAAAGCGCGCGGTGCATCGGTTCTTCTTGCGGGCATGCGCTCGGTCAGCAATCTGGGCGAGACCTACCGGGCCGAATTCGAGAGTATCTACCCGGCTCTCGCCAAAGCGCATGAGGTCCCGCTCTATCCATTTTTCCTGGAGGGCATCGCGGAGCAGCCCGCGTTCAATCTTGGCGACGGGATTCACCCGAACCAAGCGGGTGTTGCGAAAATCGTCGCCGGCATTCTGCCTTCGGTCGAAGCGGCGCTCGACCAGATTCAAAAGACGAGTGCGCCTTCCAGCTCGGTCGGAAATCGCTAAGCTGCCGGTCAAGTCGCGTGAAAGAGGCAAAGCAATGCCCCGTCTGTTTACCGGTCTCGAAATCCCTCCGGATATCGCGACCGAGCTCTCGCTGTTGCGTGGTGGACTGGCTGGGGCACGCTGGATCGATGTCGAGAACTATCACCTGACGCTTCGCTTCATCGGCGACATCGACGAGCGGACGGCAAACGATGTCTACTCCGCCCTCGAGCGCGTGCGCCGGCCGCCGCTCAGCGTCACCCTGAACGGCCTCTCCACATTCGGCGGCGACAAGCCGCGCGCGATCGTCGCCAAGGCGAAGGCGGAATCGCCTCTGGTTGAGCTGCAGGCCGAGCATGAGCGGCTCCTGCGCCGGATCGGGATCGCACCGGAGCCGCGCAAATTCGTACCTCATGTGACGCTCGCCCGCCTGCGCCAAGCCTCAGCGATAGCTGTCGCAGACTACCTCGGTGCGCGAGGTTATTTCCCCGGCCGAACCTTCGAGGCCAAGCGGTTCGTGCTGTTCTCCGCCCGGGCGTCGACCGGCGGCGGGCCCTACGTCGTCGAGGCCGCCTATCCGCTTGGCTGATCACATCCGCGCGATACGGCCAAGATACCACAGATTCGCCCCGTTTGAGCCGTTTCTTGGCCCAAGCGGGCTTCGATGTTTGGGGCGTTGCCTCGAACGGCCCGGTCTCGTGGGCGTTCCGGAATCGTCAGCCCCCCAGCCCCCCGGGGCGTCCGTGCAGGCCGGGCCACATCGAGAGAGCAGCATTGAGCCGGTGCAGGAGAAATCCGCACCGGCTCTCCTTTAGCTTGACCATTCGTGCAAAGTGATCTTGCCGGGAAACCGGCTTCGCGCGATCATACCGCCGGAAGGTGCCTATGAGCGAAACGGAAACCCTGGAAGCAAGCCATCACCGCGGCCCGGCCGAGTTCGCCGAGAGCCGCCGCAGAAGCCCGGTACCCCTCCACGTCGCGACCCAATCCTCGATCAACACGAGCGCGCCTGTTGTCTCCTTCGACCGGCGGGAGCTGCGCGAAATCCTCAACCTCTACGGCCGCAAGGTCGCCGAAGGCGAGTGGCGCGATTATGCGATCGACTTCACCCCGGCGAAGGCGGTGTTCTCGATTTTCCGGCGCACGTCGGAAGTGCCGCTTTACAGGATCGAGAAGGACCCGAAGCTTGCCCGCAAGCAGGGGGCGTTTTCCGTCATTGCCGCAACGGGGCTCATCCTCAAGCGCGGCTCGGAATTGAAGCGGGTCATCGATGTGCTGGATAAGCGGCTGAAGCTGGTGTCTGGCTGATCAAACAAAAAGGCCCCGCGTTGCGGGGCCTTTTGCCTTTCGTGTCGGCCGGCTTAGTTGTTGCGGTTGCCGGTCAGATAGATCAGCGACTGGAAGATGTTGATGAAGTCGAGATAGAGCATCAGCGCTCCGTTGACCGACTTCTTGGTCATCACCTCGTAGCCATCGCCCGAGTAATACATTTCCTTGATCGCCTGGGTATCCCAGGCCGTCAGGCCGGCGAAGATCAGCACCGACAAGATCGAGAGCCCGAACTGGAATCCCGAGCTCTGAACGAACAGGTTGACCAGGCTCGCGATCACCAGGCCGATAAGGCCCATGATCAGGAATGAGCCGATCGGCGAGAGATCGCGCTTCGTCGTGTAGCCATAGAGGCTAAGGCCGCCGAACGCCGCTGCCGTGATGAAGAAGGCGCGGGCGACGGACGTGCCGGTATAGACAAGCAGGATCGTCGAGAGCGACAGACCCATCGCCGCCGCAAAGGCGAGGAAGAGATTGCGCGCGCTCGCGGCCGACATCCGGTCTATCCGGAAGGAGAAGAACATGACGAAGGCCAGCGGCGCCAGCATGATCACCCAGCGCAGCGGGCTGCCGTAGAGGGCGAGGCCGGTTGACGTCAGGTAGATGTTGCCGATCCGCGAGACGGCCTGCGATGGATCGCTCGTCGTCGCCAGCATGTTGGCGCCGAAGGCAACAACGCCGGTCAGCGCGAGGCCGAGCGTCATATAATTGTAGACGCCGAGCATGTAGGCGCGCAGGCCCTGATCGATCTCGGCTGTACGTGTCCTGGCCGCTGTACCCCAGCGGGCACTCACGTTGCGGTCATAGTCGGACATAAGTTCCTCTCGTGTTTGCGGGCCGCTTGGCCCTCGACCGCACTCCAGCGGCCACCCCCCAAAATATGTAACGAGGCTTCACGCCCTGCAAGGGTGTAGCATACTTAAGTTGCCGTAACAAAAGGCCTCTGCGGCGATACAGTTACCGGAGAAGCCGGTTTGACGCGGTGCGGCCGCTGTAGCATCCTGCGCCTGCGACGGTCCTCCCGTGAGGGAGGCGAAGAGGGAATGCGACTGGCGGGTCGAGGCCGGCCGGAGCGCAGCTGCCCCCGCAACTGTCGGCGTCGAGACGCCTGCCGAAGCCACTGATCTCGCTGCGAGATCGGGAAGGCGGCAGGCGGCAATGAAGCGCCAGCCAGGAGACCTGCCGTCGCGTGGACGCGCCAAAGCTGCCGGTGGGGCGGCGAGGAGGTTTGATGAACACGCATTCCGTTGCACTAGACACAGGGATTGTCTCCGCCACCCGCACTGAGGCGCTCAAGGCCGCGCTGATCGCAGCGGTTCTCGGGATCGGTCTCGTCTTTCTGACGGGGTTTGCCCACAGCCTCGTCCTGCATAACGGCGCGCACGATACGCGCCATGCTCTCAGCTTCCCCTGCCACTAATCACGCGATGATTCAGCGTGTGCTGAAGGCCGGCTTTCTCGCCGGCCTTGTTGTCGGGCTTGCGATCGCGGTCTTGCAGCAGTTCACGACGTCGCAACTGATCCTGCAGGGCGAGGTCTACGAGAAGGCCGGGCACGATCATCATGCGGCGGGGAACTCGCCGGCGTTGCCGATCGTCCTCGTGCACGGCAGTGGCTCAAGCACCGCAGCCGCTGAGTCGGAGGAAGAAGAAGACGAGGGGTGGCAGCCTGCGAACGGTTGGCAACGCGTCACCGCGACAAGCGTCGCCACTGTCGCAACGTCCATCGGTTACGGGTTGATCCTCATCGCGGTGCTGCTCGCGGCCGGCGTGCTCATCGTGCCGCGCACCGCATTGGCATGGGGGATTGCGGCTTTCGCCGCGACGAGTCTGGCGCCGGCGCTTGGCCTCTCGCCGGAACTTCCGGGCAGCGCCGCGGCGCCTCTCGTGGCGCGGCAGATTTGGTGGGTCGCGACCGCTCTCTGCACCGCCGGCGGGATTTTCTTGCTGGCGCGCATCGAATACACCACTGCAAAGATCGTTGGCCTCCTGCTGATCCTCCTTCCGCATCTGGTCGGGGCGCCCAAGGCGGCGACGTTCAAGAGCACCGCGCCGGCGGAACTCGCCGCCCAATTTGCCGCGACGTCGCTCGTTGTCAGCGCCGTGTTGTGGATGCTCTTGGGTCTGGCGGTCGGATATGCGTGGCATCGCCTCGAGCCTCGGCAGAACCGCGGTGTGGTGGCCACGTGACAAGCGTACGCACGACCATTCATGTCTGCACGACGTGCCGCCTGGGGGACGAGCCGCTCGAGCCAAAGGAAGCGCGCTCCGGCGCGCGGCTTTACCGCGAGCTCAGCCAGCGCCGAGTGCACGAGGGTTTCGAGATCATTCCGGTCGAATGTCTCAGCGTCTGCAAGCGGCCGGTGACAATCGGTTTCTCCGCGCCGGGCAAGTGGAGCTACATCTACGGCGATTTTCCGCCGGAGCGCAGCGCCGAGACGATCCTCGCGGCCGCACAGCTTTACGCCGATGCGCCGGACGGACTCATTCCGTGGCGCGAGCGCCCTGATGCGATCAAGCGCGGCGTTGTCGCGCGCGTTCCACCTGCTCTTCCCTATGCGCGCGAGGCGGCGGAATGAGCGGGCTCCGCA
>JAFASC010000169.1 GCA_019244955.1 Methylobacteriaceae bacterium | reverse complement strand
CCGACCGAAGCACGAGAATTCATGATGCGACCGCCTCTCATAGGCGCGTCTTCGGAGAGGAGCGGGGCAACAACGTGGCTGAGCCGCGACAAAGCCGTGCCGCTCAGGTGAAGCCTAAAGGGCGTGCGTTTTAAGCAACAGTTCCGGGACCCACACAGGCGCCGCGAGACCGCGCTCGCGCGTCGCTCAGAGCGGCTGCTCGCGGGCGGCGCTCATCTCCGTTTGCAAGGCCGCGGCGATCTCTTCGAGCCGGAACGGCTTCTGCACCACGGCGCGCGTATTGTGCGCGATCGGAACGCCCGAGCGCCCGTAACCCGTCGTGAACACGAAGGGGCAGGCGCGCGCGGCGAGGAGATCGGCAACGGGATCGATCTTCTGCGACCCGATATTCACGTCGAGCAAGGCGGCGTCGATTGGGTTCTCGCCCTCGATGAACGCCAGCGCTTCGGGAACCTGTGCGACCGTCCCGGCGACGGTGAAGCCGAGCTCCACGAGCATGTCTTCCAACGTCAACGCAATGAACGGCTCGTCCTCGACGATGAGGATCCGCCCGCCCTTTTCGGCCCGACCGCCGGGCAGCTCCATCTCAGTCTCCGGCTTCTCCGAGGCCTGCCACCCTGCGATTTTGTGAAAACAACGCAGGTCGGCCGCTTATTGTCAAGCTTGTCTCGTCGGCGGCCGATCTCGGGCGGTCGCCGCGATCACCGCCCCGATCGCGGCCGCAACCCAGCCGGCTATGAGGAGGGTTCCGCCACTCGGAGCTGCCATCCGGAAGAGCGGCCGCGCGGCGAGTGCACGCATGCCGAAATCGCCGCAGAAGAGCAGCATCCCGGCAACGAGAAGAAGCGCCGCGAGGAGGAAAAGCCCGGTGCCGGCAGGGGAGGCGCGCTGCGCCAGCGCCACGATGGCGAGCACGGCGGCCGAATGGATCATGAGGAACGTCGCGGCCGTGTCGAGAAGCTGGCCACCGCCGAGATGCGCGGCGGCGGCTGCGGCGCCAACGCCGGCCGCGCCGAGCAGGCCCGCAAATGCTGCAATGAGGAAGAGCGCTCGGCGCATGCGCCGGCTTACCCGGGATGCGCTGGCACCGCGAGCGTGTCAGATGCGCGCATTGGAGCTCGCGGGGAAGCGGCAGCTTGTGCCGCAGCTCGTGCCGCCGCCCATCGCTGTCGCGCTGCTTCGAGCCCCCACACCGCGCCGAGCATGATGTAGAGCTGGCGCCAGTGATCGATGTCGATCTGAAAGCCCTGCAGCATGGTCGCGAACAATGCGGGAAAGAAGATTTGCGCCAACCGTCGATAAGGCGACGGGGTCGTCATCAGGCGAAAGCCGACAAATGTCGACATGACGGTCATCATGATCCAGACGAATCCGCCCATCCAGCCTTCGTTGGCGAAGGCGCCGATAAAGGAATTGTGCGGGTCGAGTTCGAACACCGTGCGGAACCGCAGCGGGCCGAATCCGAACGGCAGGCTCGGCAGCATTGGCAACGAGCGGAGCTGATTGCCGAAACGGCCGGTGACGCCCTCGTCGTACTCTTGCGTGAGTGTGGCGCGCATGAGGAAGAACTTGCGCGCGTCGTCATCGGCAAGGACGGCCAGAATGGCGATAAGGCCGATCGCGATCGCCGCTGCCGACATCCAGACGATGCGCCGTCGCGTGCGCGGATTGTCGGTCGTTACATAGGCGGCAATCGTGACGACGACCATCGCCAGCAGCGTTGCGCCCCATGAACCGCGCGAAAACGACAGGAAGACGCCGATGCACACTGCAGCAAGACTCGGGATTGTGACGAGCAGACGTCGTTTGTTGCCGAGAATGGTCCCGTGCATGAGATAGGCGGCAGCAAGCACCATGTACGAGCCGTAGACATTCGGGTCCTTGAACGTACCGTTGACGCGGCCTTCGACCGTGACGAACTTGTCGTACATGCCGGCGACGTCGAAATAGGAGATGAGGCCGAACACCGAGCAGGCGACCGCGCCGACGGCATACGCCTTCAGGCAGAGCTCGGCCCGCTCTAGCGTGCGCTCCGAAAAGAAGATCGAGAAGAACACGGCGGTGACATAGAGATAGAGCGACTGAAACTGGTAGAGGACGGGATCGCGCTCGCTCCAGTACGGAATGAGAGAGATGAATCCGGCAAGCTCGAAGAACGTGTACATGAAAAGGATGGGCACGAGCGCCGCATGCACACGAAACCCGCCGATGAACCAGAGCGGGATTGCGATGAGGGCCATGAAATCGTAAGGCGACGGCTCGATGACGGAAATGACGCCGCTGAAGATGAACACGGCAACCATAGCATTGACGAGGCGCTGGTAATCGAATGTCAGCGGCGGGCTCTCGACAAACCCGGAAGCGAGGCTCATGAGCGGCGCTCCTTCACGGCCTTCATCGCAACCGCGTCGATGCTGATCTTTTGCCGCAACAGAACGCGATCCGCGCCGGGCGTGCAGCCCTCGGCCTTGATCGCGGCGTAGTAGAGCCAGGCTTCGTCGCCGACGTTATCGAAATTGCGGCCTTGCGCATTGCTATCGAGAATCGAGGGATAGGCGATCACGGAGCCGTCGCGTCCGCTGCCGTCCGGCGCGCAGGCGCCCCCCATCATGGTCCTGCCGGCGACGAGCAGGCGCGGCGCGCTCCAATCGATGAGATCGTGCGAGGTCGCGGTGTAAAACCCGTCGACCGGCCGGTCGGACTCGTTCTTCGGCGAGTCCCACACCGCGACAAATATTCCACTGCCGCGATGGCGCACGACAGCGCCGACGGGAAGGCCGAACGGAGCGATGGGTGCGCAGCGGCGCGGGGCGGCGCGCGGCGCGGCGTAGGGATCGTCATAGCGGACCGAAAATGCCGCGCCGTCATATGCGCGCCACCCGGCGCTGTTCAGCGGTTCGGCATTGCGGAACAGGCAGGCACCGTAGGATTGCCCGTTCCAGCCCGTGGTCGAGATGAACGCGTATTTGTAAGCGCCGTGCGCAAAAATATTGGAGGGGTTGAAGAAGCCGCGGTGGCGTCCCTGCTCGACCTCCTGGCGGAACGGCGCGCCGGCGACCAGAATCGGCTTGCTCTTCACGAACGTGCGGCCGGCATCATCCGAGCGGAAGGAAAGGATCGTATTATACCAGCATGGCAGCTCTTCGCTGAACGCGCAGCGTCCGGCGAAATGATCGGCGTGATATTCGTTGTGCACGAGCGCCGCGACGTGAGTGCCGTCATCGCTCCACAATGCCGTGATGAAACGGCGGCCGTCATAGTCCGCCGGGTCGGGCGATTGCTTGGAATTGAGGATGACAGCGCAATCGATCTTCACATGGTCGAGATCGGGTCCGCGCAGCGCCCGGTTGACGAAGTGCAATGCCGTCAGCGTGACGCTGCCGTCTGCAGCCCTGAAGGCGCGCGCGTTCACATCGGGGATGTCGTTCGGCGAACAGGCATCGCGCTTCGGATCGTAGACGAGTTCGGGCTTGCCGTTGAGCGCCACGCGCAGGCTGCTTTCGCCGGCCTTCGCCTGGTCGAAGGGTGCCATCCAGATAGAGGCGAGGACGAGCGCCGAGGAGACGGCTTCACGCAGCCAGGAGCGGCAATAGAGCCGGGTGCGCAGGCTGAAAACATGGGGCCTGCCGCTCGAGCCGGCGGGCCCTTCAATAGGCATTGTCGGATTTCGCCAGCGCGAACGGCGTCACCGCGATGATGTAGAGATCGAGCAGGATCGACCAATTCTCGATATAATAGAGATCGTGCTCGACGCGCCGCTGGATTTTTTCCGACGTGTCCGTCTCGCCGCGCCAGCCGTGGATCTGCGCCCATCCGGTGATGCCGGGGCGCACACGATGGCGCGCGAAATAACCATCGACCACCTCGTCGTAGAGATGATCGGCAGCGCGCGCCGTGATCGCATGCGGACGCGGCCCGACAAGCGACAGGTTGCCCTTGAACACGACATTGAACAATTGCGGCAGTTCATCGAGCGACGCCTTGCGGATGAACCGCCCGACGCGGGTGACGCGCGGATCGTCGCGGGTCACCAGCTTCTTTGCGCCGTGGTCGAGCTGATCGACATACATCGAGCGGAACTTGTAGACCTCGATCAGCTCGTTGTTGAAACCGTAGCGGCGCTGCCTGAACAGAACGGGCCCCGGCGAATCGAGTTTCACCGCGATCGCGACCGCGGCCATGACGGGTGCGAGCAGGATCAGCGCCAACGTGCCGAACAGCTTGTCGAAGCAGATTTTGAGGACGACGTCCCAATCCGCGATTGGCTTGTCGAAGACGTCCAGCACCGGCACGTTGCCGATATAGGAATAAGAGCGTGGCCGAAAACGCAGCTTGTTCGTGTGCGCGGCCAGCCTTATGTCGATCGGCAGCACCCAAAGCTTGCGCAGCATTTGCAACAGCCGCTGCTCCGCCGTGATCGGCAACGTGAAAATCACCAGATCGAGGCGCGTGTGCCGCGCAAATTCGACAAGATCGTCGACGGTGCCGAGCTTCGGAAAGCCGCAGATCACATCGGGCGACCGATCGTCGATGCGGTCGTCGAAAAAGCCGCAGATACGCAGATCTGTGCGCTTCTGCGCCATCAAGTCTTTGAGGACCTGTTCCGCCGAGATGCCGCCGCCGACGATGACGGTGCGCCGATCGAGGCTGCCGATCATCGTGAGATAATGCACGATGACCGATACGACGCCGCGAACGAGCAGCAGCAGCGACAAACCACCGACATACCAGGAGACGAGCCAGACGCGAGAGAAGACGCTGTCGAGTTTCAGGAAGAAAATCGCCGCAAGCGCGACAAGAAAGACGAAGGTCCAGCCACCGGCGAGACGAAAGCCTTGATAAAGGGGCGCGCGGAACGCCCCGACATGATTGATATCGAGCGCTTCAAAAACCAGCAGCGCAAGCACCGTCATTCCGAAAATGGCGACGTAATAAGCGGGCTCGTAGCCCCAGACCGGCGCGACATAGAAGGAGTGGACGAACACGCCGCTCGCGGCGATCAGGACCGCTTCGACGATGCGCGTCAGGCCTGCCAGCACAATCGGCGAGAACGCGCGCCGGCTCGGATGCCGCGCGAGCGTCTCGGCGAGGGCATTGAGCCGCGCCCGCTCGTTCGGCGAGCCGTGACGAGCGGGTGCGTGCTCCTCGACCTCGCGCAAATCGTCTGCTGTGAAGGCGGACATGAGATGCGGTTCCGTCAGGATGGCAGCGCGAACGGCGCGCGGAAGAGTTTCGGCTTCTGCGATCGCGTTGCCAGCGCCTCTCGGTAAGCGGCAATGACGCCGTCCGCCATTCCGGAGAGTGAGAAGCGAGCCGCCACAAACGCGCCGAGTTGATCGGCTTCGGCGCGCAGCTGCTCGGCGGGCGCGCTCAATTTGCGATGCAGCGCTTCGGCGAGCGCGCCGCAATCGTCGGGCGGGATCAGCCGATCGCGATAGGGGCCGAAGATTTCCGGTATGCCGCCGACATTCGTGGCGACCATCGGGACACGCGCGCCGGCGGCCTCGAGCACGACGTAGGGCAGGGATTCCGCGCGGCTTGGGACCACCATCGCGCGACCGAGACGGAATGCCTCGCGCGCCTTCATCGGCGGGACAAAGAGGATTTGCTCGCGCACATCGCGGGCGGCGGCACGATCGTACAGGATCGCCTCGTCAGGGCCCGATCCGACAAGGACGAGACTGGCGACAACGCCGTAGCGCTTGTTGAGCAGCGCCAGCGCATCGATGAGTGTGTCGATGCCTTTTGCCGAGCGCCATTCGCCGACATAGACGAAGTCGGCTGCCGTCTCGCTCGGATGAACCGGAACAAGTTCGGCTTCGCTGATTCCGTTGAGGACGATGCGCGCGAGCTTCGGCGTCGAGCCGACATCCTCGCGAAACCGGCGGCCGATATAAGCGCTCTCGAACAGGAAGAGATCGGTGCCGCGCGCAAGAACGCGCTCGGCCAGCATATAGGCGCGGTTCGATGTCGTGCCCGGCTTGTAATTGAAGCTGCCGCCATGCGGCGTATAGGCGCGGATCACGCCGCCTTGGAAGGGCAACAAACCGGGCAGTCGCGCAAAGGTCCCGCCCTTCGATCCGTGGCCGTGAATCACGTCGGGGCGCAGCCTTCGCAGGCGCGCGTGAATGCGCAGAAGCAGGGAGAGATCGCTCGGATGCGGCAGCCGCCGAATGGGCAGCCGAATGAGGCCCAGCGCGAGGTCCGGACGCAGTTCTTCGAGGATCGTGTCCGCCTGCGCGCCGCCGGTCAGGGAATCTGCGACAATGCCAACCTGATGGCCGCGGGCTATCTGCTCACGCGTGAGATCGAGAACGTGGCGGAACAGGCCGCCGAGGGGAGCGCGGAGGACGTGGACGATCCGCAACGGTCCTCCTCCTGCTTCGTTCCGCGTCATCGTGCTCGCCCATTCCTTCTCGCGACCTGCGAGAGTGGGCGCAAACCTCAAAAAAACCGTTCACGAATAACGATTGTATCGCCGGGTTGGACGGGTTGGCTGATCGGGACCGGGGCCGTATAGGCTTTGCTGTCGACCGTGCGGGTGAGGTCCGCATTGCCGGAATAGCCGCGCGGCGTGAAGCCGCCGGCGATCGCGACGGCGGTCTGCACGGTCATGCCGCTCACATAGGGGTACTGGCCGGGCAGAGTGACCTCGCCGAGGATGAAGAAGGGCCGGAAGGCTTCGACCTCCGCCGAAACTTTGGGCTCGCGCAGGAATCCGGCGCGCAGTTTCGCCTCGATCACCTTTTCGAGCGCCGCCGTTGTCGATCCCGCGGCACGGACGAGGCCGATGAGCGGCATGGAGATGTTACCGGAGGCGTCGACCGAATAGGTGTTCGACAGAGCATCCTGGCCGAAAACGATGATCCGCAGCCGATCGCCCGAGCCGAGCGTGTACGGGCGGCTGTCGGTCGCGAAATAATCGACTCCGTAAGGCCGCATCCCGCAGCCGCCGAGCAGCGCGGTCATGAGCACGCATAGGACAATCAACGAACGCCGCATGGATCACCGGATTCGCCGCGAGGACGCGAGGACTGGCTGAATCTTTACGGTCTTATGGTTAACAAAAGCTGAGGCGAAGCAGCGATGCGGATTAACGCGATCTCAACCATAAACAGGCTTTTATCGGCAGCGGTATGAGGTCGGTGATGAGCGTCACGGCAATCGAGCGCACAAACATCGGGAGATCGAGCGAACTCGACGTCGCCGGGTTGGGCCGTACGCTGTCGCGCCACCGCTGGTGGGTCATCGGGCCGACGCTTGCCGCCTTGTTGCTTGCCGTCATTGCGGTCAATCTGGTCAAGCCGCGCTACACGGCCGAGGCGCGCGTTCTCCTCGAGAACCAGGAAAGCTATTTCACGCGGCCGGAAAAACAGACGATCGAACAAATCCCGCTGCCCGATCCCGAGGCGGTGCAGAGCCAGGTGCAACTTCTCACCTCGCGTGATCTGGCGCGCAAAGCCATCCGCGCGATCGGGCTGCAGGGCAACCCCGAATTCGATCCGGTCGCGAACGGGATCGGCGCTCTCTCGCGCGTGCTTATCCTTCTCGGTCTGCAGAAGGATCCGACGCTGCTGTCGCCGGAAGAACGCATTCTCGAGAAATACTTCGATCGGCTGACCGTCTATTCGCCGACAAAAACACGCGTCCTCTCGATCGAGTTTCAGTCGAGCGACCCGGATTTGGCGGCGCGCGCCGCCAACACGATCGCCGATCTATATCTCGACGCGCAGGCCGGTGCGAAACGCGAGAGCGCGCGCGTCGCGGCGACCGCACTGGCCAATCAACTGACCAATCTAAAAGTGCGGCTTGCCGATGCCGAGGCGCGGGCCGAAGCCTTCCGAGCAAAGTCAGGGCTTTACGTCGGCGCCAACAACACGCCGATCACCAATCAACAGCTCGCCGAGATCAATACGCAATTGTCGAATGCGCGCACCGCGCAAGCCGACGCCCAAGCCAAGGCGCGGATCATTCGCGACATGGTGCGGCAGGGCCGCATCGGCGACGTACCGGATGTCGCAAACAACGATCTCATCCGGCGGCTTTCCGAACAGCGCGTCAACCTGCGTGCCCAGATCGCGCTCGAGGCGCGCACGCTGCTGCCCGGCCATCCGCGGATGAAGGAGCTGCATGCGCAGCTCGCCGATCTTGAATCCGAGCTGCGCAGGGCGGCGGAAAAGACCATTCGCACGCTCGAGAACGACGCCCGGATCGCCGGCGGCCGCGTCGACAATCTGCAGCAATATGTCGAGCAGCAGAAAAAGATAGCGGGCGCGCAGAGCGCCGACGAGGTGCAGTTGCGCGACTATGAACGCACCGTGCGCCTGCTGCGCGACCAGGTCGAGTCCGACACGACGAAATACCAGGAAGCCGTGGCGCGCGAGAGCGGCAAGGCCGCGCCTGCCGACGCGCGCATCGTGTCGCGGGCGGTGGCGCCGCAATTGCCGACCTATCCACGCAAGCTGCCGATCATCGTCTTTGCGACGGTCGCCGCCTTTGTGCTTTCGACCGGGTTCATTCTCGCTCGCGAGCTGCTCTCCGGGCGCGCTTATACCGGCCGCGAGACCTTCGCCGCCCGGACGGTGCATGCCGTTGCGCGCAAGGAGGATGTGCCTGCTGTCGCCGAGGCAAACCTGCAAGCCCACGAACCGGTCGTCAACGCACCTGCCGACGAGGTGAGCGAGATCAGCGAAGCCGAGGAGCAGGCTTTCGCACGCGCGTTCAAGACGAGCGACATCGAACCGGCGCATCTCGTTCCGCCCGCTGTCGTCGCCCGTCTGCAGGAGACCCATGAGCCGGGCCGCGCGATGCGGATACTTGTGACCAGCCCGGGCGATGAATCGAACGCGCAGGAATCCGCAATCGAAACCGCGCGGGCGCTCTCAAAAGACGGGCGGGTCGTCCTCGTCGCCCTCGCGCAGGATCTTTCCGACCTGCACGAGGAAGCCGGCCGCGAAGACCATCTCGGCCTGACCGATTTGCTCGTCGGACACGCATCGTTCGCGGAAGTGATCCATCGCGACGCTGACTCGAGCGTGCATTTCATTCCCGCGGGACAGGCGCCCGACCGCGGCCTCGACGGATTCGATCTCGTTCTCGACGCGCTCTGCCACACCTACGATTTCATCGTGCTTCTCGCCGGCAGGGTCGCTGCCGAGTCCGACGCGATCACATTGGCGCCGCAGGTGAACGCGGTGATGCTTGCGATAGGCCAAAGCTCTTCCGAGGAAGCGGCGACCAAGGCCTACGGCGATCTTGTCGAGGCGGGCGCGCGCGACGTTGTTCTTGTCGGGCGCGACGCGGGTCCGGAACAGAGCGCGGCCTGAGCCTCAACCGAGCCGCGCGGCGAGCGCGCGGCTCTTCTGGATCAGGCTCCATATGAATGGCGAGCGCTTGATGCGGCGCTTGGCCGCGAGGCGGAAGCCGGCGAGCAGGCCGGCCGCATAACCAAGCGGCGTCACCGGGATGATGCAATCGAAGAGCGGCACGATTTCTTCGCAGACGCTCGCCTTGTAGCGCGCTTCGCCGATGCCGAGATCGAACGAGGTGATGCCGCGCCCGCAGGAATTCTCCAGCATCCGATGCAAGAGAAGATCGCCGGGACTGCATCGCGCGATCTCGCGCTGCTGATCGAACGAATTGAACATCGCGTGCAAGCTGCCGCGATGATGGATGGCGCCATACGTCGCCGCGATCTTTCCGCCGACGCAAAGCGCGTGCAGTTCGAAAGCCGCGCGTCCGTCCGCAAGACCCCGGGTTGCGGCGCGATCGAGAAAGGCGCGCATCTGTGGACGCGCAAATTCCGGATCAAGGCCGGCGCGCGAAAAGCGCGATTTCTTCTGCTTGAGAAACGCTTCGAGGATGGCGCCGGCGCGCTCGGGCGTTGCGGCGCGCTCGTATGTGATCGTGCCTAGACCGGCGAGACGCTGCTCTTTCTTTCGCAGCCGCCGGCGGGTGCCTTTCGAGATTTTCGTGGCCATGAACGCTTGCGCGTCCCTGGACAATGTCGTCGCGTATCCGAAGCTCGGGCTCTCGCGCCGTGGCAGCAGCGCCAGTGGATTGGTCGACCCAGCCCACGCAAGCGGCTGGTTGAGGAGGAGAAAAAGATCGAGTCGCTGCGGCGCCTGGCGCGCAGTCTCCTTGAGCAGCGCCTCGCAGGCGGCGCGATCGAAGTGTATGTCGGGGCGCACGAGCGGCAGGTTGAAATTCGATTGCCGGTCGCCGAGGAACAGCGCGACCCGGAACGGCCCGCGCCGGGCGAGCCCGAGCGGCAGCAGCGCCACCGGGCGGCCGGCCGCATCGCGGGCGACACTGATCATGGCGGAGAAGCCGCGACGTTCGCCGAGCGTATCGAGCCAAGGCAGGAGAAAGCGCCGCGTCTGGTAGCCGGTGATCGGGGCGATCGCCTCGAGCTCCGTCCAGGCATCGAGCGCCGCACGCGGATCGTTATAGACCTCGACCCGCGCGAAGGGGAGTGTGGCAGCGCGCGCCATGGCCTGCCGCGGGACGCTTTCCCCGGCGAGTGTTACAGATTGGCTCATCCGCCCTGACGTCTGGTGCCGTTTCCCTGGGGGTAGCAAGAAAAGGTCAATGCCGGCTTGCTAAGACGGGCCTTCGAGGCCGGGTCGGGATGGCGCATTTGCGGGAAAAGGTGATTTCGGCAGGCTTCGCCCTGTTCGGCGCGACCGGCATCCACCGTCTGGCGGCGCCGCTGACGCGCGGGCTCGGCGCGATCCTCATGTTCCACCATGTCCGGCCGTGTATGGAGCGGGAATTTGCGCCGAACCGGCTCCTCGAAATCACGCCGGATTTTCTCGATTCGGCGCTCGCCCATATCAAGGCGCGCGGCTTCGATATCGTGAGCCTCGAGACTGCGCTGGAACGCATCGCCGCGCCGGGCGAACGGCCGTTTGTGGTGCTCACCTTCGACGATGGCTATCGCGACAATGTCGACTACGCGCTACCGGTGCTGGAAAGGCACGGGGTCCCGTTCACGATGTTCGTCACGTCAGGATTTGCCGATCGCAGCGCGCGGCTCTGGTGGGTCGAGCTTGAAGAGGCGCTCCGCCGGCTCGGCCACGTTTCATTCGATGGACTCGAACTCGCGAGCGCAAGCGCGGCGGAGAAACAACGCGCCCATGCGCTGCTCTATCGGACTCTGCGCGCACGGCCGGAAGAGCGTTTGCTCGACGTCTGCGCGCGATTATGCGCAGAGGCCGGTATCGAGCCGCTGAGCCTTCCCGCCGCGCTTTGTCTCGATTGGGACGGCATCCGAAAATTGTCGCAGCATCCGCTGGCGACAATTGGCGTGCACACGCTGACACACCCGATGCTTGCCAAACATCCGGAAGCGTTCGTCCGGACCGAACTCGGCGACAGCCGTGCCCGGATCGAGGCGGCGATCGGCAAGCCCGCACGCCATGTCGCTTACCCCGTTGGCGATCCGACCTCCGCCGGCCCGCGCGAATTCACGATCGCGCGCGAGCTCGGCTTTGCGAGTGCGGTGACGACGCGGCCCGGCATGATTTTCCCGGAACATGCGGCGCATCGCACGGCGCTGCCGCGGCTCAGCGTCAACGGCCGCTACCAGAGCCTCGATATGCTCGACATCCTGCTCTCCGGCGCGCCATTCGCGCTGTGGAACAAGGGCCGCCGCGTGAATGCCGCGTAGCCGGCGCGAGCCGGGTCGAGCAGAGCCCAACAATATGCGGAGAGCCGCCTTAAGCCGGTTTCGCGACAAGCGGCGCGATGACCGTCTCTATCAATTGCTTGAATCCGCCGCTCTCCTCGGCTTGGGCTGGAGCAGGCGGCTCGTTACGTGGAGCATACCGCGACATGTATTCGTCGATCCCAAGACTAACGAGGGATCGCAGCAAGTCGTCGTCCTTTACGGCTATTGTCACCGCAGTCGCTTCGGCGTCGAGGCTGACGATGGCTGAAGGCAAGCAAAGGGTGATCGCCTCGTTGATCGCTTCTGCAACGTTGGCGCAGCCGAGATGATTCGCATCGCGAAGCTCGTCGAAGACGTCAGCGTCGAGTCGAGCTGTGAGCGTCGCCATCGTAGCCTCCCCATGCTTGCCTTTCTGGAACGCGGCTCGCCGATATCGGTTCAAATTAAGAGTTAGCGTCCGCGCCGCCTCAACAATGACCGGTTGCAATACCTGCCGGGCTAGGGCCCGTCGCCGCGTCAACGCGGCGTAGCACCCCAAAGCCGCCCCTGTTCCATCCAGCGGATCAGCGGCATCAGCGGCAATATCCACGCCAAGCCGAGCACGGCATAGATCACCGTCTGCACGAGTGCAGGTGCCTCCTGGGTCGGACGGGCCTGCGCGAGCGTCATCGCAAGAAGCGCGTAGACCATCACGAACGCGAGGATTGTGACGGCACCGATGAATTTGCGGGTGCGCTTTTGCATAGGGTTCGGGCTGCGACAGAGCGCCGATGGACGCTCCTCGGGTGAGGTTCTATGTCTGCGAACGCCGCAACCGCAACCTTTTTGGCCGTGACCGACCGCCTCACCCTTTCGACGCCGCTGGCCGCACCGCGCTCCGACGAGCGTGACGATGCACGCGCGCTTCGCCTCTGGCTTTGGGTTGTGGCGGCGTTGGTCTTCCTGATGGTGATCGTCGGCGGGGCAGTGCGGCTCACCGAGTCCGGCCTGTCGATCACCGAGTGGAAGCCGGTGACGGGCGTAGTGCCGCCACTGTCGCACGCCGCCTGGCTGGCCGAATTCGAGAAGTACAAGCAGATCCCGCAATATCGCGAGCTGTTTCCGGACACGGATTTGAGCCGGTTCCAGGCGATCTACACCTGGGAATGGGGCCATCGGTTGCTCGGACGACTGATCGGCATCGCCTTTGCGATCCCGCTTGTCCTGTTCTGGTGGATGGGGCGGCTACCCGCCAGCCTGACGCCGAAGCTTCTCGCCATCCTCGGTCTCGGCGCGCTGCAGGGCGCGGTCGGCTGGTGGATGGTCGCCTCCGGCCTTTCGGGCCGGGTCGAGGTCGCGCAGGAGCGCCTTGCCATCCATCTGCTGCTCGCCTCGTTGACGCTTGCCGCGATCGTCTGGATTGCGGTCGGGCTTGAGCGCGGGAGCGGAACGGCAACGCGCGCCCCGCGCCGGCTTCGAATCATCGCGGCATGCCTGCTTGCATTCATTTTTGTGCAGATCGGGCTCGGCGGTCTCGTCGCCGGCCTGCGGGGGGGCTTGACCTACAATACCTGGCCGCTGATGGACGGCCGCTTCGTGCCGCCGCTCGATCATCTCACGCGCTTGTCGCCGTATTGGTCGAACCTCCTCGACAACGTCACCACCGTGCAGTTTGCCCACCGCATGACCGCCTATTGCGTGCTCATGCTCGCGATCCTGCAGGTGATTGCGGTGAAGCGCGCGATCGGGCGCGGCGAGGCATACCGGCGCGCCCACATTATGTTCGGCCTTGTGTTCCTTCAGGTCATCGCCGGGATTACCACCTTGGTGCTGGTCGTGCCCGTCTCGATCGCCCTTGTTCACCAGGGATTGGCGATGCTCGTCCTGATCGCCGCGACGATCCACCTGCGGCGGCTGTTCGCGGACCCTCACGCCGCGCGTTTCACCTCGTCCAGCTTGTCATAGACCGCGCGCTCGAAGCCGCTGAAGAGCTCGACCACCGTCTTGTCGGCAAACGGGAACAGCTGCGTGAGCATCACACCGCCGACTTTGCGCGTCAAATCGATCCAGAAATACGTGTTGGCCAAGCCCGCCCAGGCGAGACTGCCGGGACTGCGTCCTTCCGCCGTTCGCTCGGTGTTGATCATGAATCCCAATCCCCACTTCTTGTCCTGATCGGGATAGAGATCGATGTCGTTCGTCACTTGCGGGATAGCGGCGGGCAGTCTCCTGACGTTGAGCTCGCCGATGTGATTTTGCGCCATCAGCGCAACGGTCTCGGCTTTCAGCACTCGATTGCCGTCGAGCGTGCCGTCGTTCAGGAACATGCGAATGAAGCGGATATAATCATGCGCGCTGCCGTAAAGGCCGCCGCCGCCCATGTGAAATTCCGGTTGTTGCGGAAGTTCGAACGCGATCGGTTGCAGCTTGCCGTCGGACTGCCTTGTATGCATGCCGGCAAGCCGGTCGCGCATGCCGGGCGTAAGTGCAAAACCGGTGTCGTGCATCGCAAGCGGCGCAAAAATGTGCTCGCGGAAATAGGCATCGAGCCGCTGCCCGCTTGCGGCTTCGACGGCGAGACCGACGAAATCGATGCCGATACTATATTCCCATTGTGAGCCGGGTTCGCTGGCGAGCGGCGCTGTCAGTGCTTTCTTCTCGCATGAGCGCACCGGCGGGATCGCGTTTTCGCGGCAATAGCGCGCGATGTCGGCGTTCCACATATCGTAGGCAAAGCCGGCCGTATGCGTCAGCAGCTGGCGCAACGTGATCGGCGTCTTGGCGGAGCGGAATCGCGTTGCGCCGGTTTCGTCGAAGCCCTCGAGAATGCGCGGCGCGGCGAGCTGCGGCAGGAGCGTGCCGATCGGCTCGTCGAGCGAAAGCCTGCCTTGCTCGACGAGTTGCATCGCGGCGGTCGACGTCACCGCCTTCGTCATCGATGCGAGCCAGACGACGGTGTCGAGCGTCATCGCAACGTTGTTGTCGAGCGCACGCCTGCCGAATGCGCCTTCGTAGACGATGTCACGCTCGGTTGCTGCGACGGCGATCACGCCCGGGACATGTTCACGCTCCGCGGCGACCGAGAGCAGCGTATCGAGGTGGGGCATGGATTGCATGACGCCATGATGGCCCGACGACCTCTTTCCGTCCAGCGTCGTCGACGGCAATCGATCTCGTGGACCGAACCTCCTGGCATTGTATAGTTGCGGCCGGCGGCGGAGGAGATTTTGGGCGCTTCAATGCATCCGGGCATAGGAGCAAATCCGTTCGAAGGCGGCGTCGCCTTCCGCGTCTGGGCGCCGTTCGCAGATCAAGTCTGCGTCGCCGGCACGTTCAACGACTGGAACGACAGCGCGACACCGCTCACCAGCGAAGGCAACGGGGTGTGGTCGGCCGATATCGGCGCCGCTCGGATCGGAGATCAATATAAGTTCGTTCTGAGGGGCAAGTTCATACAAGACAAGCTCCTCAAGAACGATCCTTATGCCCGTTCGCTCACCAATTCGGCCGGCAACAGCATCATCGCCGACGAGGATTTCGATTGGACCAGCTCCGACTATCGCACGCCCGCATGGAACGAGATGGTCATCTACGAGCTTCATGTCGGGAGCTTTCTCTTCGACCCAACGAACCGTGGCGGGCGCGGAGATTTCGAAACGGTGATCACCAAGCTCGATTATCTCGTCGATCTCGGCATCAACGTCATTCAATTGCTTCCGTCTGACGAATTTCCCGGCGACATATCGATGGGTTACAATCCCTCCTATATTTTCGCGATCGAGGAGAGTTACGGCGGGCCGAATGGCTTGCGACGTCTCGTCGATGCCGCGCATCACAGGGGCATCGCGGTAATCTTCGACGTCGTCTACAACCATCTCGGTCCGAGCGATCTCGATCTGTGGCAATTCGACGGCTGGAGCGAGAACGGCGGCGGCGGCATCTACTTCTACAACGATTGGCGCAAGCAAACGCCATGGGGTGACACACGCCCCGATTACGGCCGCGGCGAAGTGCGTCAATACATTCGCGATAACGCCCTGCGGTTCCTCGAACAGCGTGCCTGCGACGGATTGCGCTTCGATGCGACGGGCTGGATTCGCAACGTCCGGGGCAATGACAACGATCCAGGCGCCGACCTGCCGGCCGGCTGGAACCTGCTGCAATGGATCCACACGGAGATCCGCGCTCGCCAGCCGTGGAAGATCACGATCGCCGAAGACATGCATGACAACGAGTGGATCACGAAGAGCGTCGGCGAAAGCGGCGCCGGCTTCGCCGCGCAGTGGGGCGCAAGCTTCATGCATCGTCTGCGCGACACGCTCGCGGCACCTGACGATTCAGACCGCGATATCGGCGCGCTCGCCGCGTTGATCGGACAGCGCTACAACAGCGACGCATTTCAGCGCGTCGTCTATACCGAGTCGCATGACGAGGTTGCCGAAAGCAACGGCAACAAACGCGTGCCGGAAATCATCTGGCCCGGTAAGGCCGACAGCTATGCCTCACAAAAGCGCTCGACGTTAGGTGCGGCCCTGGTCTTCACCGCGCCGGGCATACCGATGATTTTCATGGGCCAGGAATTTCTCGAATCGGGCGCCTGGTCCGATGCGCGCGAGCTCGATTGGTCGAAAGCAGCGCGGTTTGCCGGCATTCGCGCGCTCTATCGCGATCTCATTCGCTTGCGGCGCAATTGGTTCGACAATAGCGCCGGTCTCAAAGGCCAATTCGTCAACGTCCATCACGTGAACGATGCCGACAAGGTTCTCGCCTTTCACCGCTGGGACCGCGGCGGGCCGGGCGATGACGTCGTCGTGCTCATGAATTTCGCGGCGCGAACTTACGACCGATACAGAATCGGACTGCCGCGATCGGGTGTCTGGCGCGTCAGATTGAACAGCGACTGGAACGGCTACAGCCCGATATTCGGCAACCATCCGAGCTTCGATGTCGCGGCCGATGGCGCCGGGCGGGACGGCATGGCGTGCTCCGGATCGCTCGGACTTGGCGCCTATTCGGCGCTGATCCTCTCCCAGGACCGCTGAACACGCCGCACTAACCCGAGCGCGGCACCGCCTCTTTCACGCTCATCGATTTGCCGTGCCAGGTGAAATCGTCGAACAGCAGCGCCGTGGTCCACATCGCCGGAAAGCCGATGTCGCGCACGAGGAAGGCGATCGGACTTGCCCAATTGAGGAACCAGCCGGCGCGCCACGCGAGCAGCATTTCCGCAGCATAGAGGATCGCCGCGAAGGGGCCGACAAAGGCAATCGGATTATAGCCGTAGGCGTAGACATAGACGCCGATCAGAAGGAGCGGAACGAACGCGCCGGCGATCGGCTCCGGCGCGAAATAACCGGGGAAGGTGACGCGCCGCAGCCGCGCCCATCGCACCTGCCGCGACCAGATGTCCAACCCCTTGCGCGGCCCGAGCGGCTGCTCGAACGGCATGTCGACAAAACGGATTTTCAGGCCGGCGGCGTTGACGATCTTGCCGCCGGCCGCGTCCTCGGCGAGATCGGCGGCGAGCGCCGCGATGCCGCCCGCGTTCTCCAGGATGTCGCGGCGCCACAGCATGTTCTTGCCCTGCGCGAAGCCGATGCCGAGAATCTCGCCGGCAAACATCCAGCGGGCTTCGAACGTGTTCAGCATCGCGCACTCGACTTCCGCCCAGAATCCTTGCGGCCGCGAGCCTATCGGCATGGAAATGACCATCCCGGTATTTTCGTCCCATGGCTTCAGCAGCGTCTGGATGTAATCCCTAGGCAAGAGGACGTTGGAATCGGCAAGCACGATCCAATCGTGTCGCGCGGCATTCCAGCCCTTCACGCAATTGTTGAGTTTGGGATTGGCGCTGATCGGATCGTCGCCGACGAGGACGCGGGCAGGAACGCCGGGGTGCTCCGCGATCATGCGTTCGACAAGCGGCACGACCGGATCGTTGCCGCGCTGGACGCAGAAGATGATCTCATAAGCAGGATAATCGAGGCCGAATGTCGAACGCAGGGTGTCTTCGCTGAACGCCTCTATGCCGCAAAGCGGCCGCACGATGCTGACCGCAGGGGCGGGATCAGGGAGGCTAAGGTTGCGCGGGCGCGGCTTGCACCGCCATGTCGCTGCGATCACGCTCGCCAATTGCAGAGTGAAAAGCACGACTCCGACAAAACCGAGAAAAGCCCAAAAAATCATCGGGTACCTTGACCAATCAGGACGAACTGTCGCGATTCCATAAAATTCAGCATGCGGCCTGCCTAACATTTTTCGCTGGGCTTGCCACATCGGCTGCCTCAAGCGGATATGTCCGCCCTTGCGATCTGGTTCCCCCGGATATCCATGCCGCCACCCCTCGTCCGTTTCGCACCCTCGCCCACAGGGCGCATTCACATAGGCAATGCGCGAACGGCGCTGCTCAACTACGTCTTTGCGCGCTCGCAAGGGGGCGGATTCGTGCTGCGCTTCGATGACACGGACCGCGAGCGTTCGCGCGAGGAATTCGTCCAGGCGATCGAGGTCGATCTCGCTTGGCTCGGCATTCGGCCGGATGTGACGGTTCGCCAATCGGCGCGGGAGGCGATTTATGCCGCCGCCGCGCAGCGCCTGAGAGACATTGGCCGCCTCTACCCCTGCTACGAAACCGCGGAAGAGCTCGAGAGGCGCCGCCGTCTGCAACAGGCCCGCGGGCTGCCGCCGATCTATGATCGCGCAGCCTTGAAGCTTGCACCTGCCGATCGCACCAGGCTCGAAGCCGAGGGCAGGCGCCCCCATTGGCGCTTCCAGCTCGCGCCCGAAACTGTCCACTGGCGCGATCTCGTGCGCGGCGACAGCCATATCGACACCGCCTCACTTTCCGACCCGGTGCTGGTGCGTGAGGACGGGAGCTATCTCTACACACTCCCCTCCGTCGTCGACGACATCGAGCTCGACATCACGCATGTGATCCGCGGCGAGGACCATGTCACCAACACCGCCGTGCAGATCCAGATATTCAAGGCGCTCACCGATAAGCCTGTGCCGGCCTTCGGCCATCACAATCTGCTCGTTGCGGCCGGCGGCGAGGGGCTGTCGAAACGCACCGGCGCGCTGTCGATCGGCAGCCTGCGCGATAGCGGTATCGAGGCGCTTGCCATCGCCGCGCTCGCCGTGCTGACCGGCTCGTCGCATGAGGTGCATCCGATCGTTTCGCTGGCCGAGCTCAGCGAAAACTTCGATCTCGCGCACATCTCGCGCACGCCCGCGCGTTTCGATCCGGCCGAGCTGAAAGCGCTGTCGCAGCGCACGCTGCACAAGCTCGACTTCGAGTCCGTACGGGATCGGCTCGCAGCCTACGACATAACCGGCTTCAAGGCCGAACCATTCTGGCTCGCGGCGCGCGGCAACCTCGAGACTTTGCTCGATGTCGCGGATTGGTGGCGCGTCGTGGAAGGCGAGATCGAGCCGGTCGTGGAGGACCGCGCTTTCCTGCAGACGGCGAGCGAGAGCCTGCCGGAAGAGCCATGGGATGAGACGACCTGGAAAAGCTGGACTAGCGCAATTGCGCATGAGACCGGCCGCAAGGGCAGGGCCCTTTTCCATCCGCTCCGGCTCGCCTTGACCGCGCGCGAGACCGGCCCGGAACTGGCGAAGCTCTTGCCCTTGATCGGCCGGGCTAAAGCGTCGGCCCGACTACGCGGACTTGCCGCCTGATGCCGTCGGGTCCGATCACGTCGCGGAGCTCACCCTCGCCGATCCCGTAGGATTTGCCGCCGCGGACGTTGCCTGCGGAAATCCCGGCGGATTCGGAGGAGGCGGTCGGCGCCTGCGCGGCGGCTTGCGCTTCGAGCGCACTCAGATCCTCGACCGGCTTTTTAGCTGCGGCCTCCGATCTGCCGCGCGGCTTGGCCTCTTTGGCCTCTTTGGCCTCCTTGGCTTCCTTCGGCCGCGACATTTCCTCGGCCTGTTGGGGCGTGACGATCATGTCGCCGCGGCGCTGCCCGCCGAGGACGCGCTCGGCATCGGAAAGCGCCTGCACCCAGCTTTGCCCGGGCGCCTTGCAGGCGCAGGAGGGCTCCACCGCCTTCTCGAATTTGAACGCATTATCCAGGTTTCGGTACGGCTCGCCGCTGATCGACACGGCGCTCTTCATGTCGCGGTAGAGCGAGCGCGTGTACAGCGTCACCTCGCTGTTCGGGCAGAGCGCGTGGCAGAGGTCGTTCAGCTCGTCGAGATTGCCGCGATGGGCGGAATAGCTCACCGGAAAAAAGCTGCCGTCGCAGGATTTCACGCAGACCGCCATCGAGCCGCCGCGCGGCGTGTCGTCCTCGGGCGGGGGCGCCATGATCTCCGGCTGCTGCGCGCCCAACCCGCCACCACCGAAGAGCTGCTCGAAAAACCCGCGCGGCTGCGCCGCCGCAACCTGCGCGCCGCCGCGGCAATAGGCGTTGTACTGGGCAATCAGGGGGCCGCGGGGCCCGCCGCGCATTTGTCCCTGCAGCTGGGCAAGGCTGCCGCGCATCTGCTGGATTTGCGCATTGATCCCGGGGCATTGCGGTGGCGGCTGCGGGCCGAAGAAGACGAAGCCGGAGCGGTCGCAGCCGATCGAATGGGCGTAGGCGACCGTGCGATCGAGTTCGGCGCGCTGTTTCTGCGCCGCTGCGGCCACACGATCTGAGGCAGGATCTGTCGCGTTCGTCTGCGCGATCTGCGCCTGCAGACGGTTGCAATCGAGGGATTGCCCGCGCGCAACGCTGCCGCACAGCACCCCGGCGGAGACAAGCGCAAAGGCAAGCCTGGTGTGATGCGAGAAAGAACCCATCGACCCTCTTCGGACGGCATCGCCGCCGCCCGGTATGGTTACCGAATCATGCACTCTTCGGATGCTCGCCCCGACTGGTGAAATATCATTCAACTTGGCCGCCGGTCGACCATGCCGCCCCGACACGTCGGCAATAAGGCCGAAGGTGTGGCCGCGAGGGCGCAGGGGCTTCCAGTCCTGCGCGTGCCCCCCATATGAGCGGCGCTCCAGGGGAGGCGTTTGATGCGACTGGTTTCCATATTGGCCGCGGCTGCCATCGGCTCCGCGGCGACGCCCACGCTCGCCGCGGATGAGGCGCCCGACCTCATCTTCAAGAAATCCACGGTTTTCAAGCTGCTGACGCCGAACGATAAGCTTGCGACCTACGGCATCGATGACTCCCTGGTCGAGGGCGTCGCCTGTCATTACACCGTGCCGGAAAAGGGCGGCGTCGCCGGCATGTTCGGCGTGGCGGAAGAAGTCTCCGACATTTCGCTCGCCTGCCGGCAATACGGCCCGATAAAATTCAAGGACAAATTCGAGCAGGGCGACGTCGTCTTCCGCGAGCGGCGCTCGCTGATCTTCAAGAAGATGCAGATCGTGCGCGGCTGCGACGTGAAGCGCAACGTGCTCGTCTATATGGTCTATACCGACAAACTGATCGAAGGATCGCCGAAGAATTCGACGTCGAGCGTGCCGATCATGCCGTGGGGCGCCTCGGGCGAAGCGCCGAAATGCGGCGATTACCTCAAGGGCTGAGGCCTACTGGCCGCAGGAGACGACGAACGAGCCGGGCGTGGCCTGCTCGTCTGTAGAGACGCTGGTGATCGAGGCGGTGATGTCCTCGGCCCGGCCGAAGGCGCGGGCCGGCCCGCGTCCATGCGCCTCGCACCACGCATCTGCGACGATCCGCCCGCATGGTTTGCCGCCGGTGAGGCATTCGCCGAGGCCGTAGCCGTCATTTGCCGGGATGATGAAGGTCGTCGGCGATTCCGCTTTGACCGGCACCCTGCTCAATCCCGCGGCGAGCGCGCAGAAAGCGGCGAACGCCAGGCCGGTGCGCACGAACAGGCGATGTCGCGGAACGGCGTTTCCCATGCAAGGCTCGCTTCTTGACCAGGCGAAGCGCAAGCTTGGGCGAGGCGGGTGAAAATCCGATTAATGTTGCAGCCTTCGCTGAGGCGAGGCTCGGTGCTGCGCGCACTTTACCGACTCGCCACCGCGGCCTATTCAGCCGGCATGAGGCTGCCGAACATCAGTCTGCACGACAACGGCACACGCATCGCGATCGCCGTCTTCGTTGCCGCCGCTCTCGTCGGCATCTTGATCGCTTTTGTCGCCCTCTCCTTCATGGAAGGCTAGGGCAGCTCACGCCCACTGCGCCCACGCGCCATGCGAGTCGCATTCCCCGATGACGCGCTCCTCGCCGCCGGGCCAGAGCGTGAGGCGAATGGTGGCGGCCCGATCCGGCTTCTCGTGCTCCATCGAAAAGCGCGCCAGCGGCGCGCTCTCGGTGGCCCGCTCGCCCGCGGACGCCAGCGTCCGTTTGATCGCCGCGCGCGTTTCCGGGGACGCGTATTGCAGTACGATCGTATGAAAGACGACGCGCGCGACGCCGTCGTGCGCCTTCCGCGCCATGCAGGAGGCGAGGAATTTGCCTGCGTCCTCTTTCACGACTTCGACTGCGTGTTCGGCGGCGACATCGAGCGCCGCGTCGAGCCGCTTCAGGCGATCCGCCTGATCCGGCCAGATATAGGCGAGGAGGCGGCGCCGGTCGTCCCTGCGTGATGCGCTCAACGGGGTCTGGTCGTTGCCGAGCCGGGCGGCGATTTTCAGCGGCGCATCGAGCGGCGGCGCGTTGCCGCGCCACTCGGACCTGATGCGCACCCCAGAGTGCGCATCGCCCCAGCTGCGGCCCTTGCCGAGATCGTAGAAGTACCGATCGAAGTTGAGATTGAGCCCGGCGCTGGCGCCGAGCTCGATCAGCGACAGCGGCAGCGACCAACGCGCCGCAACCAGGCTGAGGCCGCCGAGCAGGATGCCGGCGCGCGAGACCTCGTTGGTCTGCGGCGGCGTCTCGATAAAGCGCGTCAGGTTCTTGTCATCGGCGGCGATGGTCGCGCGCACTGCCTGCCAGAGAGTATCGCGGTCGGGCGTCGGACGCGGCGGGTAGAGTTTCGCAAGCTCCGACTGCGGATGCGAGCGCACGTGGTAGTGCAGCGCGCCGCAGCAGCGCAGCGCGACGAGGTCGCCACGCAGCGTCTCGAGCGGCCACGTCAACGCACGGTGACCAAACCCACTCGTGTCGTCGAGCCGATCTGCCAGAGTGCGGCAGAGTAGGGCGGTGAAGGGCGAGCCGAGTTTGTCGCACCACTCCGCCTGCAGCCGAAAGGCGTCCCGCCGCTCAGCTTCATCCCGGAGTATCGTCATGCGCCTAGTACATATCGGGGGTTTGTCGTCTCGCCGCATCTCTTCCGGAAGGCTCGCCGCGGCAATATGTTACCCTGCATCGACCGCATGGCTGGCTCGCACATGCGAAGCTTCTCCCGCACTGCAATACGCCCATCTTCCATCGCGATCCCTTAAACAACAAAGGAGACGGATCTTGAAACGTTCCCTCGCACTGGCGCTTGCCACCTTCCTCGGCCTCGGCCTTCTGTCGACCAGCTTTGCGGCCTTCGCCCAGGACGCCTACGGCGGCGTGACCAACGCGCGCGGCGGCTACGGCCAGAGCACGGCCTACACCCGCTAAGCGCCGATCTGCCGCCGCTCGAGCGCGGCGGCAACTTGACGAAGCGGCGCGCGCCCCCGCATATCGCGGCATGGCGCGCGCCGCTCTTCTATGTCGGACGGCAACAAAGATCGGCTAGCATTTAGCCGGCGCAGGCCGTCGATTCCTTGAAAACGCGAGTGAAGGGATTCTCCGGCCGGCAGGCTTTCAAGGGGAATTCATGTCATCCTGGCCGGAGCTCACGCTCTACAACACGCTTTCGCGCAGGAAGGAGCGGTTCGAGCCGATCGATCGCTCGAACGTGCGCGTCTATGCCTGCGGGCCGACGGTCTACGATCACCTGCATATCGGCAACGGCCGCATGCTGGTCGTGTTCGACGTGCTGTTCCGCGTCCTGCGGCATCTCTACCGGGCGGAGCACGTCACATACGTGCGCAACATCACCGACGTCGACGACAAGATAAACGCGCGCGCCGCCGAGCTCGGGGTCGATATCCGCGCGCTCACCGACGAGATGATCGGGGTCTTCCATGCCGATGCGAAAGCGTTGGGCTGCCTGACTCCGACAATCGAGCCGCGCGCCACCGATCATATCGGCCCGATGCTGGAGATCATCGGCAAGCTGATCGCGCGCGGCCACGCCTAT
>JAFASC010000149.1 GCA_019244955.1 Methylobacteriaceae bacterium | reverse complement strand
CCGCGACGTCGCCGCCGACCTCATGCTTGTCTGCGATACCAGCATGTGGGATCGCGACACGCCGGCGATCACCACGATGCTGCGCGGGCTCTTGCTGGAGGAGGTGGAGATACAGGCCGCAAACCGCGACCTGCATTCCGGCCTGTTTGGCGGCGCCGCGATCAATCCGATTCGCGTGCTCGCTCGCATCATCGCCGATGTGCATGACAGCGACGGGCGCATTCAAATCCCTGACTTCTATGCAGGTGTCGAAGAACTCCCCGCCGACATTGCCGAGCAATGGCGTGGACTTAACTTCGATGAAACAAGCTTCCTTGGCGATGTCGGCTTGTCCGAGCCGGCAGGCGAGAAGGACCGCAGCGTGCTCGAGCAAATTTGGGCGCGTCCGACCTGCGACGTGAACGGCATTACCGGCGGCTATACGGGGCAGGGCTCGAAGACGGTCTTGCCGGCGCGGGCCTCCGCAAAATTCTCGTTTCGGCTCGTCGGCAAGCAGGATCCCGAGCGTATTCGGGAAAGTTTTCGCGGCTTCGTCCGCGCGCGTCTGCCGGCGGATTGCCGCGCGCAGTTCATGTCGCATGGCGGCAGCGGCGCGCTGGCTTTGCCCTTCGGTTCCGAGGCGCTCACCCGCGCGCGTCGCGCGTTGCAGGCCGAATGGGCCAAAGAGCCGGTACTCATCGGCTCCGGCGGCTCGATCCCGATCGTCGGTATTTTCAAGCGCGATCTTAAGATGGATGCGCTGATGATCGGTTTTGGACTCGATGACGACCGTATCCATTCGCCGAACGAAAAATACGAGCTCACCTCGTTCCAGAAAGGCGCGCGCAGCTGGGCGCGCATTCTCGCCGCGCTCGCGGCCTGATTTTCGCAAGCGTACCCGCGATGCACGAGTCCGACATGCCGTTCGCCGATGCCTTTCCGCCCGCCGACGAGGCGCAATGGCGCAAGCTCGTCGAGGGTGTGCTCAAGGGAAAATCATTCGAGACGCTCGTCAGCAAGACGTATGACGGGATTGCCATCGCGCCGCTTTATTCGCCCGTGCAGGAGGAGGGGCCGCGTGCGATCCGATCGGCGCCCGGCCCGTGGTCGATCGTACCACGCATCGACAATCCCGATCCGGCGGAAGCAAACAAGCAGGCGCTCACCGACCTCGAAAACGGCGCGACGGGATTGCAGCTCGTTTTTGCGGGCAGCACGGGGGATTATGGCTTTGGTCTGCCTGACGCCTCAGAAGAGACAATCGCGCAGGTCTTGGATGGCGTTTTCCTCGAGACCGGCATCGATATCGAACTCGACCTCAGCGCAACCACGCGAGAGGCTGCCGCGCACGTCGCGGATATCATTGAGTCGCGCGGTATCGATCCGGCGCTGACGCACATCGTCTTCGGTTTAAACCCGATTGGTGGCGTCGCGCGCGGTAAAATCACCGCCGAGGAATGGCCGTCGCTTGCGCCGAAATTCGCGCAACACGTCCGTAGCCTCGCCGACCGCGGCTTCAGGCGATCGCTGTGCGTCGCCGACGCGCGGATCGTTCACGCGTCCGGCGGCTCGGAAGTGCAGGAACTCGCCTTCGCACTCGCTTCGGCGGTCGCTTATCTCCGCGCGCTGGAGACCGACGGCATCGATCTAGATGTCACGCGTAAGCTGATCTCGTTCCGGCTCGCCGCCGATGCCGATCAATTCTGCGGGATTGCCAAATCACGCGCGCTGCGTCGTTTGTGGGCGCGCGTCGAGGACGCGTGCAAGCTCCCGCCGGCGCCGCTGCATCTGCATGCCGAGACGGCATGGCGGATGATGACCCGCAACGATCCGCACGTGAACCTGTTGCGCACCACGATGGCGGTATTTTCCGCCGCGCTCGGCGGGGCCGATTCGATTTCGGTCCTGCCGTTCACGCAGGCTCTCGGCTTACCGGACGCGGGCGCGCGGCGCCTCGCGCGCAACACGCAGCTCGTGCTCAGCGAAGAATCGAACCTCGACAAGGTGAGCGATCCCGCCGCCGGCAGCGGAGGCTACGAGGCGCTTACAGCGCAATTCTGCGAACGCGCCTGGGATTTATTCCAGCAGATCGAGAAGGAAGGCGGGCTGGTTAAGGCACTTGCCTCCGGTTCGTTTCAGTCGCGCGTCGCCGAGACACGCGCCCGCCGGCAAGAACGCGTGGGAAGGCGGCTCGATCCGCTCACCGGCGCCAGCGAATTCCCGATCTTGGATGAAGTGCCTGTCTCGGTCCTGAGGCCATTGGCGCTTTCAACCGAGACGGAAGACGGCAAGAGCCTTCGGAAAACACGTTTGTCCGAGCCGTTCGAGCGGCTTCGGGCTAACGCCGACGCGATGGTGGAAGGAGGCAAGCGCCCGACCGTCTTCCTCGCCAATCTCGGTTCGCTTGCGACGTTCACCACGCGCGCGATGTTTGCCAAGAATTTCTTCGCCGCCGGCGGCATCGCCATTGTGGACAGCGATGGTTTCGACGCACCGGCAGATGCCGCAGACGCCTTCAAAGCCTCAGGCGCAAAACTCGCCTGCATCTGCTCGAGCGACTCCGTTTATGCCGAGAAGGCGCTCCCCACCGCCAAAGCCCTTTCGCAAGCGGGTGCGAAGGCGATTTATGTTGCTGGACGGCCGGGCGAGCTGGAGGCGCAGTTACGTCAGGCGGGGGTAAGCGACTTCATCTATGCGGGTTGCGACGTTCTGCGCGTGCTCGGAAATGCGCAGCGCCGGATCGCCTGAGGAGGCAATATGCGGGTTTTGCTCGGCATGATTATCGTGGCACTGGCTGCCACTGCAGCACTCGCCGCGCCGCGTGGGGCGGGGCGTTACGACGGAAAATGGTCGGTCGAGGTGATCACCGACCAGGGCGCATGCGATCGCGTATACCGTTGGACGCTCGGCATCGAGGGCAACCGCGTCATCGATCTCGGCGAGGTCGCCAAACCTTCCGGCGGCGTATCGCCGAGTGGCGCGGTGACGGTCCGGTTTGTCCGCAACAATGATTACGCCACGGCAACGGGCGAGCTTTCCGGAGAGTGGGGCAGCGGCAGCTGGACCTCGCCGACGCTTGCCTGCAGCGGCCGCTGGCGGGCGGAGCGGCGCGGGTGACTCCCCGTCATTAAAGCTAACGCGACCACCACATCGCCGGCGCTTTCGCCGTAGCTGCGACACTTAGGCACTTGCTAAACTATCCGGGCTGCGATAGTTAGGCATGTGCTTAAGCAATCGGCCACTCTCGATGCGACCTTCCAGGCTCTGGCCGATCCGGCCCGCCGGGCCATGGTTGAACGCCTGACGCGCGGCCCGGCTTCGGTCAGCGAACTCGCGCGCCCGCTGGCGATGTCATTGCCGGCAGTGATGCAGCATCTCGCGATGCTGGAAGAATCAGGTCTCGTGCGATCGAAAAAAGTGGGCCGGGTCAGAACCTGCCGCATCGACGCGAAGGCGCTGAGCCTCGCAGAGACTTGGATAAGCAGGCATCGCGCCGAATGGGAGCAGAGGCTCGATCGGCTCGGCGACTATCTCGAGGAACTGAAACAAGAGGGGACAGAAAATGACGCAGGCAAGTAGCAGCAAGGCCGGTTTGGACAGCAAGCCGCTGGTGGTCACGCGCACATTCGCGGCGCCGCGCTCGCTGGTGTTCAAAGCCTGGAGCACGGCCGAACACATGAAGCGCTGGTTCTGCCCGGAAGGTTTTACGGTTCCGGAGGCCGAGATCGATTTCCGGCCGGGCGGCACGTGCACGATCTGCATGCGTTCGCCCGCGGGGCAGGACATGTGGTCGAGAGGCAAATACATCGAGGTTTCGCCACCGGAGCGTCTGGTTTTCACCTCCGAGGTTGCGAACGGGATGATCCCGGCGTTCACGGCGCATACGACCGTCACCTTCGAGGCCGAGGGCCCCGGAACGCGGATGACCGTGCGCCAAGTCTATGACATCCACGACGAGAACTTCCGGTTTGCCATCGAAGGCGCCTCCGAGGGTTGGCGGACAACGCTCGACAAGCTCGAGCAGGAGATCGCGCGAATGCAGAACGAGCCCGGCGCGGGCTCAGTCGCCAGCTGATGGCCAGGATGGCCCGACGCTGCGAATAGCCCTATAATCCCGCAATGCGATATCGGCTGGCGAGCAGGGCCGAACCATGACGCGCATTCCCGATTTCTCGGGCGTGCCTTTCGCGGCCGTGCCGACCGGCGCACCTCCGGGCGGCGAACCCTGGCTCACGCCGGAAGGCATCCCGGTCAAGCCCGTTTACCGGCCCGAGGACATCGAGGGGTTCGGTTACATCGGGTCTTATCCCGGCCTGCCGCCTTATCTGCGCGGGCCTTATCCTACCATGTATGTCAATCAGCCTTGGACGATCCGGCAATATGCCGGATTTTCCACGGCCGAAGATTCCAACGCCTTTTACCGACGCAACCTCGCGGCGGGCCAGAAGGGCCTCTCCGTCGCCTTCGATCTCGCGACGCATCGCGGCTATGATTCCGATCATCCGCGCG
>JAFASC010000344.1 GCA_019244955.1 Methylobacteriaceae bacterium | reverse complement strand
GGTCACCGTTCCTAATTTTTTTAACACCGGCTTCCCGGCGTCCACGTGTCGGCGACTTGATCGAGTCAACGCGGGTCCCGCTCTTTCATGGACTTGACCGGGCTAGCCGGTCCTCATCCACCCCAGGCGCGTCGACGCGCGACGGGTCATAGTGCCCGACGGGCGGAACCTTAAAGTCACGGGCGCTTCTGGAGAAAGCGCACGAACCCCTTGCGCGAGCCCCCCGAGACCGAGGCAGGTCACCTCGGGCGCGGGCGCCGGTCCCCGCCCGCGTTTTCGAAACCGCTTCCGGAAAGCGCCCTCTTGGAGGGACGGGGACGGCGGGGTGTGGCATGTTTTCCTACAAATGTCAAGCAATTTTTCCTACGCCAGGCCGCGCGTTCATGATCGCACCCGAAGGGCGGAGGCCCGCCTGTGCTATGTCGTCGATAGCCGGCGAGCCCCATCAAGTGCGGGGACGCCCGTGACGGAGCACATATGCCGTTCTCCTCCGAAGCCTGGCCTGCCCTCCCCTATGCGGAGCTGCGTCCGACACTCGAGACGCTGCAGCTGTTCACGCAAGCCGCTGGCAAGACGCGCCTCGCCGGCACGCCGTGGCTCAATCATTCCTGGCACGTGACGTTCTACGTCTCGGCGCGCGGGCTGATCACGGGACTCATCCCGCATGGTGCATTCTCTTTCGACATCGAGTTCGACTTTGTCGACGATCGCGTCGAGCTGCGCACGACGAATGGCACGCGTGCCACGATCGCGCTGACGCCGAAAAGCGTCGCGACGTTCTATGCCGAGTTCTGCGATGCGCTGGCGTCGCTCGGCATCGAGATAAAGATCGATCGCCTGCCGAACGAGCTGCCCGATGTAAGACCGTTCGATGAAGACCGCGCGCTGCGCGCCTACGATCCCGACGCGGCGCGAAAATTCTGGCGCGCGCTCGTTGCGGCCGAGCGCGTGCTGCAGCGGTTCCGCACGCGTTTTATCGGCAAGAGCAGTCCGGTGCATTTTTTCTGGGGCAGTTTCGATCTCGCGGTGACGCGCTTTTCCGGCCGCCCCGCGCCGCTGCATCCCGGCGGCATTCCGCATCTCAACGACGCCGTGACGCGCGAAGCCTATTCGCACGAAGTCTCGAGCGCCGGTTTCTGGCCGGGCTCGCCCGGCGCGGAAGCGGCGGCGTTCTACTCCTATGCTTATCCGGTACCGCCGGGTTTTGCCGACGCGCGCGTTAAGCCGGACGCGGCGCGCTTCGACAAGAATTTGGGCGAGTTTCTGTTGCCCTATGACGCGGTGCGCACAGCGCGCGATCCCGACGCGATGCTGCTCGATTTCTTGGAGAGCACGTACGAAGCCGCAGCCGATTTAGGCAAATGGGACCGCGCCGCGTTGGAATGCGAGGAGGGACGGCCGAGCGTGCCGAGAAGGGTGGGTTGATGTCATTGCGAGGACCCCGGACTTGATCCGGGGACGAAGCAATCCAGGGGCAACTCTGCAATCGGCGACGCGTTTGCCCCTGGATTGCTTCGCTTCGCTCGCGATGATTCACCCCCGAAACGCCGCCCCTTCATGCGTGAGCAGCCAGCGCTTGCGGTCGAGGCCGCCGCCATAGCCGGTCAGCCGCTGGTCGGAGCCGATGACGCGATGGCAGGGCAAAACGATCGAGATCGGGTTGGCGCCGTTGGCGGCGCCGACGGCGCGCACGGCTTTCGGCACGCCGATTTTTGCCGCAAGCGCGGCGTAGGTCGAAGTCTGGCCTGAGGGAATCCCGCGCAACGCCGTCCAGAGCTTGCGCTGGAAAACGGTGCCGCCGGTTTCCACTGCAATTGATTCGAGCGCGGAAAAGTCGCCGGCAAAATAAGAATTCAGCGACTCGCGCATGCGCTCCGGTGCACGGCCCTCGCGCAACTCGATGTCGCCTCCATATTGCAGCCGCAAAAGCCGCCGCATGCGGTCCTCGTAATCCTCCCAGTCGAGCGCGCGCATACGCTCCTCGTCGTCGCAGACGATCAGCAAAGCGCCGATCGGCGTCGGCAGCGAAGAGAGCGCAAACTTCATCCCGAATCCCTCATCCCAAATCCCTTGCAATGAGCATGCGCTGGATGTCGCTCGCGCCTTCATAAATCTGGCAGATGCGCACGTCGCGATAGATGCGCTCGACGGGAAAATCGTTGAGATAGCCGTAGCCCCCAAGTATCTGGATCGCCGACGAGCACACTTTCTCCGCCATCTCGGAGGCAAACAATTTCGCCATCGACGCTTGCGTGAGACAGGGCTGCCCGGCTTCGCGCAACGAGGCCGCGTGCAGCACCATCTGCCGCGCCGCCTCGATCTGCACGGACATGTCGGCCAATTTGAACGCGACCGCCTGGTGCTCGATCAGCTTCTGCCCAAAGGTCTCGCGCTCGCGCGCATAATCGCGCGCATGCTCGAAGGCGGCGCGCGCCATGCCGACCGCCTGCGAGCCGATGCCGATGCGCCCGCCCTCGAGATTGGACAGCGCGATCCGGTAGCCCTCGCCTTCGTTGCCGAGGCGCTGCTCGACGGAGACGCGCACGTCGTTGAAATTGATCTGGCAGGTGTCCGAGGCATTCAGCCCGAGCTTCTGCTCGACGCGCGCGACCTCGTAGCCGGCGCTGTCGGTCGGCACGATGAAGGCGGAAATGCCCTTCTTGCCGGCTTGCGGGTCGGTCACCGCGAAGGTGATCACGACATTGGCGTTGCGCCCCGACGTGATGAACTGCTTCGTGCCGGAAATGATGTAGGACGCATTGCCGTCGCGCCGCGCGCGGGTGCGGATGTTCGACGCGTCCGACCCGGCTTGCGGCTCGGTCAGTGCAAAGGCGCCGAGCCATTCGCCGCGCGCCAGCGGCTTCAAATAGCGCTCCTTCTGCTCGTCGGTACCGTATTTGTGGATCGGCGCGCATCCCACGGAATTGTGCACGCTCATGATCGTCGAGCAGGCGCCGTCGCCGGCGGCGATCTCCTCGATCGCCATGGCGTAGGCGACCTGGCCGGTGTCGGAGCCGCCCCATTCCTCCGGCACCAGCATGCCCATGAAACCGAGCTCGCCCATCTCCCGGATGGCGTCGGCCGGAAAGCGGTGCTCGCGGTCCCATTCGGCCGCGTTCGGCGCCAGGCGCTCGCGCGCGAAATCGCGCGCCATGTCGCGGATTTGCAGCTGCTCTTCGCTGGGGATCATGGCTTAGTGCACGCGCTCGATGGCGATGGCAGTCGCCTCGCCGCCGCCGATGCACAGCGAAGCGATGCCGCGCTGCATGTCGTATTTTTCGAGCGCGGCGAGCAGCGTCACGAGGATGCGCGCGCCCGACGCGCCGATCGGATGCCCTAGCGCGCAGGCGCCGCCATGCACGTTGACATGATCGTGCGGCAGGTCGAGATCGCGCATCGCCGCCATGGCGACGACGGCGAAGGCCTCGTTGATCTCGAAGAGATCGACGTCCTTGTTCGACCAGCCGGTGCGCTCGTACAGTTTTTTCACCGCACCGATCGGCGCCGTGGGGAAGAGATTGGGCAGGTCGGCGTAAGAGGTGTGCCCCTTGATTTCGGCGAGCGGCGTCAGCCCGCGCTTCTCGGCCTCAGAGCGGCGCATGAGCACCAGCGCGGCAGCGCCGTCGGAAATGGAGCTGGCATTCGCCGCGGTCACCGTGCCGCCGTCGCGGAACGCGGGTTTTAAAGTCGGTATCTTGTCGAGCTTGGCTTTCGGCGGCTGCTCGTCCTGCTTGACGAGGCGCTCCTCGCGTCCGGCTTTCACCGCGACCGGCACGATCTCCGACTCGAAGCTGCCGTCGGCGATGGCTTTCTGCGCGCGCTTCAAGGACGTGACGGCATACTCGTCCTGCGCGGCCCGCGTGAATTGATAATTCTGCGCGCAATCCTCAGCGAAGGTGCCCATGAGCCGGCCCTTGTCGTAGGCGTCCTCGAGTCCATCGAGGAACATGTGGTCCAAGACCTTGCCGTGGCCCATGCGGTAGCCGCCGCGCGCGCGATCGAGCAGGTATGGCGCGTTCGACATGCTCTCCATGCCGCCGGCGACCATGATGGCGGCCGAGCCCGCGGAGATGAGATCGTGCGCGAGCATCACCGCCTTCATGCCCGAGCCGCACATCTTGTTGACGGTGGTGCAGGTCACAGATTTCGGCAGCCCGGCGCCGAGCGCCGCTTGTCGGCCGGGCGCCTGGCCCTGCCCCGCCGCCAACACGCAGCCGAAGATCACCTCTTCGATGTCCTCGCCCGCGAGTTCCGCCCGCTCGACGGCCGCCTGAATGGCGGCCGCGCCGAGTTCTGGCGCTTTCACGTCCTTGAAATCGCCCTGGAAGCCGCCCATCGGCGTGCGCGCCGAGCCGACGATGACGATAGGATCAGGCGTGGGCATGCGGGATTTCCTTCGGGCGGTGAATGCGTTGGGCGACCTATAGCGCGCCGGGGCGCGCGCGTCATGGTTCACGCGCAGCTGGCCCAGGCTTATCCTTTCGGAGCCTTGCCTTCCCGCCCCGATTAATGGACAGCTCCCACAACTGGCATCCCAGGATGCCGAGAAGAATTCACCGGGAGGAAAGAATGCGTCTGTCCTTATTCGCCGCGCTGGCGGCTGGAGCAATCCTGGCGACGGCGCCGGCGCTGGCGCAACAGCAGATCGTGATCAAATTCAGCCACGTCGTCGCGCCGGATACGCCGAAAGGCAAAGGCGCGGAGAAATTTAGGGAACTCGCGGAGAAATACACCAACGGCCGCGTCAAGGTCGAACTCTATCCGAACTCGCAGCTCTATAAAGACAAGGAAGAAGTCGAGGCGCTGCAGCTCGG
>JAFASC010000092.1 GCA_019244955.1 Methylobacteriaceae bacterium | reverse complement strand
ATTTTTTCTCCCGCCTCGACAAAGGCGCCGACCTCGAGAAGCTTTGGAAATACTGGACGGGAAAGGTGAAGGTCTACCTCGATACGATGTCGGGGATTGTTACATTGCAGGTCCAGGCCTACACGCCTGAAGATGCGATGAAAACGGCTCAAGCCGTCGTCGATCTCAGCGAGCAGCTCGTCAACAGCATCTCCAACCGCAGCCGCTCGGATGCGCTTGAAAGGGCGGAGGCGGAGGTCAAACTCTCCGCACAGAAGCTTGCGCAAGCGCGCCAGAGCTTGGTCGAATTTCGCAATGCCAACGTACTCATCGACCCCATAACCAAGGCCAAGAACATCGGCGAGCTGATCGGCCAACTTACCGTCGAGCGGCTTCAAATCGATAGCAATTTGCGCAGCATGTCTGGGGTGCTTGCGGCCGATTCACCGAGCCAACGTCTGCAGCGCACGCGGCTTGCGACACTTGATGAACAGATCGCTTCGCTTAGGCAAAAGCTAACCGACACTAAGGGAGGCGATACGGTCTCGGCGCAGCTTGCCACCTTCGAAGAACTCGAACTTAACGAAAAATTCAACGAAAAGATGTATACCGTTGCGCAGGCTGCCTACGAAAGGGCCCGGCAGGAGCGCGACAAGCAGCTTCTCTATCTGGTCGTTGTGGTGCGACCGACTACACCCGAGTCGGCGACTTATCCGCAGCCCGCGCTGTCGAGTTCGCTGTTTTTCGCGAGTGCCCTCATCCTCTGGGCTGTCGCTGCCCTGCTCGTCGCCGCAATCAAGGATCAGGCCATCTGACTTGGTTGAGGCCCGAAGCGGGCGCTCAGCGCGGCAATGGAACAATCGCTGGAGCGCGCCAACATCATTCCTTCACCGATTAGACCACATAATCGACGCGATCGGGGTCATTTTGGCCGACCGGGACCGTTCTCGTCCCTGTGGTAGGAGAGTCACGGAAGGCGCAAAAGCGGGAGTAGCAGGGCGGCGGCCGTTGTTCGGGCTTGTTACCCGGAAGCGCCGATCCCACGAAAGCGCTCATAAAGCAGGCCAGGGGTGTTGATGCGGTTTTGGTTCAGTATTGCGGCAGTCTCGGGTCTCGCGGCGGCAGTTGCGGGATGCTCGTCGCTACCCTCGCAAGGTCCCTCGGCCTTAGAGATCGTTACCCAGGGCACGCCGGTCGACCCCGATGTCGCGCCGCACTTTCTCATTACCGATCTCAATGAATACAGCGTCTCGGTGCTTGAGCACACGCCATTGCCGTCGCTATATGGGCGCTTCGGCGATCACCGTGCGCCGCCTTCCCCCGTCATAGGGGTCGGCGACGGGCTGTCGGTCACCGTGTGGGAGGCCGCCGCCGGCGGGCTCTTCTCGGCGCCGGCGCTCGGCGGCGTTACGACTGGCTCGCATTCCTCGGTCATCCCCGCACAGATTGTTGCCCGCGACGGATCTATCACGGTTCCCTATGCCGGACGGATCCATGTAGTCGGCTTGACCCCGCCGCAGGTCGAGGCCGCCATCGTCGAGCGCCTGTCCGGCAAGGCGATCGAGCCGCAGGCGCTGGTCAGCGTGGCCGGCAACGTCAGCAACACGGTCACCGTAACGGGCGAGGTCACCGCCGGTGCTCGTGTGCCCCTTTCGACGCGCGGCGACCGAATCCTCGACGTCATTGCCACGGCCGGTGGGGTGCGCGCGCCCGTTCACGCGACCTTCCTGGCGCTGACCCGCGGCAACACGACCGTGAAAGTCCCGATGCAGGCCCTGCTCAACGACCCGCGGGAAAATATCTATCTGCGACCGGGCGATGTCCTCACCGCGGTGCTCGACCCCCAGACCTTCACCGCATTCGGGTCCACGCTGCGCAATGCGCTCGTCCCCTTCGACGCGGTCGGCATCACGCTCGAAGAGGCGGTCGCGAAGGCTGGTGGGCTGCTCGACCTCTCCGCCGATCCGCAGGGCGTATTCGTGCTGCGTGTCGAGCCGGTCTCAGTGGCGCGGCAGCTCAATCCGGATTACCCGATTGCACCTGGTCAACGACTTGTGAACGTCGTCTACCGGATCAACCTGAAAGACGCGAATACCTACTTCCTGGCGCGCCGTTTCCCGGTCCGCAACAAGGACGTGATTTATGTCGCGGCTTCCCCCTCGACCGAGTGGCAGAAGGCGTTGAGCTTGTTCAACTCGGTCGCCGCTCCTGCCTATCAGGCGGCGGCGGGCGCCACGCTATTGAAATAATGCTGTAGAGGCTCGGCGGAGCCCCCTACCGGCCTGCTCATTTGGTCACCGCAACTGGCGCTCGGTGAGAGGCTATTTCGCCATATGATCGCGGACCAGGAAGGCGCCGCCGGCCAGTAATCCCCAGGCGAGGAGGGCGGGACCGCTGATAAGGAACCAGTCCCACCACCGCTTCGGGTAGGTCGGTCTGGTCGCGAGCATAGGCCTGACAAAGGGAGCCAAATAAGCCTTCTGCGTCTCAAGATCGAGCCGGGCGTTCTCGAAAGCCACTGAGGCCATGATATAACGCTGCATCGCGATCGCCTGATCTGTCTGTTTGAGATCCAGCGCTCTCTTTCGATCGGCAAGGCTCTCGCCACCCTGCTTCTTGTCGGCGATCTGGGTGGTGAATTTGTTGATCTGGTCCTCGAGAATCTGCACGCGTGAATTCAGCACGCGCACCTGGGGCGCATCCGAAGAAACCGTATCGCCCTGCCCTGCGATCTGCTGCTGCGCCTTTGCCAAATCCATGCGCAAAATCGTAACGATCTTGCTGAGAGCCTCCGCTTCCACGGTAGCGTCGAGCATGCCCTGCGAATTTTGCGCTTCGCGCATATCGGCGCTCGCTGCCTTCAGCTGCGTCTCCGCGCGGTGAAGTTCCAGTTCGGACTGTTTCAGAGCGTCCCGCCTTGAGCGCTGCGACAGGTCATTCACGAGCTTTTCGCACCGCTCGATGATCTTTTCGGTCAATAGAAACGAATCTTCCGGCGTGAACGCCCTTACTTCGAGAGTAATTATTCCGGCCATTTTGTCGTAGTGGGCATCGACCCTCTTACGCCAATAACGTACTAAGGCCTCGATCGGTTTGTCCTTTTTGAAACGCGAGAAATGATCGGCATCGTCCCGCGAGAAAATTCCCCTCAGATCGATTTCGTTCTGGAGGCTTTCCACCATTGTCCGGCTGCGAGCGTAATCCACAATGATTTGCGAATCCTGGCTTTGCTGCGATCCGCCGCCTCCGGTTAGCCCACCAAGCATATCGGCTATTCCCGGCTCGCCATTCCGCAGCGAAAAGCGAACCTCGGTCGCATATTGGCCGGAAGCGACCAATCCGTAGTAAATACCGACGACCAGCGTCGGCAGAAGCACGATGGCAACGAAACTCGCGGCAAGACCCAAGGTGAACAAGCGGTCCTTGCGCGTGCGGCGAAATCCCGTTCCGCCGGAGACGATGCTCGCCGGCATGCGGGCGTCTCGCGCGGCGCGGCGCAGAGCGCGCCCAATCGCAGCCGCTTTACTCTTTCCGTCTGCCGCGACGACGAGGTCACTGCCGGTGAGGGAGGCGGTCATCTTTCCATTCCGATGAGCAGCATGGTTCTAAGTTCAAGCCTCACTGGTTCATCTTCTTGTACAGCTCGATCGCGTCATCGACGTTGGAGAAGGTGTAGAGCTTACCCCCTGCCAAAACTGAACCACGGCTGCAATATTCCTTGATCGTCGCCATATCGTGCGAAATCATGATCAAGTCCGCTCGCTCTCGCCGCTTGGCGAATTCCTGCCGGCATCGGGCTTGGAAGCGGCCATCGCCCACGGCTGTGACCTCATCGATGAGATAACATTCAAAGTCGATCGCCATCGACAGGCCGAAGGCGAAGCGGGCGCCCATGCCCGAGGAATAAGTCCCGAGCGGCATATCCATGGAGGCGCCGATCTCGGCGAAATCCTCGACGAAGCTGATCGCTCGCTTCGGGTCGTAACCGTAGAGCCGGGCGACGAATTTGACGTTCTCGCGCCCGGTCATCTTGGCCTGCAGGCCGCTTGAAAAGCCGAGCGGCCAGGAAACGCGGACGGATCGGCGAATTCGACCGCTGTTCGGCAATTCCATACCGGACAAGAGCCGCATCAGGGTCGACTTGCCGGCCCCGTTGATGCCGAGGATGGCATGACTTCGCCCGGCGCGGAATTCCATGTCGATGTGGTCGAGCACGACCTTAACGTGACCGTTGGCGCGGTAATATTTGAACACGCGATCAAGCTGAATCATCGAATAATCTCAACGTGTCCGGCACGATCGGTGGTCTGCTGCGGGTTGTTCTCGGGCAGGGTTGCCCTGCTACGGCAGTTTGGGTTAGCGCCGATTGGCGGCAAAGTCGTGACGTCTCCGGACGGGGCTCTCCCCGCTGCTGCAGGCCGGGCACCGGCCCTTCGGCCGAAACCCACCGCTTCGCGCCTCCAAACTGGTCCGCAAAACGGCCCTAAGTGCGATTTCTCAGCGCCGGTGGTGTGGTCGAAAGGCTACGCCTCCGAGAATTACGCTGGCCGAAGCGGCCCCCCGGGCGACGGCGTCCAGTCGATGTGATTGTCTCCCGGCGAGGGATGCCGGGATCTTGGGTCCAAGGACAATCGGCATCAGCCTGGGTGGGGCTGGGTGGCATCTGTGGACCTGCGAACCGCAATGCGTTGTTCAGCGCTCGAACGCGAGCGCCAGGGAGTGCCTGCCGCCCGGCACCGGACCTTCTCCTTGCTTGGCGCTGCGTTTGCGCTTGCGACTGCTGTTATTTCATTCGTGGGCTGCGCATCGGCGCAAGTCGTCGGCAGAGGCAACGGCCCTCCCCTGATTGCGATATTGGAGATCGCCTCCAGCCTGGACTCGGTACAGACCCTCGGCCGTGATCGCCAGGGCGCGATCGTGACCAACCGGGTTCTCGCCAGCATTCTTGGCGGCTTCAATGAGCAGATCAATTGCACAACCTGCATCAGCGCCTTTGGCGAAATCGGCTCGTTCAGCGCCGGCGTTCACGGACGTCATGCCATCACAGACGATCTCTCAGTGATCGGCGGTATCGCCTATTCGAATTACCGAAGCGGCGCCGTCCAAGTCGCCTCCATCCCGCTTGGCGCCGCGAGCCTGCGCTACGACTTCACGGAATTGGGCATCTCGCGTCCGTACGTCGAAGCAGGCGCAATAGCGGCCCCCGCCGGTAGAGCCAATTTCACGCGTCACTATCTGGTTGGCACGGCAGATCTCTCCGGGTTCGCCAGCGCCATGACAGCAAACTACGGCGCGTTCGGCCGGGCCGGCTGGGTCTATCGGTTTTCGCCTCGCGACGAAGCCTCGATCGGAGCCGAGCTGTCACACTATTGGCAACGCGTCGGCGCCTATGCCGAAACATTCTCGCCGATCAATCCGGTCCCGCTCGTCAATGGCGGGGGCACCGATCAGATAAACATAGCGAGATTCGGAGCCCAGTTGACGCACCTCTGGAGCGCCGCCATCGAGACACAGGTTAATTTGGGTATCGCGCGGTCGTTCGGCTCGCGTAGCGGGCTCATTGCGACAGTAGCGGGCGCGAGCGTTCCGCCTTCACTCGGCGAATATACCTGGGCCGAATACGGTGCTCGCGTCGGCTACCGGATTCAGCCGAACGTCATCGTCGATGCGTTCGCGGACGGCACGCTCGGCCCTCGCCCGATCGGCGCCACGGTTCATGGTGGGCTGGCCGTGCGGTATACGTTCTGAAGGCGCGCATCCGCGCCTGGACGACCGCGCTTGCGCTGGAATAAGCCTTATCTCGTTCCGATAATCGCGATGTTCACCATCGCCATTATTACCGGCGTGACGCGGCCGCTCGTTTTCGACGACCTCGGCAACTTCGTCTTCGATAGCTGGCAGAGGCTGAAGCCGCGTCCGTTCGAGCATGACGGCCCGGTCCGCATCGTCGCGATCGACGAGGCAAGCCTGCTCGAGCTCGGCCAATGGCCCTGGCCGCGCACGCGGCTTGCCGAGGCAACCCGGACGCTGGCCGAGCTCGGCGCGGCGGCAATCGCCTTCGACATCATCTTCAACGAGCCGGATCGGGCGAGCGCCGAAAGCATCCTCGCCACCCTCTCGTCCGGGGCGTTGCGGGACGGGCTCTCAACCCAGCTCCTCGGCGCCGAAACCAACGACCAGGCCTTTGCCAAGAGGCTTGGCGACATACCTGCCGTGCTGAGCGCCTCCCTGCTTCCCGGCAGCTCGACGCGAGACTTGGCGCCAAAGGCCGGCTTTGCCTATGCCGGGGACGATCCGTTGCCCTTCCTCGTCGCCTTCGACGGGATTGCCGGCCCGTTGCCGGTGCTCGCGGCCGCGGCGAAAGGGATCGGCGCGATCAATTGGCTGCCGGACCGCGATCAGGTCGTGCGGCGCGTGCCGCTTCTGGTCAGGCTAAAGAGCGCAGTCTTCCCGTCCTTGGCGCTCGAATCCGTACGCGTCGCGGAGGCTGCGACCACCATTCTCGTGCGCGCCTCAAATGCCAGCGGCCAGACTGCCTTTGGACAGCAGACCGGCATCAACGCTTTGAAGGTCGGTGACCGGGAGATCCAGACCGGAGCAAATGCCGACGTCCGCCCGTATTATACGGCGAGCCAATCGGAGCGTTTCATCTCTTTTGGCCGGCTGTTGCGCAACGAGGTCGCCAGGAACGAAGTCGAAGGCCGCATCGTGCTCATCGGAACGACGGCTACGGGCCTAAGCGACGTGCGTGCGACGCCGCTCGAGCCAACCGTCGCGGGGGTCGAAATTCATGCGCAGATCGTTGAGGCGCTGATCGGCAACGCGATCCTGTCGCGGCCGGACTGGGCTGCGCCCGCTGAGACTCTGCTCGGATTGGCCGCCTTTGTGCTTGTCGCGCTGCTTCTGCCAATTCTGCCGCCGCTCGCCGCCGTCGCTCTGGTCAGCGCCGCAGTGCTGCTGTGCTGCGCCGCTTCCTTCATCAGTTTCGATCGCGCCAAAATCCTGCTCGATCCGACCTTTCCGTCCCTCGCCTTGGTTGGCGTTTATTTCGCCGGGACTTTGTCGCTGTGGCGAGCCGACAGGATTGCACGCCAGCGTATCAGGCTCGCATTCGGGAAGTTCCTCGCGCCCGCAGTCGTCGACCGGCTGGCCGCCGATCCACGCGGCCTCGTACTCGGTGGCGAGACGCGCGAACTGACGATCATGTTTTCGGACCTACGAAACTTCTCCGGCCTGTCTGAAGGACTCGATGCACAGGAACTGACGCGATTCATGAATGCCTTCCTGACGCCGATGACCGACGCGATCCTCGATCACGAAGGCACGATCGACAAATATGTCGGTGACGCGATCGTCGCGTTCTGGAACGCGCCGCTCGATGTGCCGGATCACGCCGCCAAAGCTGTCGGTGCCGCTCTGAGAATGCGCCGTGAGCTTGCCGCGTTCAACGCCGCACGCGCGCAGGCCGCAGGCGAGTTGGGCGAGACCTTCACTCCGGCCATGATCGGGATCGGGTTGAATGCGGGACCTTGCAGCGTCGGCAATATGGGATCGCTGCGCCGGTTCGACTATTCCGTCCTCGGCGACACGGTAAATCTCGCCGCACGGCTCGAACGCGTCTCCAAACTCTACCATGTCGACATTGTCGCAGCCGAAAGCGTCGTCCGACGAGCCCCGCAATTCGCCTGGCTCGAACTCGACTGGGTCAGGGTCAAAGGGCGCCGCGAAGTAACGACGATTTTTGGTCTCGCAGGCGATGCGGACTATGCCCGATCGGACGAGTTTGCCGAGTGGCGACGCGCTAATGAGGCGATGCTCGCCACCTACCGCGCAGGCGATATCACGCGGGCCCATTCCCATGCCCGCACTCTCTGCGACGAGGTCCCGTCGGCCTGGTGTGCGCTGTATCGGTCGATGGCCGCCCGGTTCGGCGATGTTGCAACTAGACAACAAGGCACGGGAATCCCGCCGATTCGCATTCTCGACAGCTTGTAGCGATTACCCGCTGCGGAGCTTCGGGCTATCCTGTGGAAATGATGGAGGCGGCGTGACCCTATTGCGCGTCCACGTTCTTTCGCTAGTGACGGCGCTCATCGCCGGCGTTGCATTCGCATCCGCCGCGCATTCGCAGACGATCGGTGTCGCGGCTACAGTGCGAAACGACGTCGCGCAGGTGAAGGGTGCAAGCGCTGTGCCGATCAGCATCGGCGAGAACGTCGTGCGTAACGAGGTCGTGCGCACCGGCGCCGACAGTTCGACGAAGCTCGTCTTCTCGGATAGTACCAATCTCGCCGTCGGTCCGGTGTCCACCGTGACATTGGACAGGTTCGTGTTCGCGGGGGACGGCAATTACCGCGACGCCACCGTCAATCTCGTCCGTGGCGCGTTTCGCTTCTCGACCGGCAGCTCGGACAAGCGCGCCTATAAAATAAATACCCCGGTCGCCACGATCGGGGTGCGCGGCACCGAGCTCGATATTCTGTCGGAGCGAGCCCGCACGGTCGCCACGCTCAACGAAGGGCTCGCCATCGTCTGCACGCGGATGGGCGGCAAATGCGTGACCTTGTCGAACCCGGGTGACACGGCGGTAGTGACGTTGGGTGGGGTGACGCGGACGCGGGCCGGCGCCCCGGGCTTCTCGTTCGCGCAATTCTGTTCCGGGGACGGCGGCCTCTGCGCGCCCATGACGTTCGCCTTCCTGTCGTCGCCGGCGACGGAAGTGGCCGCCCTCTGCGGACGTTAGCTCTTCGACCGCGCGACTTCGACGCGCCCGATACCCGAAAAGTCTGCGACCGCGATATCGCCCGGCGATAGAGGAAACTGACGGACGAACGAGCCCGTCGTGACAATGTCCCCGCCGCGAAGCGCTTTCCCGTATTGACCGAGCTTGCCGGCAAGCCACGCGACGGAATTCAACGGATTGCCCAACACCGCGCTGCCGAATCCGCTCGCAACTTCGCGGCCGTTTATCCGCACCCGCGCCTCCACCTCATCGAGCGCGATCCCGGATGTGCAGCGCACGGGCGCGCCCACGATGACCGAGCGTTGTTGCGCGTTGTCGGCGAGCGCCAGCGAAATCTGTTTCACGAGATCGCCGCGGGTTTCGATGATCTCAAACGAGGGATGGATAAATTCGATCGCCTCACGCACGTCTGCGATCGAAACCTCGCCTTCCAGGCCGCGTGCGAGCCGGATGCAGAGCTCGGTTTCGAAGCCGGGATGGATGAGTTCGTTCGCGCCGAAAACGTGACCGCTCCAGCGTCAGGCGATCGAAATAGTCGAGCGGGAAGAACTCGCCGCGCGCACGGGCGGCCCAGAAATCCTCAACCGCACGCGGCAGATCGATTGTCACCGCGTCCCCTCTTGCGCTGCGCCGGTTCTTCGGCAGCCATGCTCGCGCCGGGCCGATTGCACGTCAATCACGCGAGCAAGCCGTGATTCGCGGGCGGATCAGGACGCTCGCTGCCTGGCGTCCGCGCTCGCCCCGAGCCCATGCGAGGCTCAGGACTGCTGATTTTCGGTCGCGGCCTTTGGAAACTCGCCATATCGGCCGTGCCTGGAGCGCCGCGCCATTGACTTCGGAAGGCCAAGCCACGATTTTGAGCCGGGACCTCGGGGGCTTCGTGGCTTTAGCTGCGGAGCGTTTTGCTATACCCCGCGAGACCGCACCCGCAATCGACATGGAGACCATGCCATTCGCCGTCCAATGAAAGCTACTGCGGCCCCGCAGAAAGAGGGGCCCCGCACCAACCGCGATATTCGCGTTCCGACCGTGCAATTGATTGATGCACAGGGCCAGAATAGAGGCCCCACGCCGACCGAAGAGGCGCTCCAACTCGCCGAAGAAGCAGGACTGGATCTCGTCGAGATCGTCCCCAATGCCAATCCGCCGGTCTGCAAAATTCTCGACTACGGAAAATTCCGCTTCCTCGAACAGAAGAAGGCCGCCGAAGCCCGCAAGCGGCAGAAGATCGTCGAGGTCAAGGAGATCAAGCTTAGACCAGGTATCGACGACCACGATTACGATGTGAAGATGAAGGCGGTGCGCCGCTTCTTCGAGGAGGGCGACAAGGTGAAAGTCACGTTGCGCTTTCGCGGCCGCGAGCTCGCGCATCAGGATATCGGGTTTCGCCTGCTCGAGCGCGTCCGCGATGAGACCGCGGCCATCGCCAAGATGGAGACGGCGCCTTCCATGGAAGGCCGCCAAATGGTGATGATTCTCGCGCCGAAATAAGCGTTCCGCGCCCTTCCGACTTGCGGAGCATCAACGATGCTCGATGATGCTCTCGCCGCATTCCGCCAAATCTTCACGCCGCCGTTTCGTGCGGTGCTGTTCAAAACGCTCGCATTGACGCTTCTCCTGCTTGGGCTGGTCTGGTTTGGCCTGGACCAGCTGGTCCTGCACTTCATCAACGTGCAGACTGCCTGGGTGGCGACGCTCCTGTCGATCGTCACCGGCGTCGGCCTGTTTATCGGCCTGGCCTTCCTGCTTGCGCCGACGTCGTCGCTAGTTGCAGGGCTGTTCCTCGATGAGCTCGCTGCAATCGTGGAACGTGACATCTATCCCTCCGATCGCATCGGGCGCGCATTGCCCGCAGGATATGCGGTCTGGCTGGCGATGAGGTTCGCGCTCCTCTCGGCAATCGTGAATCTCATCGCGCTCGTGCTTTTGCTCGTGCCCGGCATCAACGCCATCGCGTTCTTTGTCGCCAACGCTTATTTGCTCAGCCGCGAGTTCTTCGAACTCGCGGCGCTTCGCTACAGCCCGTTAGAGGAGGTTCGAGCGCTTCGCCGCCGTCATCCGATGCGGATTTTTGTTGCCGGACTGCTCATCGCGGCGCTCCTGGCCGTCCCGATCTTGAATCTGCTGACGCCGCTTTTTGGCGTGGCTTTCATGGTGCGCTTGCACAAGCGCATCGCCCCGCCAATGGCGCTGCCGCTAAAGACCTAATGCGTGGTCGTCGAGGTCAGCCGCTCGTCCGCATATTGGCCAGTCTTGCGATACCTATAGAGATAGGTCGGCACGACGGCGGGGATCGTCTCGCCTTGGATGCCAAGCGCCTCGAGCGTACGCCCGGATCGGATTGCATCCTGCGACACGATATTGTCGTTGCGCAGAAGTTTTACCTGATCGCGTGTTGCAGCAAGAACCCTGGGTAATAGGCCAAGCGACAACATCGTCGCGAGCTCGATTCCCCACGCCAAGTAATGTGCCGGCCCGAACGGCACCGGCAGCAGCAGCCGCTTACGGCGGGTGACACCGCAGACATAAACGACGAGCTCGCGCAAGGTGCGTATCTCCGGTCCGCCAAGCTCCCATGTGCTGCCTGCGGGCAGATTGCCGTCGACGCCGCGGGCAACCACCTCGGCGACGTCGCCGACGAAGACCGGCTGGAACTTCGTGTCTGCACCAATCAGCGGAATAATCGGCAGGAAGCGCGCTATCTCGCCGAACCGGTTGAAGAAATCATCTTCGGGGCCGAACACCACGGAAGGCCGCGTGATGATCGCGTCAGGCAAAAGATCGCGAACCGCGGCTTCTCCGCGCGCTTTGGTGCGCGCGTAATCGGAGGGCGAGCTCTCATCCGCCCCGAGCGCCGACATGTGCACGAGGCGCGAAATGCCGGCCTCCTGCACCGCCCGCGCCACGGCGCGCGCACCGAAAGCGTGTACCGCCTCAAAATTCTGGCGGCCCGATTCGGCAAGAATCCCGACGAGATTGACGGCGGCATCCGAGCCGTGCAGCGCGCGGGCCACTGAAGCCGGATTGCGCAAGTTTGCCTGAACGGCGTGAATCTGGCCGACCCGACCGGACGGCTGCAGATGCGAGGCAAGATCGGGACGGCGCGTCGCGACCCGAATGCGCCAGCCGCGCTTGGCGAGCTTGCGCACGACCTGCCGGCCAATGAAGCCGGAGCCGCCGAAAACGGTGACGATCCGGCCGGTCGGGATCAATCCTTCTGCCATCGCTGGTCTCGCGCTCCTCAGCGCCCGTGATCTAGAGCAAGTTGGGCCCGATGGAAATTGGACCCGGCGCCTCGCCGCGCATATTAGATGAGAGCTCGGCGCTGCGGCCGCTCCACACTCGAGAAGCAATGCGCATTTTGGGAATCGAAACGACCTGCGACGAAACAGCCGCGGCAATCGTGCAGCGCGGGGCGGACGGCGCCGGCGATATCCTCTCCAACGAGGTGATGAGCCAGATCGCCGAACATGCAGCTTACGGCGGCGTCGTGCCGGAGATCGCCGCGCGAGCCCATATCGATGTGCTCGACCGGCTCGTGGAGCGCGCGCTCGCGACCGCCGGGATGGATATTTCCGACATCGACGGAGTGGCTGCCGCCGCCGGGCCGGGCCTCGTCGGCAGCGTGATCGTCGGCCTCACCGCCGGCAAGGCGCTGGCGCTCGCGGCGGCAAAACCGTTCGTTGCCGTCAATCATTTGGAAGCACATGCGCTGACGGCGCGGCTCACCGACCGCGTCGATTTTCCCTATCTGCTACTGCTTGTATCCGGCGGGCATACGCAGCTCGTCGCCGTGCGCGGGGTCGGAGAGTACGAGCGTCTCGGCTCCACGGTGGACGATGCTATCGGCGAGGCTTTCGACAAGGTCGCGAAAATGCTCGGCCTCGCCTATCCCGGCGGCCCGAATGTCGAGCGTGAGGCGATCGACGGCGATCCGCAGCGCTTCGATTTGCCGCGCCCTATGCTGATGCGGCCGAAGCCGGATTTTTCGCTCTCCGGACTGAAGACGGCAGTACGGCTCGAAGCTGAGCGCATCGCGCCGCTGACGCGGACCGATGTCGCGGATCTCTGTGCCTCATTCCAAGCCGCGGTGATCGACGTTGTGGTCGACCGGTCACGCGCCGCGTTGCGCGTGTTTCGCGAAGATCACGGACATCCCAATGCGTTCGTTGCCGCGGGCGGGGTTGCCGCAAATGGCGGCATCCGGCGCGCGCTCGGCCGCTTCTGTTCGGAAGCCGGCATTCGCCTCGTCACACCGCCGCTCAATTTGTGCACCGATAACGGCGCGATGATCGCGTGGGCGGGACTCGAACGCCTCGCGCTCGGCCTTGCCGACGATCTCACATTCGCCGCGCGGCCGCGCTGGCCGCTCGACGCAAACGCAGAAGCAATCCATCACGGCAAAGCGTGATGGCGATCATGGTGCTCGGCGCGGGCGCGTGGGGGACGGCGCTTGCAAACCTGGCGGCGGCCAAGGGCGAGCGCGTATTCCTCTGGGGCCGCGATCCCCCGCAGGTGCAAACGATAACGCGAGAACGCGAGAACAGGGGCTATCTGCCGGGTGTTCCGCTGGCCACGAACATCGAGCCCGTTGCGGAGATCGGCTGGATCAGCGAAGCGGAATTGGTGCTCGCCGCAGTTCCGACGCAGGCTTTTCGGGACGTTGCACGCGCCGCAAGTCAATCCGCGCGCGCCGGCGTTCTCTGGATCATCTGTGCAAAAGGAATCGAGCGGACGAGCAAGCACTTTCTCAGTGACGTCGTCGTCGAAGAATTGCCGGGGACATTTCCCGCTATCCTCTCCGGCCCGAGTTTCGCGATGGATGTGGCTCGCGGTCTGCCCACCGCCGTCACCGTCGCCGCAACGACTGACGGCGTCGCGCAACATGTCGCGCAGCGGCTCGGCACCCCGAACTTCCGGCTTTACCGCTCGACCGATATTCGCGGCGTGGAAATCGGCGGCGCGGCGAAGAACGTGCTGGCCATCGCCTGCGGCATCGCCACGGGCGCGGGGCTCGGCGCGAGCGCCGGCGCGGCCCTGATCGCGCGCGGCTTTGCCGAGCTCGCGCGGTTTGGCCGCGCGCTCGATGCGCGGCCGGAAACATTGATGGGTTTGTCAGGTCTCGGCGATCTGGTGCTCACCTGCAGCTCGGAACAATCGCGCAATTTTTCGTACGGTCTGGCGCTCGGGCGCGGCGAGAGGCGAGAAACTGCGTCGAGGGGCCGTCTCGTCGAGGGCGCATTCACCGCGTCGGTGCTGATCGAATTGGCGCGCGAGGTGGGCGTCGAAATGCCGATCTCGCAATGCGTCGCCCGCGTCATCGCCGGGGATCTTCAGATCACCGAGGCAATCGAGGCGCTGCTACAGCGTCCTCAAAAATCGGAATTGTGAGGTTCAACATGGCGCATTGGCTGATGAAGAGCGAGCCGTCCAGCTGGTCCTGGGATCAGCAGGTCGAAGCCGGCGAAAAGGGCACGTTCTGGAACGGCGTGCGCAATCACCTCGCCAAGAAGCATCTGAAAGAGATGAAGGTCGGCGATCAAGCTTTCTTCTACCACTCGGGAGAAGAGAAAGCCGTCGTCGGGATCGTCGAGATCATCAGGGCTTATTATCCCGATCCGTCGGACAAGACTGGCGTGTTCGGCATGGTAGACGTGAAGGCCGTAAAACCGCTGCCAAAGCCGGTCACGCTGGCGCAGGTCAAAGCCGATCCCCGGCTGAAAGAGATGGTGCTTGTGAAAAGCTCGCGGCTCTCGGTGCAGCCGGTGAGCGAGGCGGAATGGAAGGGCGTCCTCGCGCTAGCGAAGTGATCTAATCAGCGCGAGGTCGGCGCGTAGGCGAGAAAGCCGTCCGGCAGCGCCGGCTGCGAGCCTTCGATCAGCTTTGCGATCCCGTCGGCCGCGTTCTTCCTTTTCTCCAACGACGCATGCGGCTTCTCGATCGACGCCTGAGGCTTCGACACGGGCGCGGGTCCCGACGCGCGTTTCGGTGGCACCGGAACACTCGCAGGCTGCGGGGCAGCCGTTTCCTTGGGGCTCGATTCGGACTTGGATTCCTCCGAGCCAAAGAAGCGTTTCAGTCCGAGCCAGTTCGAGCCGGAACCGGAGTTGGCCTCCACCGCAGCGGGCGCGGGCACGGTTGAGGCCGGAATGGAGGCGGTCTGCGCCGGGGCATAGGCGGTAACGGTTGAGTTCGCAGCGCTCGCCTTGCTGCCTGTCTTGGCGGCGACCACCTGCAGGGCCGGCGATTTGGCCAGCTTCGGATCCGAAAGATCTATTTCGACGGGAGCCTGTGCAAGCGCGTCGGGCCGGCTCACTTCCGGCATCTTGCTGAAGAAGTCGGGGTGCTGGCCGCCGTCGGCATAGAGCAGGCGCACGGCCTTAACGCCGCTGGCGGTGAGTTCGGCTATCTTCTGCTCGTCCTGGTGCTGCTTATCGCGAACGAGGCTTGCGACCTCGACGTCCTGCTTCAGCGGCGGACAAGCGGCATCGGCCTCCAGCCGTTGGCCATTTTCAGGGGTCGAATTGAACACATAGTGCCGGCCGCAGACGCCGACCTTCGGCTCCGCCTTGGTCACCTCGAAATTGTCGGCGCCTTCCTTCAGCTGCTTCCAGAAAGCGATATTCGGGTCGGCGCGGTGCTTGGCGAAATTCTCCGCGTTCATGTGGAAGGGATAGGATTGCATCTGGATTTCGCGCTGGCCGCCGGCGAAGGACTCGCGGGCGATCGCGTAAATCTCGGCAATCTGCTGATCGGTCATCGAGAAGCAGCCGGCCGACGAGCAGGCGCCGTGCACCATGATCGCCCCGCCGGTCGCCCCGTGCGCCCTGTCATAGGCGTTGGGGTATCCAACGTTGAACGAGAGGTAATAAGCCGAGTTCGGGTTCATCTGACCCGGCGTGATGGCATAGAAGCCTTCGGGAACCTGCCGGTCGCCCTCTTTGACCTTCGGACCGAGCTGGCCCGACCAGCGGCACATCGGATAGGTCTTCAGCAGCGCATAGCGCCCGTCCGATCGCTTCTTCCAGATCTCGAACTCCGCTTCCTTCTTGTAGGTGCGGATAAGCATCGGCGCTTCTTTGGTCGTGCCCTTTTCCGACATGAGCGCGAGCGTTTGGGCTGGAATCGGCTGGTAGGCACGCGGGCCGCCAAGGCCGGGAGATTCCTGGCAAGCGGCCAACAGGCCGACGCCGGTGCCGACGAGCGCAAACCGCGCCAGGATGGAGAAGCTCGCACCAAAAACGCGCGCGCGTTGGCTATGAACCATGCGTCTTCAATCCCCTCCGCCGCTCCTGGAAGCAGCGCATCGCTCAGCTTTACGGGGTTTATCCTTACGGCGAACTTACCAAAGGTCCCTTCGATCTTTGCCGAGCATTAACGGAAGCTTAAGCGGGCCCCCTACGGTTAAGTCTGCCTAAACTTTTCGGCCGATGGCCAGGAATTTTTCTGCCCTGGCCAATTTTATTTGCTCGCGTGACATATTTCCCAATGCGGCGAGCGCGCCTGAAACCGCCTCCCCCGTCGCCGCGATGACCCTTTCGGGATCGCGATGCGCGCCACCTGGCGGCTCCGGGACGATCGCGTCGATAATGCCGAATCTGAGCAAATCCTGGGCGGTGATCTTCATCCCCGTGGCGGCGTCCTCGGCCCGGCCGGCATCGCGCCACAGGATCGAGGCGGAGGCCTCCGGCGAGGCGACCGTATAGATCGCGTGCTCCAGCATGAGCACCTTGTTGCAGCTGGCGATGGCCACCGCCCCGCCCGACCCGCCTTCCCCAACAATGACCGCAACATTGGGGACGCCTAGGCTGAGCGACGCGTCGGTCGAGCGGGCGATCGCCTCGGCCTGGCCGCGCTCCTCGGCGTCGATGCCGGGGAACGCGCCAGCCGTATCGACGAGCGAGATCACCGGCAGCTCGAAGCGGTCGGCAAGCTCCATGAGGCGAACCGCCTTGCGATAACCTTCCGGCTTCGCCATGCCGAAATTGTGCTCGAGCCGGCTCTCAGTATTGGCGCCCTTCTCCTGGCCCATGACGCAAACCGGCTGGCCCTGGAAGCGGCCGAAGCCGCCGACGATGGCGCCGTCCTCGCCGAAATGCCGATCGCCGGCGAGCGGCGTGAAATCGGCGACGAGGCGCTTCACGTAATCGACGAAATGCGGACGCTGCGGATGACGCGCGACCTGCGTCTTCTGCCATGGCGTCAGGCCAGCGTAGAGCTCGGACAAGGCTTTCGCCGCCTTGGCTTCGAGCTTCGTCAACTCCTCGCCGATCGATGCCGTGTCGCCGCCGTTCGACAGCGCGCGCAGCTCCTCGACTTTTGCTTCGAGGTCGGCCACCGGCTTTTCGAAATCAAGGTACGAACGCATCTGCCGGCGGGTTTAGCCTGCTTTGCCGGGGCTCGCCACCCGACCCTCAACCATCGCCGAGCGGATGCAGATCGCGCACCATGGCCGCCATGCGCTCGTCCAGAACGTGGGTGTATATCTGCGTGGTCGAGATGTCGGCGTGGCCGAGCAGCTCCTGGACAACGCGCAGATCCGCCCCGTTCTGCAAGAGGTGGCTGGCAAAGGCATGGCGCAGCACGTGCGGGCTGACGCGGCGCACCGGGATTCCGGCAGCGGCGGCCGCGGACTTGAGATCGCGGGCGAAAGCCTGCCGCGTCATGTGGCCGCTCTCGCTGTCGGCGGGGAAGAGCCAGGGCAGGCTGGCGGCGCCCGGGCGCATCTGTTCAAGCAGGCCGCGGTAAGCGGCCATGGCCTCACGCGCTTTTGCCGTCAGCGGGACTAGGCGCTCGCGCCCGCCCTTGCCCCGAACCGAGATGAAGGATTCCCGCATGCGCGCCGCGCTCTTCGGCAAGGCGACGAGTTCGGAGACGCGCAACCCGGTCGCGTAGAGGATTTCCAGGAGGCAAAAGGTGCGTGCCGCGCGCAACCGCTCGCCGACGGGACGGGCTTCGTCGTCGATGCCCTCGCGGGAGGTCTCAAGCAGCCGCTCGACCTCATCGATGCTGAGGACGCGCGGTAAAGGGCGCCCACGGCGCGGTCCTTCGAGGATCGCAGCGGGATCATCGCTGCGGCGGCCTTCGGAGAACAAGAACCTGTGAAATTGTCGGATCGCGGAGAGCTGCCGCGCCGCGGAAGAGGCAGCCAGACCCTGGCCCGCGAGCCCGGCGAGGTAGGTCCGGATCGTCTCCGTCTCCACTTTCAGCGGCGACGATTCCCGGGCGCCAAGCCAGCCGACATAAGCGGCCAGATCGCGCCGGTAGGCTTCGATCGTATTCTTCGCGGCGCCGCGTTCGGAGACTAGCATGTCGAGGAACAGATCGACGAGACCCTCGTCGCGCCGGCTCGCCCGCATTCTATTTGTTGAGTTTGCTGGCCGGCAAAGTCTGCGTCATCTCGCGCGGTTGCGGCTCGACAAGGGTGACGAGCGCGATCATCCCGCCATAGACGAGTCCGACAAGAATACCGACAATGACGAGGAACCGGATCAGACTTGGCAAGGATCACCGCCGCGCTTCAGGCAATCTACTACCCCAAGCTTAACCGATTGCAACAATTGCCCGCTTTCCTACAAGGTCCGCAACATCGCTGCGGGCTTGACGCCGAGAACCCGCCAAGTACCGACGAGCCCCAGGAGCACCGCAAGGGCGAGGGCCAAAGCCGCCGCGGCGAGCGAGTGGCCCCACATGAAGACGAAGTCGAAGGCCATGACACGCGTGACGATCGCGTAGGCCGCCGCAGCGCCCGCGAGGACACCGAACAAAGCAGCGATGGCGCCGAGCAGCGCGTATTCGACGAGCATGGCAGCGAGCAATCGACGTCGCGTCGCCCCGAGCGTCTTGAGGATTACGGCATCGTAGGCACGCGCGCGCTGTCCCGCGGCAATTGCGCCGGCAAGGACGAGGATCGCCGCGATGAGCGCCACGCTTGACGCAGCGCGGATTGCCACGGCGAGCTGGCTGATGATGTTCGAGACGGCGTCGAGCACGTCTTTGACCTTGATGCTGGTGACCGCCGGGTAATCGTGAGCGGTCGCGCGCAGGATTGCATTTTCGCGTGCGCTATTGTTGCCGGGCGGAAACGCCAGCGTGACGAGCGTCGTGTAAGGCGCGCCGGCGAACGTATCCGGCGTGAACACGAGCACAAAGTTGATGCCGAGCGTACGCCAATTGACATGGCGCAAATTAGCGACGCGCGCCTCGAGTTCACGCCCGAGCACGTTGACGGTGATCGCATCGCCGATGCCGAGGCCAAGTCCGTCCGCGATCTCCTCGTCGAGCGAGACGAGCGGCTCTCCCGAATAATCGGGGGACCACCACGTCCCTTTGACGACGCTTGAACCATCGGGAACTTTCGATGTGAAGGTGATGCCGCGATCCCCTTCCAGCACCCAGGCGGCATTGTCCTTCGGGTGCACGTCTTCAGCCTTTTGATCCTTTACTTTGACGATGCGGCCGCGCAGCAGCGGGGCGGTCTCGATAATCCCCTCAGGCGCTTGCGCTTTCAGATAATCCTGAAAAGCGGCTGCATCGGCTGCCCGCACGTCGAGGAAGAAGAAGCTCGGCGTCGTGCCGGGAATCTGCTGCTCGATCTGCCGGCGCAGATTGGCGTCGATCATGGCGAGCGTGACCAGAAGCGCGA
>JAFASC010000226.1 GCA_019244955.1 Methylobacteriaceae bacterium | reverse complement strand
CGCTTACCTGAAGTTCGAGAACGGCAACGAAGCCGAAGCCGACCTCGTGATTGCCTGCGACGGTATTCATTCCACGCTGCAGAAATACGTAGTCGAACCCTCTCCACCCGAATATTCGGGCTCGCGCGCGTATCGGGGCCTGATCGAGGCCAACAAGCTGCCGAATTGGCGCAAGGAGGCGCACCAGATCTGGATGGGGGACAGCAAGCATTTCATGGTCTTTCCCATCCGTCGCGGCGAGCTTTTGAACTATGTCGGCTTCGTCCCGACGAGCAACGAGACGGCGGAATCCTGGTCGGCGATCGGCAATCGGGACGAACTCGCCGCGTCGTTCGAGGGCTGGGACCGACCCGTCGTCGAGCTGCTCGACAAGGTCGAGACGTGTTTCTGGTGGGGTCTCTACGATCGCCGCCCGCTCGCGACCTGGAGCAAGGGGCGGCTGCTTCTCCTCGGCGACGCCGCTCATGCCATGCTGCCGCATCTCGGCCAGGGCGCCAATCAGGGCATCGAGGACGGGGTCGCGCTGGCGATCTTCCTCGAGGGCCGCCGCGTTGACCAGATTCCTGACCTCCTCCGCAGATATGAGAGGTTCCGGCGCGAGCGGACCGATCTCGTCCAGGCGGAGGCACGAAGAAACGGCCTTCGTTACGATTCCAGGTCGGGAAGCCTCGAAGACCGCGACAAGGAGATCGCCAACGCGGCGGTCTTCCGTAAATGGCTCTACGACTACGATGTCGAGGCCGCCGCTTCCGCCTGCTTGTGCGACGTGCGTACGCCCATCCACGCTTAAGCTAGACCGCTTTGGACGATGCCAGAAGCTGAGCGAGCTGATCGGGGATGGGAACTACCCTTCCCTTTAACGGTTTCGAGCCATATTCACCCTCGAGAGTATCTGCGTTTGGGTTCGGGGGAGCCCATTGGAGCGAGCCGAGCGCTTGGAATCGTTTGTGAGCGACGACGGCCGCTATCGTCTGCTTGTCGACGCGGTGTCCGACTACGCGATCTACATGCTCGATCCGGCCGGCATTGTCTCCAGCTGGAATGCCGGCGCACGCCGCTTCAAAGGCTACGAGCCTAGCGAGATCCTCGGCCAGCATTTCTCGCGGTTCTACACGGAAGAGGATCGCGCCAGCGGGCTGCCGGAGCGCGCGCTGAGGACAGCGGCGAGCGAGGGCCGTTTCGAACACGAGGGCTGGCGCGTCAAAAAGGACGGCTCTCGTTTTTGGGCACACGTCGTCATCGATCCGATCCGGGATCCCTCCGGCAAGATTCTCGGTTACGCCAAGGTCACGCGCGACTTGAGCGAGCGCAAAGGTGCCGAGGAGGAGCTGCGCCGAAGCGAGGAGCGCTTCCGGTTGCTCGTCCAGGGCGTCACCGATTACGCCATCTACCTGCTCGACCCCGAGGGAAAGGTCACGAACTGGAATGTCGGCGCCGAGCGCATCAAGGGCTATCTCGCCGAGGAAATTCTCGGCGAGCATTTCTCGCGCTTCTACACCGACGAGGATCGTGCGGCCGGATTGCCGCAAGTCGCACTGGACACCGCGGCGCGTGAGGGCCGGTTCGAGAGGGAAGGCTGGCGCGTACGCAAGGACGGCACGCTGTTTTGGGCAAACGTCGTTGTCGACGCGATCCGCGACGAGCAGGGCACGCTCATCGGCTTTGCCAAAGTCACGCGCGACATGTCGGAGAAGAGGGAAGCGCAACGCGCCCTCGAGCTCGCCCAAGAGGCGTTCTTTCAGTCGCAAAAGATGGAAGCCGTCGGCCGCCTGACCGGAGGAGTCGCGCATGATTTCAACAATCTTCTCATGGCGGTACTTGGCTCTCTTGAGCTTTTACGCAAACGCTTGCCGGACGATCCGAAGCTGACCGGTCTGCTCGACAACGCGATCCAGGGTGCCCAACGTGGGGCGTCGTTGACCAAGCGCATGCTTGCTTTCGCTCGCCGCACCGAACTGAATCCCGAAGCGATCAACATCGCCTCTCTCGTGCATGGCATGGCGGACCTGCTGCAGCGCTCGCTCGGGCCCTCGGTTCATATCGAGACGCGGTTTCCCTTGAGCCTTCCCCCGGCCCGGGCAGATGCCAACCAGCTCGAACTCGCCCTGCTGAATCTGGCAGTCAATGCGCGCGACGCGATGCCGGGCGGCGGAACTATCCTTATCGCCGCCCGCGTCGAGCGCTTGCTCGAACAGAAGGACAATCTCGGCCCAGGCCGGTACGTTTGCCTGTCTGTGACCGATACCGGCGAGGGTATGGACGAGGAGACGCTGAAGCACGCAACCGAGCCGTTCTTCACGACAAAGGGCATTGGCAAGGGCACCGGGCTTGGCCTTTCGATGGTCCACGGCATGAGCGAGCAATCGGGCGGCCGGCTCGTCCTGAAGAGCGCTAAGGGCGAAGGGACGACGGCGGAGATTTGGCTGCCCGTCGCCATCCCGCAACCGGAGAGGGTCCTCCAGTCCGCGGAAGCCTCGCGGCTTGGCTCGAATGACGAGACCCGTTCGCTCGTGATCCTGGCCGTCGATGATGACGCCCTTGTCCTGATGAACACGATCGCGATGCTGGAGGATCTCGGCCATACCGTCTTTGAGGCAGCCTCCGGCAAGGAGGCGCTCGATGTGTTCCGGCGCGAAAAGGATATCGACGTCGTCATCACCGATCAGGCAATGCCGGTGATGACGGGAACGCAGCTTGCCGACGCGATCCGCGCCGAGCGCCGTGATTTGCCGATCATTCTGGCAACCGGTTTCGCCGAACTGCCGCCAAATGCTGGCGGCGATCTCTTCAAACTGGACAAGCCGTTTCGTCAGGAAGAGCTCGCGCAGGCCATCACCGCCGCGCTCCAAAAGGAGCGCGGGCGGCGATCGCGCAGCGCACGCACGCATTGAGCCCGCAAAGCCCGACGTTCCCGGTTGACAGAAGCCGTCGCGAAGATCAGCATCCGCTAATGGCCAACAGCCGCCGACTCGCTACGAAAAAACTCATCCCTTCGGGGACTGGGGATCTTCGCGCGCGCTAAGTCGCAGCTTCAAAGATCGATCAGGACCCCGCCGGTTTCGACGGGGTTTTTTGTTGCGATCCCCGTCTCCGGCACACCAGGAGACGTAGATCATGCAAACCGATCATCCCGTTCCAAATGGGCTTTGGCTGCCCTTGATCACGCCGTTTCGCGACGGCGAGCTCGACGAGAAGTCGCTGCGGCGGCTGGTGAAGCACTATGCCGCCGAGCCTATCGACGGATTGGTCCTCGGCGCGACAACAGGCGAGGGCCTGACGCTCGATGACGATGAAGTCCAGCGGCTTGTCATGGTCACCGCCGCCGAGATCGCGCGGGCGAGAAAGCAAATCCCGATCTATCTCGGGCTTTCCGGCAGCAACACGAGAAAAGGTGTTGCCGAACTCGCGCGCACGGCAGCGTGGCCGATCACCGGCTATCTTATCACCTGTCCCTATTACACGCGGCCATCGCAACAGGGACTCTATCGCCACTTCTCTACTCTCGCTGACAATACGACGCGGGCAATTCTTCTTTACAACATTCCGTACCGGACCGGCATTAATCTCAGCAACGAAGTGACGTTGCAGCTAGCCGAACATCCAAACATCGTCGGAATTAAGGATTGTTGCGCCGATCCGATTCAGTCTTTCGAGCTGTTGCGCAGTCGGCCCGCGAGATTTGCCGTGCTGAGTGGGGAAGACACGCTCTTCCACTCTGCGATGATGCAAGGCGCCGATGGCGGCATTCTTGCCGCCGCGCATGTCGAGACCGCCAGCTTCGCATTCGTTCGCGAGCGCTTGCTTGCGGGGGACCAGTCCGGCGCACTGGCGGCCTGGCACCGCCTCTTCGATCTGGCGCGACTGCTCTTTGCCGAGCCGAATCCCGCGCCCATCAAGCATTGGCTCTGGCGCGCCCGGCTGATCGACAGTCCGGAAGTCCGTCTGCCGATGACGCCGGTCAGCGACACGCTCGCCGCCCGCATAGGTCTCATGCTGGCGCAGACAAGTCGGGCGGCCGCATGCGCCTGAGCATGCAAGCCCCTAGCGCACGCTCTTTTCTGAAGTAGAATGGATCGAAACAGGGCCTGGGCCGGGGCCTTCACGACAGGATTGGGAGAGCCGCCGTGGCGATGACGATGAAGGGCGAGGTCGAACTGCCGGCCGATCGCGAAACCGTCTGGGCGAAGCTCAACGATCCCGAAGTGCTGAAAGTCTGCATTCCCGGTTGCCAGAGCCTCGAAAAGACCGCCGACAACGAGATGCAGGCCGTGGCGAAGGTGAAGGTCGGCCCGGTCTCGGCGACGTTCAAAGGCAAGGTGACCCTGAGCGACATCGATCCGCCGAACGGCTATCGCATTTCCGGCGAGGGGCAAGGCGGCATTGCCGGATTCGCCAAGGGCGGTGCCCGCGTCGCGCTGACATCCGCCGATGTTGGCACCAAACTCAGCTACGACGTCGAGGCGCAGGTCGGCGGCAAGATCGCGCAGCTCGGCTCGCGCATGATCGACGGCGTCGCCAAGAAAATGGCCGACCAATTCTTTTCGAATTTCGCCGAGGCGGTGTCCCCGTCGGCAACGGCGATCTGAACTTCAAGGATATCCGGAGGAAACATGCCCACAGTGACAATGAATGTGAACGGCCGTCAGCGCTCGGCGGATATCGATCCGCGCACGCTGCTCGTGCAGTTCCTACGCGAGAATTTGCGGCTGACCGGCACGCATGTCGGCTGCGACACGAGCCAATGCGGCGCCTGCGTCGTACATATCGATGGCGAAGCGGTGAAGGCCTGTACGACGCTGGCGCTGTCATGCGAAGGCTCGAACGTGCTGACGATCGAGGGGCTTGCCAACGGCAACGAGCTGCATCCGATGCAGGAAGCCTTCCGCGAGCATCACGGGCTACAATGCGGCTTCTGCACGCCGGGCATGATCATGACCGCCGTCGATCTCGTGCGCCGCAAGGGCAACAATCTCGACGAGAAAACAATTCGCGAGGAGCTCGAGGGCAATCTCTGCCGCTGCACGGGCTACCACAACATCGTGAAAGCGATCGCCGCCGGCGCGCGCAACATGTCGAGCATGCCACAGAGCAAAGCCGCGGAATAAGCGGCGCTCATAGAGAAACTTGGGAGGATCGAGGATGGGCGCGACAGGCATTGGCGCAGCGATACCGCGCAAGGAAGATCACCGCTTCATCACCGGCAAGGGCCGTTATGTCGACGACATCAACCGCCCGGGGCAGGCTTACGCATACTTCCTGCGCTCGCCGCATGCGCATGCGAAGATCAACCGCATCGACACGAGCGCCGCGCAGAACGCGCCCGGCGTCGTCGAGGTTTACACCGGCGACGACATCGCGGCCGACAAAGTCGGCGGCCTGATCTGCGGCTGGCTTATCCATTCGAAGGACGGTTCGCCGATGAATGCCGGCCCGCATCCGGCGCTCGCGCAGGGCAAGGTGCGCTATGTCGGCGATCACGTCGCGGTGGTCATCGCCGACACGCTGGCGCAGGCGCGCGACGCTGCAGAAAAGATCGAAGTTGATTACGAGGTGCTGCCGGCGGTCATCGATCTCGCGAACGCGCAGTCGGGCGCGCAGATCCATGATGTCGCGCCGAACAATGTCGTCTACGACTGGCATCTCGGCGACAAGGCGGCGACCGACAAGGCGTTCGCATCGGCGAAGCACGTCACCAAGCTCCAGCTCGTCAACAATCGGCTCGTGCCGAATCCGATGGAGCCGCGCGCGGCCGTCGGAGAATACGAGGAGGGGACGGACTCGCTCGTTCTCTACACGACGAGCCAGAATCCGCATGTCGCGCGGCTGGTTCTGTCGGCGTTCATCGGCTTGGCGCCGGAGCACAAATTTCGGGTCATCGCGCCGGATGTCGGCGGCGGCTTCGGCTCGAAGATTTTCATCTATGCCGAAGAGACGATCTGCGTCTGGGCGGCGCGGAAAATCCGGCGGCCGGTAAAGTGGAATTGCGATCGCACCGAGGCGTTCCTCTGCGATGCGCATGGGCGCGACCATGTCACGCATGCCGAGCTTGCGACCGACGCCGAGGGCAAGATCACCGGGCTTCGCGTCAGCACAAAGGCCAATCTCGGCGCCTATCTGTCGACGTTCGCCTCGTCGGTGCCGACCTACCTCTACGTGCCGCTGCTCTCAGGGCAGTACAACATTCCCGCCATCTACGGCGAGGTGATGGCGCTTTATACGAACACCGCGCCGGTCGATGCGTATCGCGGCGCGGGACGTCCGGAAGCGACCTTTGTCATCGAGCGGATCGTCGAGATGGCGGCGCGCGAACTCAACATGGATCCGGCCGAGTTCCGGCGCAAGAATTTCGTCACGCAATTTCCGCATCAGACGCCGGTCATCATGTGCTACGACACCGGCGATTACGATGCGTCGCTGAAAAAGGCGCAGGAAATCCACGACATTGCGGGTTTCGCCTCGCGTAAAGCGAAAAGCGAGTCGCAGGGCAAGCTGCGCGGCCTCGGTTATTCCGCCTATATCGAGGCGTGCGGGATCGCGCCCTCGGCCGCAGTCGGTTCGCTCGGCGCCGGCGTGGGCTTATGGGAATCCGCGGAAGTGCGCGTCAATCCGATCGGCACGGTCGAGATTCTCACCGGCTCGCATTCACACGGGCAGGGGCACGAGACGACGTTCGCGCAGCTCGTCTCCGACCGGCTCGGCATCCCGATCGATAATGTCTCGATCGTGCACGGCGACACCGACAAAGTGCAGATGGGCATGGGCACGTACGGCTCGCGCTCCGGCGCGGTCGGCATGTCGGCGATTTTCAAAGCGCTCGACAAGATCGAGGTGAAGGCGAAGAAGGTCGCCGCGCATGTGCTGGAAGCCTCCGAAGGCGACATCGAGTTCAAGGACGGCAAGTTTGCCGTCAAAGGCACCGACAAGAACGCCGACTGGGGCACGATCGCGCTGCAGGCGTATATCGCGCATAAGTTCAACGGCCAGGAACTCGAGCCGGGCCTGAAGGAAAGCGCCTTCTGGGACCCGACCAATTTCACCTTTCCGGCGGGCGTGCATATCTGCGAACTCGAAGTGGATCCGGCAACGGGCTCGACAACAATCGAGAAGTGGACCGCCGTCGACGATTTCGGCAACCTGATCAACCCGATGATTGTCGAAGGCCAGGTGCATGGCGGCATCGCGCAGGGCGTCGGCCAGGCACTGCTCGAAGGCGCCATCTACAACGAGGACGGCCAGCTCATCACCGCGAGCTTCATGGACTATTGCATGCCGCGCGCCCACGACGTCCCCTCATACCAAGTCGGCATGACGACGACACCGTGTCCGTCAAATCCGCTCGGCATCAAGGGCTGCGGCGAGGCCGGTGCCATCGCATCGCCGCCGGCGGTTATCAACGCGCTGACGAACGCGCTCGGTCACGAAAACTTGCAAATGCCGGCGACGCCGGAACGGGTCTGGAAAGCCGCGCAAGGCGCACGCCTGCGTATGGCCGCGGAATAGGAGCAAGACATGTACGCCTTCACCCATCATCTCGCATCGAGCGTCGACGATGCCGTCAAGACGCTCGGCGCCAACGGGGACGCCAAATTCCTGGCCGGCGGCCAGACGCTGTTGCCGACGATGAAACAGCGGCTTGCGGCGCCGCCGCATCTCATCGACCTGGGCAAGGTGAAGGAGCTGCGCGGCATCGAAGTGCAAGGCGACAAGCTCGTCATCAAGGCGATGACGCGGCACTACGATGTGGCGACCTCGGACGCGGTGAAGAGCTTCCAGCCGGGTCTTGCCGAGCTCGCGGGCCTCATCGGCGATCCCGCCGTGCGCCATCGCGGCACGATCGGCGGCTCGATCGCCAACAACGATCCCGCGGCGGATTATCCCGCCGCGTGCCTCGCGCTTGGCGCGACAATCGTCACGAACAAACGGCGCTTGGAGGCGGAAAAGTTCTTCACCGGCCTGTTCTCGACGGCGCTGGAAGATAACGAGATCGTCACATCGGTCGAATTCCCCAAAGCGGACAAGTTCAAGTACATGAAATTCCGCAATCCCGCCTCGCGCTACGCCATGGTCGGCGTTGCCGTTGCGAAGAAGGGCGGCGAGGTGCGCGTCGCCGTGACGGGCGCCGGGTCGGACGGCGTCTTCCGCTGGACGGCGGCTGAGGAGAAGCTCACGCAAAACTTCGACAAGCGCGCGCTCGAAGGATTGAGCATCGATCCGGGCACGCTCAACGGCGACATCCACGGCTCGCGCGAATATCGGGCGCATCTGATCGGCGTGATGGCGAAGCGGGCGGTGGCTGCCGCCTAACAAGGACGGCGACGCAGCCGCATTCCGCGGCGGCTCCTCCGCCGTCGTTGAAGGTCGAGAGGGCGCCGCCGGTGCGGCCGCGCTCCCGGCGTTCGTCGGCGTTCGCGCGACAATATTTCCGACGCATTTCGGAGCAGTCCGCCGCAAATTCTGCCCACGATCGTCATCTTCCGCCCGCAAGAGCCCTGAAAGTTCAGCTGCGCAAAGCGGCGCGACGGCGCGGCTCGATTGGGGGCGGAAGCTGGCGGTTTCGGGAAGATCAGCGTTCAGACTCGGTTATCGGCCTGAGTTGGATGGCATCCGCGCGATTGCGGTCGTCGCCGTCATGCTGTGTCACACATTCGTGATCGGAAGGGGCGCCGACCTCCTCGGCGTCGGAACTGTTCCTCCGGTGATTACCGGGGGCCTCTTCGGCGTCGATATGTTCTTCGTATTAAGCGGGTTCCTGATCACCAGCATTCTAGTCCAGGAGCGCGCCGCGACAGGGCGCATGGACTTGAAATCTTTTTACATCCGTCGAGTGCTCCGCCTCTCGCCCGCGATGGTTTTGGTTCTCCTTGCCTCGTTGCTCTATCTCGCACTCTCCCGACATAGTTCCGGAATGTTCGATGCCACTGCGGTATTGATCTCTGCGCTTTACATTTCGAATTTCGCGCTGATCTTCGCTGGACTGCGGCTCGGCATGCTGACACCGACATGGTCCCTCTCGGTGGAGGAGCA
>JAFASC010000220.1 GCA_019244955.1 Methylobacteriaceae bacterium | reverse complement strand
CGCCGATGCGATCCTTGTACTCCTGGTACTGGCGATCGCGCTCGGCCTCGCGCACCTTCTGCACGATGACCTGCTTGGCCGATTGCGCGGCGATGCGGCCGAAATCGAAGGGCGGCAGCGTCTCGGAGATCCAGTCGCCGATCTCGGCAGCCGGATTGCGCTTGCGCGCATCGGTCAGCGAAATCTGGATCGCGTCGTTCTCGACGTCATCCGTGACGAGCAGAAGCCGCGAGAAGCGCACTTCGCCCGTCTTCGGGTTGATTTCGGCGCGGACTTCGGTCTCTTGACCGTAGCGCGAGCGTGCCGCTTTCTGCAGCGCGTCTTCCATCGACTCGATCACGATGGCGCGATCGATCGATTTCTCGCGTGCGACGGCGTCGGCGATCTGCAGCAGTTCGAGCCGGTTGGCGCTAATCGCCATGAGAGTCTCCTAACTTAATGAAGGCTTGCGGCGTTCGGCCTCAGCCCGTCCACCCGGTTTCTTTGGCGATGCCTGCACGCCGTCAGGCATCATGCGTTTCGGTTTGTTTGCTTTTCGCGCCGAGAAGCGGCCGGGCCCACGCTGCGGGATCGCTGCTTCGGCACCGTCTTCGTCCGCCGGCTCTTCGAGCGCGGCTTTGCCGGCCTTCAGCGCGGCGCGGATCAGCGAATCCGTCAGGACGAGCTTGGCTTCATCCAGATCCTGCAACCGGAGCCGCACGCGCTTTTCGTCGTCCGGCGCCGGATCGTTGACATCGAGAAGTAGGATCGCATCCGCAATCTCCGCGCCTTCGACGTCGGCGATCATCCCGCGGAAGCGCTTGCGTCCGCCCGCCGTCGGGACGGCCAATTCGAGACGCGCTTCATGTCCGATGGCGCGACGGAAATCCGACAGCCGCACCAGCGGTCGGTCGATCCCGGGCGAGGACATTTCCAGCCGGTATTCCTGCGAGACCGGGTCCTCGAGATCGAGCACCGGCGAGAGCGCCTGGCTTGCCGACTCACAATCTTCGATCGACATCGTCCCGTCCGGGCGCTCGGCCATGATCTGCACGTTGGTGCCGTGTTGAGCTCCGAGCTTCACCCGCACCAACCGGAAGCCGAGACCCTGCAGCACTGGTGCCGCGATATGCGCGATACGCGCCGCAACCCCTGTCTCTTCGACTAGACGCAGCTCATCGAGCGGAGCGTCGATGCTCGCGCTGGTTGGTGCGATGTGCGTAGACGCGGTGTGATCCAAGCAGCCTTGTTCCAACTGGCATCAACTGGACGGGCCGCTTTGAAGTGGCCCCCCGGGTAATAAAAAAGAGCGGGTCCCCGGCGGGCCCCACTCTCAAAGGTGCCCATGGAACCCATGAGCCATATGAGACGGAAACTGGCCTCCAGATAAATAGGGTGACGGCGAAATGCAAGAGAAATCGCTGATTCGAATGGCTCAGCTCGCCTCTTTGGCGCGCAACCCCGGTGTCAGCGGCAACGCTAGCAGGCTCAACGCGGCCATGACCCAAAAAGCATGCGCGGACAAGTGCGCGTAGAGTTCGCCGGAGGCAATCGTCAGCGCGCTTGTCGCGAGCCCGACACCGACCGTGCCATAGACCGCCTGCGCAGTTGCCGCGAGCTCTCGCGGCACACTTGCCGTCAAGACGCGCATGCAGGTCAGATGCAGGAGCGCGAAGGTGAGGCCATGTAGCGGCTCGATTAGCGCCATCACCGGCACGGCGGCGGTGGCGCCCATGATCGTCCAGCGCAAGATTGCGGCGCCGGCGCATAGGGCCGCGGCTGCGGCGGGGCCGAGGCGGCGCAACAAAGGTTCGCCGACGAAAAAGAACACGACGACTTCTGCGGCCACGGATTCCGACCAGAGCACGCTGATCGTGCGCGCGCCGATGCCGTCGTCGCGCCAGCGAATGACGGCGAAATTGTCGTGCAACGCATGTCCGCCGAGAACCAAAGCCGCGATTATCAGCACGCGCCGGAAGCCCGGAATCCGGAACAGGCCGATGGCATCGGCAAGATGGACGCCTCCGCTTTTCGGCGGCGCATCCCGCCTCAGCTCCGGCACGAACCACGCGGCTAAAGCGGCTAGGAAGAGCAGCACCGCACTCGCGATCAGAAGCGCATTGAAACCGAGGAGGTCAATCGTCTGGCCGCCGCCGAGCGCCCCCAGGATGAAAGCCGCCGAGCCGGTCCCGCGCACCCAGCCATAGTGAAAACCACGTTTGCGCTCGCCCGGTCTTGCCACCCCGAGAGCCAGCGCATCCGACAGCGGCACGACCGGCGCGAGCGTCACCGAGTAAACGAAGAGAATGCCGAGGATAAGCAGCGGCGCACGCGGTAGCAGCAGAAGCAGAGTCGCAAGGCCGGCGAGCGCTGCGCAAAGCGATAACGTCGGCCGCAGCGCCGCGAAGCCGTCGGCGACCCGCCCGGCCAACGGCGCGCTGACCGCGCGAATTGCCGTTCCGACGCCGAGGAACAGTCCGACCGAGGTGACGTTGAGGCCGCGCTCGTGCAACAGCGCGGGCGTGAACGGGGAGGCGAGCCCGAAGGCCGCATACATCGCTGCGTAGAGCAGCAGAAATGCAGCGAGCGGGGGCACTAATGCCGATTCTAGCGCGCGCTTGCCGCGTAAGCCGCGAGCGCGGGCAGGTCGTCGGGCGATAGAGGATAAACGACGTCGGCCATTGCCGCCATGCCGCCGCCGACGCGCTTGCCGGCCTTGAAATCCTTCAGCGCCTTCAAAAGATAATCTTCGCGCTGGCCGGACAGCCTTGCCGCGGCGCCGTTGCCTTGAAGTTTTTCGCCATGGCATGCGCTGCAGCGATTTTGCGCAGCCAGCGCGCGGCCCTTCTCGACAAGGTCGGCGTGCGATGGCGCGACCGGTGCAGCCGCCGGCAGTTTCGCAACATAAGTGCCGAGATCACGAATGTCCTCGTTGCTCAAGGGTTCCGCGATCGGATTCATGATCTCGCTTTTGCGCGTGCCTGAGCGGAAATAAACCAGTTGCCATTGCACATAGCGATCGGTCTGCCCGGCGAGGGAGGGGATGTTCTCCGTCGTCGAGATGCCGTCGGCGTTGTGGCACGCAACGCACGGCTCGAACTTGGCTTTGGCATCGTCATTTTGCGCCAAAGCCGCGGTGCCGAGGCCGCAACAAAGCGCGCCCGCGGCGACGGAACAAGGAAGACGCCAGGCAGCATTCATCGGCAAAGCCCAGGACTGGAAGCAGAGAACATAATGGCCGGGTTGCGCCCGGCCATCGGTCTTGTGCATGTGTCGGATCTCCGGGACAAGCCCGGCCATGCCGCTACTGTTTCTTATAGCTGATCTGGTAGATCGCGCCGGCCCAATCGTCGGAGACGAGGATCGAACCGTCTTTCGCCACGATGATATCGTCTGGCCGGCCATAAAAGTCCTGCGGACCTTTGAGCCACCCGGATGCGAACTCCTCCTGCTTGGCGTTCTTGCCGTCAGGGTCGGCGATGACGCGCATGACGCGCGCGCCTTGATAATTGTGCCGGTTCCACGAGCCGTGCTCGGCGATGAAGATGTTGTTCTTGTACTCGGCGGGGAATTGATCGCCGGTATAGAACTTCATGCCGAGCGGCGCCACGTGCGCGCCGAGGTTCAGCACCGGCGGTGTGAACTCGCTGCACTTATGGCCCATGGCGAACTTGTCGTCCGGCAGATCGCCCTGGTGGCAATAGGGGTAGCCAAAATGCTCGCCGATCTTCGAGATCATGTTGAGCTTGTCGCTCGGCAGATCGTCGCTGATCCAGTCGCGCGCGTTCTCGGTGAACCAATAGCGCCCGCTGCGTGGATCGACGTCGCCGCCGACGCTGTTGCGCACGCCGAGCGCCCAGATTTCCGCCAATCCGTTTTTGGGATTGACGCGGCGGATCTGCGACACGCTGGTCGGCGGAATGCCGATGTTGAACGGCGGGCCGAACGGAATGAAAAACCAGCCCTCCTTGTCGACGGCGATGTATTTCCAGCCATGCGCGGCGTAGCTCGGCATGTCGTCGTAGACGACCTTGCCTTCCGGCATCTTGTCCAGATTGTCTTCCGGATTGTCGTAGCGGATGAGCTTGTCGACCGCGATCACATAAAGGGCGCCGTCGTGATAAGCCAATCCCGTCGGCATGTTCAGGCCTTTGAGGATCGTCTTGACGGTTTTCTTGCCGCTCTGATCGGTGATCGCATAGACGTTGCCAAGACCGAACGAGCCGACAAAGAGGGTACCTTTGTCGCCCCACGCCATCTGCCGCGCGGCGAGGACTCCTTCGGCATAGACGCTGATCGAAAAGCCCGGCGGGAGCTTGATGTTTTTGAGGTTGTTCTGCAGCTCGGCGCCTGAGATTCCCGTCGGCGGCCCGTCCTTCGGCGCGAGGCCTTTTTGCTCTTGCGTCTCGTCGCCCAGGAACCAGTCCGGCGGCGGATGTTCCCAGAATTCCTTGGTATCCGATTTGTAGTATTTCAGCCCGCTCGGTCCTTGGCCTTCGGCGTTGACCGCGCTCGGCTGAACGAGCGCCGCGATGCCGAGCGCGCAAGTCGCATAAAGCGCGCGGCGCGATACCATACCCAACATGTTTTCCTCCCGGGGCTTGTGATCGCCAGGGCGAAGCATGGCATATCGCGGGGGCGTGTTCCACACCTCTCCTGCCAGATTTGAATCGTTCGGATTTGAATCGTTGCGAGCCCCGCCTCAGGCGACCGTTTCGACGATACCGCCTTCGACGCGCAAAGCTGCGCCGGTGGTAGCGGAAGCTTGAGGCGAGCAGGCATAAACCACCATGTTCGCCACCTCTTCCGCCGAGGCGACGCGCTGGATGATCGACGTCGCGCGTTTGGTTTTGACGAACTCCGCGCCGACCTGCTCGATCGTCTTGCCGCTCTTCTGCGCCGCGCCTTGCAGCATGCGCTCGACACCGGCCGACATTGTCGGTCCGGGCAGCACCGCGTTGACGGTGACGCCGGTGCCGCGCGCGAGCTTCGCGAGGCCGCGCGACAGCGCCAGGACGGCGGTTTTGGTGAAGCCGTAATGCAGCATGTCGTCAGGAAGATTCACGCCCGATTCCGACGATAGGAAGATGATGCGGCCCCAATTGCGTTCGAGCATGCTTTTCATGTAGCCGCGGGTGAGACGCACGCCCGACATGACATTCACCTGAAAGAAGCGCTCCCAGTCTTCGTCGGTTATCTCGAAGAAGGGCTTGGCTTCGTAGATGCCGAGATTGTTGACGAGGATGTCGGTCTGCGGGAACGCGTCCATGAGCGCGTTGCAGCCAGCGGCATCGGACAGGTCGCCG
>JAFASC010000196.1 GCA_019244955.1 Methylobacteriaceae bacterium | reverse complement strand
GCCTTCACGCTCATTCCTTATGTCGGCTTCTGGGGCGCGCTGATCATCGCGCCTTTTCTCACGGCGATTCTGGGTCTCATTATCGAGCGCGTGCTGATCCGCCGCGTCTATGGCCGTGATCCGCTCTACAGCCTCCTGCTCACCTTTGGTCTCGCCTTCATCTTCGAAGATGGCACGCGCTATTTGTGGGGCGCGCAGAGCCTGCCCTTCCAGGTGCCCGGCTGGCTGATGGCGCCGCTCAGCACGGATTATTTCTTCCTCACGGGCTATCGCCTGTTCATGGTGCTGATGGTTGCGATTGCCGTCATCGGCCTGTTCGTGATCCTCGGCTACACGCGGCTCGGGATTCGCATCCGCGCTGGCACGCTCGATCTCGAGACCGTCTCCGTCCTCGGCGTCAACGTCCGCATCCTGCGCAATCTCAATTTCGGGCTCGGCGTCTATCTCGCCGGTCTCGCCGGCGTGCTTGCCGTCGGCCAGCTCGGATTGCAGCCGACGATCGGTGCGTCGCTGATCATGCCGAGCTTTGTCGCCATTATCGTCGGCGGCCTCGGCAGCCTGCCCGGCACTTTGCTCGGCGGATTGCTGATCGGCGTCGCCTCCGGCGTGACCACCGTATTCTTCCCTTCTGCCACTGAGGCGGTGATGTACGTGATGATGGCTGCCGTGCTTCTGGTGCGTCCGCGCGGTCTCTTGGGCGAGGAGGGCCGCTTCTGATGGCCGGCGACGATCTGCAAAAGCGCGCCGCAACAGCGATCGTCTGGCTGCTGCTTCTGGGCATGCCCTTCTGGTTGCCCGCGATCGGCGGCTACACCGAGCTCGGCGCCCGCGTCGTCGTGCTTGGGCTCGCCGCGATGTCGCTGAACTTCCTGCTCGGCTATACCGGCGTTCTGTCCTTCGGCCATGCCGCCTATTTCGGCCTTGGCGCCTACGGCGCCGGCATGACGATCCGCTATCTCGTGCCGAGTACGAGCCTCAGCATCATCGTCGGCACCTTGGCCGGGACGATCGCCGCGGCGCTCATCGGTCCCATGATCATCCGCCTGCGCGGCGTCTATTTCGCCATGGTGACGATCGCCTTCGGGCAGACATTCTACTTCATCGCGTTCCGCTGGAATACGGTCACCGGCGGCGACGATGGCCTCATCGGATGGACGCGTCAGCCGCTCGATTTCGGCTTCGCCAAAATCGACATCCTGCACGATTCGGTCGCCTTCTATTACCTCGTGCTCGTGCTCTTCGCCGTCGCGGTCGGCTGCATGGCCTGGCTCTTGCGTTCGCCTTTCGGCCGTACGCTGCTGGCGATCCGCGAGAACGAGCGGCGCGCGCGCTTCCTCGGCATCCCTGTCGATCAGCACATCTGGATTTCCTGGGTAATCTCGTGCTGTTTCGTCAGCCTCGCCGGCGCGCTCTATGCGCTGCTCAACAATTTCGTCGATCCGCGCGCGCTTTATTGGAGCCAGTCGGGTGATTTCGTGATCATGGCGGTGCTCGGCGGCATGCGCTCGTTCTGGGGACCGCTGCTCGGCGCGGCGATCTTCGTCGTGCTGCAAGACTATCTCTCCAGCCAGACGCAGAACTGGATGTCGTTCGTCGGCCTGTTCTTCGTGCTCGTCGTGCTGTTCTTCCCACGCGGTGTGCTCGGCATTATCCGGCGGAGGGCCGCGGCATGAGTCTCCTGCGCGTCGAAAATGTCTCGAAGCACTTCGGCAGTCTCGTCGCCGTCAACAACATCTCGATGGTTGTCGAACCGGGCGAGCTGCGCGCCGTCATCGGCCCGAACGGCGCCGGCAAGACGACGTTCTTCAATCTGATCAGCGGATTCTTTCCGCCGACCTCCGGCCGCATCGTCTTCAATGGCGAGGACATCACCGCGCTGAAACCCGCTCGCCGCGTATGGCGGGGCATGGCGCGGACTTTCCAGATCACCGAAGTCTTCCCCGAACTTCCCGTGCGTGAGAACCTGCGCATCGCCGTCGAGGTCGCCGCCGGCAACCGGCTCAATCCGTGGCTCTCGCGCGATGCCGACGGCGAAGTCCGCGCCCGTATCGTCGAACTCATGGACATGGGCGGACTTGCCGACAAAGCCGACCGGCTCGTCGGCGAGCTTGCGCATGGCGACCAACGCGCGACCGAAATCATGATGGCGCTCGCCTTGAACCCGCGGCTGTTGCTGCTCGACGAGCCGACTGCCGGCATGGGTGATCAGGAGACATACGACATCACGCAGCTCATTCGAAAGCTGCACCGCGAGGAGAAGCTCGCCATCGTGCTGATCGAGCACGACATGCGCGTCGTCTTCCACCTCGCCGACCGCATCATGGTTCTGGCGGAAGGCGAGCCGCTCGCCGAAGGCACGCCGCGCGAGATCGGCGCGAACGAGGCGGTGCAAGCGGCTTATCTCGGGAAGGCCGCAGCATGAGCCAGATGGCACTGGAGGCGGAGAGCCTTCACACGTTCTACAGCAAGAGCCACATCCTGCATGGCGTCAGCCTGGAGGTGCGCGAAGGCGAGATCGTCGCGCTGCTCGGCCGCAACGGCGCCGGCAAGACGACGACGCTGCGCAGTGTCATGGGCCTCACCCACGCGCGGGAAGGCGCGGTTCGAATCTTCGGCCATGCGACGACAGATTGGCAGCCCTATCGCATCGCCGCGCTCGGCGTCGGTTATGTGCCGGAAGGACGGCGGATTTTTGCCAATCTCAGTGTGGAAGAGAATCTCAAAGTGCCGATGGACCGCAAGGGTCCGTGGACCATCGGGCGCATCTACGAGCTTTTTCCGCGCCTCGCGCAGCGAAAAGCAAACAAAGGCCGGCAGCTCTCCGGCGGCGAGCAGGAAATGCTGGCGATCGCCCGCGCGCTACTTTTGAACCCAAAACTGCTTCTGCTCGATGAGCCCTCGCAAGGATTGGCGCCGTTGATCGTGCAGGAAGTCTTCCGCGTCGTCGCGGCGGCACGCCAGCAGGGAATTTCGGTGCTGCTCGTCGAGCAGAATGTGCGCGCCGCGGTCGAGATCGCCGATCGCGCCTATGTGCTCGACGATGGACGCGTCGTTTATTCGGGCGACGCCGCGGAATTCGCCAAGGACGAAGAGCGGGTCCGCGCCCTTGCCGGCGCGAGCGCGGAGAGCTGGGAGCCGGAGGCGGCGGCGGTTTAGGGGCGTCCGCACGCAACTGCTCCGGCGCGTAGCCCGTTCAAACCCTGCGTGCCAACTCGACCAGTTTGGCAATCGTATTCATATTGCGAGCCGTCCCCGAACTCGCCGCCGTTATCTTCAGCTTGGAGTTACCCATTCCATTGGGATAGCGGACGTAAATCTCGCGGCGGCCAAGGGCGATTTCCTCGTCAGCCTTGCCTGTCACACCGCTCAGAGTGTCAAGAGGCGGCGGCTCATTCAGGAAAATTGCCACAGTTCTGTTCGGAGCTGCTTCAGCGAATGGATTTTTCGTGAGAACCTGCTCCATCTCGGCCGCGGTGCGAACGAGAACGCCGATCGGCTTTCGCGCATAATCTGCCAAGGCCCTTTGTAAGGCCGCTTTCACCTTCAATTCCGACAACGGAGTCTCAAAGACCACATTGCCCCTGGCGATATACGTGCGGACGTTGAGAAACCCCGCGGCCTCGCACATGGCCTTGAGGTCGTGCATCGGCAGCCTGCCGGTTCCTCCGACATTCACGGCACGCAGCAGCGCAATGAACGTGGTCACGCGCTCCTCAACTCGCCTCCTCCATCGCCTCAAGCTCGGCGATCAGCCCCTCGATCATCCCAAGCCCGATCTGCCAAAATGCGGGATCGCGCGCATCGAGGCCGCACGGCGCCAGCAATTCGGAATGATGCTTCGTGCCGCCGGCGGAAAGCATCTCCAGATAGCGCTCGGCAAATCCCTCCGAGGCTTTCCGGTACACGCCGTAGAGCGAATTCACCAGGCAATCGCCGAAGGCATAGGCGTAGACGTAAAACGGCGAATGGACAAAATGCGGGATGTAGGCCCAGAAGGTCTCATAGCCGGGACCGAGCCGGATCGCGGGCCCGAGACTGTCGGCCTGCACGCTCATCCAGATCCCGCTGATGTCTTCCGGCGTCAGCTCGCCCTCGGCGCGGCGCGTATGCAGCTTGCGCTCGAACGAATAGAACGCGATCTGGCGCACGACCGTGTTCAGCATGTCCTCCACTTTCGCCGCCAGCATCGCGCGGCGGCGGGCTTTGTCCTTGGTCTTGTCGAGCAGGGCGCGGAAGGTCAGCATCTCGCCGAAGACCGACGCCGTTTCGGCGAGCGTCAGCGGCGTCGGCGCCATCAGTGCGCCGTTCGGCGCCGCGAGCACCTGATGCACGCCATGCCCGAGCTCATGGGCGAGCGTCATCACGTCGCGCGGCTTACCTTGGTAGTTTAAGAGCACGTAAGGGTGCGCGGACGGTACGGTCGGATGCGCGAAGGCGCCCGGCGCCTTGCCGGGACGTACCGGCGCGTCGATCCATCGCTCATCGAAGAAGCGCGACGCAATACCTGCCATTCGCGGCGAGAAGCCACGATAGGCGTCGAGCACAGTCGTGCGCGCTTCCTCCCACGGATACGTTTGCGCGGGCACAGACGGCAGCGGCGCGTTACGGTCCCAATGATTGAGCTTGTCCTTGCCGAACCATTTGGCTTTCAGCGCATAATAGCGGTGCGACAAACGGGGATGCGCGTCCTCGACCGCTTTCACCAGCGCGTCGACGACCTCGCGCTCGACGCGATTGGCGAGATGACGTGAATCGGCCACGTCCTTAAATCCGCGCCAGCGGTCGGAAATCTCCTTGTCCTTGGCGAGCACGTTGGTGATGAGGCCAAACGTGCGTAAGTTTGCTCTGAGCGTCGCCGCGATCGCATCGGATGCCTTGTGCCGCACCTCTTCGTTGGGGTCCTGCATCAAGGTGAGCGTCGGCTCTATCGTCAGCTCCTTGCCATCGACATTGAAGCGCAGCGACGCGATCGTCTCGTCGAACAGCCGGTTCCAGGCGCCGTGCCCGGTGACGGATTTCTCGTGGAAGAGCTGTTCGAGCTTGTCGTCGAGCTGGTAGGGTTTTTCCTTGCGGATATCTTCGAGCCAGGGCCGCCAATGGGCGAGCGGGCTGTCCTGCATCGCCGTATCGAGAAGGGCGCTGTCGATGCGATTGAGCTCGAGCTGGAAGAACAGAAGGTCCGTGGACGCTGTGGTAATTTTATCTTGCGCGTCGCCATAGAATTTGGCGCGGATCGGATCGGACGTGTCGCCGGAATAGACGAGGCCCGCATACGACATGATGCGCCCGAGCAAATCCTCGATTGCCTCGTAGCGACGCACCGCGACAGCGAGCGCAGTGCCGGCGTCCGGCGAGCGCGCGATCTCCTCGAGCTTGCCGCGATATTGCTCGGCAAAGGCTTTGCACTCGCTGTCCGCGCGCGCCAGATCGGCGGCATAGAGTTCCGAGTCCATGGAGGGATAAAGATCGGCGAGATTCCATTCGGGCAGAGTGCCAAGATCGGGCGCCGAGGGCGGCAAAACCTCGGCGGTCGCCGATTGTGCGGAGAGCCGCGAGGAGGACGAAAGCAGGCGTGTCGAGTGCATGGGTCCCGAGACGTTCGGAATGAAGGGATCCCCCAATATCGGCGCTTCAGCGGGCCGGATCAACCGAAGCCGGCATTAACACCGCATTTACCCTGATCAACGAGCATGCGGACATCCAAAGCGCGGGGTCCGCGCGCCGCCCGCCGGAACTTGATGATCTCGACCATCCTCATCGCAGACGACGATCCGGTTCAGCGGCGGCTCCTCGAAGCCACTGTGCGCCGCTTCGGCTACACGGCGGAAGTGGTCGACAGCGGCGAAGCGGCGTTGGCCCGGCTCGAAGCCGCGGGCCAGAGCTCGATCGATCTGCTCATCCTCGACCTCGTCATGCCCGATCTCGACGGCATGGGCGTTCTCGGCCGCATGCGCGAGCGCAAGATTGGCGTGCCCGTCATCGTGCAGACGGCGCATGGTTCGATCGAGGCGGTGATCTCGGCGATGCGCGCCGGCGCGCACGATTTCGTGGTGAAGCCGGTCGGCGCCGAGCGCCTGCAAGTCTCGATCAAGAACGCATTGCGTGCCGACGCGCTCGAAGAAGAAATCCGCCGCATCAACCGGCGCAATTCAGGCACGCTCGGCTTCAAGGACCTCGTCTCCAAAAGCGAGGAAATGGCACGCATCATCCGGCTCGGCGAGCGCGCCGCGCGCTCGACCATTCCGGTTCTCATCGAAGGCGAGTCCGGGGTGGGCAAGGAGCTTGTTGCCCGCGCCATCCAGGGCGCGTCGGATCGCCGTGGCAAGTCTTTCGTCACAGTGAATTGCGGTGCGCTGCCGGAGAATCTCGTCGAATCGATCCTCTTCGGCCACGAGAAGGGCGCGTTCACCGGCGCGACCGAAAAGCACACAGGCAAATTCCTGGAAGCGAATGGCGGCACGCTGTTCCTGGACGAGATCGGCGAATTGCCGCTCGAGACGCAAGTGAAGCTTTTGCGCGCGCTGCAGGAAGGCGAGATCGATCCGATCGGTGCCAAACGCGCGGTGCGCGTCGACATCCGGCTCATCTCGGCGACGAACCAGAACCTGATCGAGCTCGTTCGCCAAGGTCGATTCCGCGAGGACTTGTACTACCGGCTCAACGTGTTCCCGATCACGATGCCGTCGCTGCGGGCGCGGCGCGGCGATATCGGCGATCTCGCACGCCGTTTTTGCGCGCGCTTCGCCGCGGAAGAGGGCAAGCGCATTCGCGGCATCAGCGCCGAGGCGCTGAGCCTGCTCTCATCATACGATTGGCCGGGCAATGTTCGGCAGCTGGAGAACGCGATCTTCCGCGCCATCGTGCTCTGCGACGGCGACGAACTGACAGTCGCGGAATTCCCGCAGATCGCGGCGCAGGTCGACGGTTTCGACGTGCGGGTGCCGCCGCTGCCCGCGCCTGCGCCCATGTCGTCGGCGCCGCCGCGCGAAATCGTCCGTGTCGAAATCCGCGATCCCAACGTGCTGCGCCTGCTCGACGAGAGCGGCGACGTGCGGCGGCTCGAAGTGCTCGAAGCCGAAACCATCCGCTTCGCCCTTTCGCATTATCGCGGGCAAATGTCCGAGATGGCGCGCCGTCTCGGCATCGGCCGCTCGACGCTTTATCGCAAGATGAAGGAATACGGGCTCAACGACGCCGCGATCGATGCGGAAGCGGGAGAAGACGCCGCTTAGCGGCCAGGTATTTACCGGCCTAATCGCGGCAGCCAGGTGCGACGCTGCAGATCGACCATCGCGGTGGCAAAGCTCGTCGCATCGTCGACCATCTCCTTCCACTGCGTCGCGGGGGTTGGCGAGCGGCGCGCGACAAGCTTGCCCGTCACCTCGTCGGTCTCGAAGTGCAGCTCGGCTTGGAAGTGCTTGGCGAGATTCTGCATGGCGCGATTTGTGGCGAGACAGGACATGTAAAGCGTCTCGACGCGAGCATTACGCGCGGCGCGCACGATGCGCGACATCAGCTCCTTGCCGACGCCGCGGCGGCGCCAATCGTGCTCGACGCTGAATGCAGCCTCGGCAACGCGATGATCGTCGCCGATCATTCTGAGCTCACCGGCGCCGCGTAGCTCGCCCTCGACGAAATAGCCGAAGATCGAGCCTTGGAGCTTGAAGCAGCGCTCGGCGTAATTGCGGATGAAATCGTCCGACACGCCCATGGCAAAGCGATCGTGCCGACTTTCCGGGTCGAGACGAAGAAGGTGGTCGCGGAAGGCCGGCTCGTCGCTCGGCCAAAGCTTTCTGATGTACCCAGTGCGGATCGCCTGGACGCTCATTGGGGGCTCTCCTGCCATTCGGCGGAATGCTGTCTCCCTGCCGGCGTTCCTCCTGACCCAATATGTTGCGCTGCAACAACAATTCAAGCCGGCTTAGCCGGATGGGCGCAGCAGCAATGCGTCTCCGTCATGGCCGATCACCTCGCCTGCAATCAGCGCGCCTGGTTCGCCCCCTGGCGTCTGGACGGGGGTGAAATCCTCGGCGCGGCCCCGGCCTCCGCGCTCGGCGAGAACGCCGATGCGCCGGCCGAGCTGCGCCTGCAGATGCCGGGCAAAGGCAGCGGCACCCGCCTCCTTCAGCCGCCCGGCCCTCGTGCGCGCTACCGCCGGCGCGACCTGCGGCATGCGCGCGGCCGGCGTTCCAGGCCGGGGCGAATATGGGAAGGCGTGGACGTGCGTGAGACCGCATTCCTCGATGAGTCTGAGCGAATCCTCGAACATGGCCTCGGTCTCGGTCGGGAAGCCGGCGATGAGGTCGGCGCCAAAGACCAGGTTGGCGCGAAGCGAGCGCAGCTCGCGGCAGACCCGGATCGCATCGGCGCGGGAATGGCGCCGCTTCATCCGCTTCAGGATGAGGTCGTTGCCGGCCTGAAGCGACAGATGCACGTGCGGCATCAGCCGCTTCTCGCACGCGAGCGCCTCGACGAGGGCGGGATCGATTTCGGCGACATCGAGCGACGACAGACGCAGGCGCGGAAGGTCCGGCACGTCCATGAGTATGTGCATGACCAGATGCCCGAGTCGCGGTCGTCCCGGCAGATCGGCGCCCCAAGAGGTGAGATCGACGCCGGTGAGCACAATGTCGCGATGACCGGAGGCGACCAGTGCCCGGACCTGCGCCACCACCTGCTTCGGCGGCACCGATCGCGACCCGCCGCGGCCGAACGGGATGATGCAGAAGGTGCAGCGATGATCGCAGCCGTTCTGGATCGCGACGAAGCCGCGCGTCCGGCCTGCGATGCCGGAATCCTCTGCGGAAGCAGCATCGCCGCCCCACGTCCCGGCAACGGTCTTCTGCGCATTCGGGACGATGGCGGCGATCTCGGCCATGCCGGCGAAAGCGGCGCGATCCGTCTCGACGG
>JAFASC010000163.1 GCA_019244955.1 Methylobacteriaceae bacterium | reverse complement strand
GACCCCAGCGGTCCTGGATGCGATCGATCAGGGTTGCCTTGATGCGCCGCCCGCCGTTCGCAAACATGGAATAGCCGGTGACCATCTTGAGCACCGTCGTCTCGCCGGCGCCGAGCGACATCGACAGGAACGGCGGCATGTCGTCATAGATGCCGAAGCGCTTGGCATACTCGGCAATGAGCGGCATGCCGACGTCTTTGGCGAGGCGCACCGTCATCAGGTTCTTCGAGTGCTCGATGCCGTAGCGCAGCGTATGCGGTCCGGTGCCGCCATGCTCGAAATTTTCCGGCCGCCAGATTTCGCCATTGCCCTGGTCGATCTCGATCGCCTCGTCGAGCAGAATCGATGACGGCGTGTAGCCATTGTCGAGCGCCGTCGCATACACGAACGGTTTGAACGCGGAGCCCGGCTGGCGCAGGGCCTGCGTGGCGCGGTTGAATTCCGACTGGTCGAAGGAGAAGCCGCCAACCATCGCAAAGACCCGGCCCGTATAGGGATCCATGACGACGATCGCACCGGAAATGTCGGGGATTTGGCGCAGCCGCACCTGCCCCGGCTTGTCGTTCATCGGCTCCACATAGACGACGTCGCCGGGCACGAAGAGGGTGCGCATCGAGCGCCGCGTCCACTTGATGCCGTCCTGCGTCAGCAGCGCGGTCTCGCGTTCGCGGCTGACATCGCCGGATTTCTCGCGGCCCGGCTGCAGACCGACGCGCGCGGAGCCGTCGTTCGCATCGAGCACGACCGCAAGACGCCACGGCTTCACGTCGCCGAGATTTGGCACATCGGCGAGCGGCAGGCCCCAGTCGGTCGCAATGTCGATGTGCCGCATCGCGCCGCGGAAGCCATGCGCCTCATCGAAGCGCACGAGTCCGTCGACCAGCGCTTTGCGCGCCATCACCTGCATCTTCGGATCGAGGGTCGTGCGGACGGAAAGCCCACCTTCGTACAGCTTCTTGTCGCCATACTTGTCGCCAAGTTCGCGGCGCACCTCTTCAGCGAAATATCCCGCCACGTATGTGTTCGGCGAGAGCACGCGCGGATTGACGCCGAGCGGTTCGCTCTTCGCCTTCTCGCCGTCGGCGCGCGAGATGTAATTGTTCTCGACCATGCGATCGATGACGTAATTGCGGCGCTCGAGCGCGCGCTCGCGCTTCTGGAAGGGATGATAATTGCTCGGCGCTTTCGGCAACGCGGCGAGGTAAGCCGCCTCGGCGATCGTCAGCTCATGCACCGACTTGCCGTAATAGTTCAGCGCCGCTGCGGCGACGCCATAATTGCCGAGGCCGAGATAGATTTCGTTCAAGTAAAGTTCGAGGATCTTCTCCTTCGAATAGGTTGCTTCGATCCGGAACGTGAGAAGCGCCTCGCGGATTTTGCGCTCGAACGTGCGCTCGTTGCCGAGGAAGAAGTTCTTGGCTACCTGCTGGGTAATGGTCGAAGCGCCCTGAACGTGCTTCGAACCTTGCACCAGGACCAGCGCAGCACGCACAATCCCTTCGGGATCGACACCGCTGTGGGTGTAGAAGTTCTTGTCCTCGGCGGAAATGAAGGCTTGTTTCACCAGCGCCGGAATGGCCGCGCCCGGCAGATACAGCCGCCGCTCGCGAGCATATTCAGCCAGGATCGAGCCGTCGCTCGCGTGGACGCGCGTCATCACCGGCGGCTCGTAGTTCTTGAGCTGGGTGTAGTCCGGCAGATCCTGCTGGTATTTGTAGACGAAGAACGCGGCCGCGCAGGCGCCGATCACGAAGACGATCGCGCCTGTAGCAAATACGAAGCCAAAAAAGCGGGCAATCAGCCGCATTCGCCAAGAACCTTTCCCTTAGGGAACCGATGCGGCTGCACGGAAGCTCGCAGTCGCCTAGTCGGCCCCGGCCGGTACCGTGCGCGCCGCATCACCAGCGACCCCATCTTGCCGGAGAGTGGTGGGGTTCTTTTGTGTTGAATTAAGGGCGCCTACAGCTCCGGCGCCGTAGGCGATTTTCAACGTTGGGCCGCCGCCGCATCGACCGGCAAACCGACCTTGACGAGTGCATCGGGCGAAACGGTGGCAGTGCCGATATTGCGCTGCGCAAAGAAGGAATCGATTGCGCCGGCAAGCGTGCCGGCGGCCTTCTCGCGCCATTCC
>JAFASC010000063.1 GCA_019244955.1 Methylobacteriaceae bacterium | reverse complement strand
GTGCCCTTGCCAAGGTGCTTCCTTGCCGCTCCTCCCGCGGTTAGTCTCGCGCCTCTGTCCAAGCGACGTCTCTCTTCCTGCCGCGGAGCGGGAAACCGGTGCGTTCGCTGACTTCGGAGGGAGGACAGGCATGCGGGCTGTGATCGTCGGTGCCGGAATGGGTGGGCTGATGACGGCATTGGCGCTGCGACAGTCCGGCGTCTTCGCATCCGTTGATATCTACGAGCAAACCAAGGTGCCGAGCACCGCCGGCGCCGGATTGAACGTGCCGCCGAACGGGGCGCGGATATGTCGCTGGCTCGGGGTCGACCTCGATGGCGGCGATCCCAAGGGCCCCGACGGGGCGATCGACGGCGGCCGCGCGGCAATTCTGGAATCGACGCGGCAGTTCAACGCCGATGGAACGGTGACAAAGCGGCCGTTCGATCATGTCACCGCCGCGGGCGACGGCGCCGGGTTTCACCACATGCACAGGCTCGACCTGTTGATGTGCCTCTATAAGCGCGTGTTTGAGTTTGCGCCTGACAGCGGCGCGCCCTGCCCGATCACGGTGCACATGGGCTCCAGACTGACAGAGTTGCGTCAGACGGATAGCGAGGTGACCGCGACCTTTTCGGATGGCCGAAGCGCCAGCGGCGAGGTTCTCGTCGGCGCCGACGGCATCAACTCCGCGACGTTGCAGCTGGCGTGGCCGAACCCGCGTCCGAAGCGCTGGACGGAGGTGACCTGCTTTCGTGGACTGATCCCGCGGGCGGCGGTCGCCGCGCTGCGCAAGGCCGACGGCAGGCCGCTCGATCACAATCCCATCGACTCCTTCAGCATGGACCGCCATCGCAACGACAGGAGCGGCGCGACAACCTACTGGGTCCGCGGCGGCGAGTTGTTGAACGTCTGGATCGCGCGCTATGAGCCCGACTCCGCCGCCTTCGAGAAGGAAGAGGGTGACTGGTTTCCGGTCGCTCGAGAGGAGATCCTTCGCGAGGTCGGCGAGGCATTCACGGGCCACCCAAGTAGAGACGACCTGCTCGCTCTGGCGGGCGCGGTCGTGCGTCCGACGAAATGGGGCCTCTACGATCGCGACGCGCTCGACACCTGGGTGCAAGGCCGTATCTGTCTGCTCGGCGACGCGGCGCACCCGATGCTGCCGACATTTGGACAAGGCGCCGCGCAGTCCTTCGAGGACGCCGCCGCGCTTGCCAGTGCCTTCGCCCTGCACAAGCGCGATGTGGCGACAGCGCTGTTGCATTACGAACGCGTGCGGCATTATCGCGCGACGCGATTCCAACTCGGCTCGAAATTCGCCTTCGATCACTTGCGCGCCAAGGATACCGCCGAGCAGAAGGCGCTCCTCGAAAAACTAGACGAGCGAGTGAGCCCGGCCTTCGCGCACGACAAGCGCGGCGGCGAGGACGATTCCTGGATCTACGCGTACGACGCCCGCAAGATCGGCATCGAATTGCCTGCAAAGCGACTGGGACCCTGGGATTTTCGTCGCGCCGCCAAGGCGAATTACGCCGCGATCGCCGCGAAACTCTGGACGCCGGCTGCTCCGCCAAAGCGCAGAGGCCGCGTGACGCGCGAAGAGGTCGCCCTGCACAACACGCGAGACAATTGCTGGGTCATCATCGCGGGAAAGGTTTACGACATCAGCGAGTGGGCACCACATCATCCCGGCGGCGCGGGAATCGCGCGCATGTATGCCGGCAAGGAAGCCACTGCCGAATTCGGCGACTACCATAGCGCCGAAGCTGTCGCGCATATGGCGCATTTCTGCATCGGCGAGCTTCTCGAGGCTCCAGCCATCGTGGCGGCAGAGAGCTAGTCTCCGGAGCAAAACAGAGCGCACGAATTTCAAGGAGGGATGCATGCGCCGAAACAGCCTGATAGCCGCGGCCTCGCTCGCATTTTTGTTGGCCTGCGGCTCGTACGCCGCTGCGCAAATCTCCGACGACGTCGTCAAGATCGGCGTCTTGACCGACATGACCGGGCCGGCGTCCACCCCGACCGGCCAGGGCTCGGTCACCGCGGCGCAGATGGCCGTCGACGATTTCGGCGGCAAAGTCCTCGGCAAGCCCGTGAGCGTGATCGTCGGAGACCATCAGCTGAAACCCGACGTCGGAACCGCGATCGCGCGACGTTGGTACGACACCGAGCAGGTCGATCTGATTGTCCACGTGCCGGTCTCGGCCGTCGGCCTCGCCGTGCAGTCCGTCGCCAACGAGAAGCATCGGCTGATGATCACGCACGCGACGGGCTCGGCCGATTTCCACGGCAAGTTCTGCTCGCCCTACACCCTGCAATGGGTGTTCGACACGCGCGCGCTCGCAGTCGGCACCGCGCAGGAGGTGGTCAAGCGCGGCGGCGATACCTGGTTCTTCATCACCGACGATTATGCGTTCGGCCATTCGCTCGAGCGCGACGCCACCGCAGTGATCACCAGGCTCGGCGGACGGGTCCTCGGCTCGGTCAAGCCCGCCTTTGCGACGCCCGATCTCTCGTCCTTCGTGCTGCAGGCGCAAGCATCGAAGGCGAAGATCATCGGAATTGCCGGCGGTCCGCCGAACAACACGACCGCCATCAAGACTGCGGGCGAGTTCGGGATTTTTAAGGGCGGCCAGCAACTCGCAGGTCTTTTGGTCCTGATTACCGACGTGCACGCGCTCGGATTGCCGGTTGCCCAGGGGCTGCTTTTGACGACATCGTTCTACTGGGACATGGACGAGAAGACGCGCGAATGGTCGAAGCGCTATTTCGCCAAGATGAACAGGATGCCGACGATGTGGCAGGCCGGCGTGTATTCATCGGTCATGAATTATCTTCAAGCCGTCCGCGACGCCGGAACCGACGAGCCGCTTAAAGTCACCGCGAAGATGCGCGAAAAGCCGATCGAGGATTTCTTTTCCAGGAATGGCAAATTGCGCAAAGACGGTCTCATGGTCCACGATCTCATGCTCGTGCAGGTGAAGAGTCCGGAAGAGTCGAAATACCCGTGGGACTATTTCAAGATATTGACGCACATTTCCGGGGAGGACGCGTTCGGCCCTCCCGATGCGGCGTGTGCGCTGTCGGCCGGGGGGTGATTGGCGGGTGATGCCCAGCGGCGCATAAGCCAATCATGCGCCCTCGAGCGTGATCAACGTCTCCTTGTCCATGTCGACAGAGGATTGCCGCAGCGCAATGAGCGGCCGATACTCCGCGGAATTATACCAGGCATTCAGCGCGCCGATGTCAGGGAATTCGATGATGACGACGCGGTCCGGCGGGCGGCGCGCGCTCTCCAGGATTCTGTGACTGCCGATTTTCGTGATGTAGCGGCCGCCATGCCTCGCGATCATCGGCGCCACCTTGACCCGGTACTCCTCGAATTTTTCAGCGTCGGTAATCGTGTGCAGCGCGATCCAATAGGCTGGCATCTTGCCTCCTGCTTTTGAGTCCCATTCGCAGTGCCGCTCGCGCTTCTTACCTGCCGAACAGGTCAGAATGGGTGCCGGTTCGCGCTAGCTCGATCTCATCCCCATTGTCGCGGTAAAGCAGAATCCAATCGCCCTGGACATGGCAGCTCCAATAGCTCTGCCACGGACCTTTCAGCGGGTGATTGTCTTGAATAGGCGAGAGCTGCTCTCCCCTGCGAAGCGCATCGATTGTCGCCTCGAGCTTGTGAAGACGATAGCCGCGGCTCTTGATCGTCCTGAAATCCTTTTTGAACTGCCCTGAATATCGGACCGGCTTCATACGCGCCGATATCGCAGGGGCTATGCGAGCTCGTCAAAGAGTTCGCGCGTGCTGCCGTGGGAGACTTCGCCACCGCCGCGCTCGAGCTCTTCAAAGGCGGCGAGGGTGTCGGCATTGGGAATGGCGAGATCGAATGGCATCCCACGCCGCATAACAACCTGCCGTAGGAACATGCCGATCGCGTCCGACATGCTGACGCCGAGAGCTGCAAAAACGTGCTCCGCCCGTTCCTTTAGCGCGGGTTCGATGCGAACGTTGATGGATGCCTTTTTCGGCATGGGCGCAACCTCGTTGTCCCAGAACTGTGCCGCGAATGTGCGCACAATCGCGGTACAATTCAAGTGAAGCGCGGCCCCCCACAGCCCCGCCCCCGCTGCCGCAAAAATTTAATGTTTTAAAACTTATCCCCGGTGCTTGGCGCGCTCGTAAGCTCCTGCCATCCCCGCCCACACGAGGGCGCTTCCGGAAGTGGTTCCGAAGTGCGGGCGGGGAGCGGCGCCTGCGGCGTGGGTCGACCTAACCCGCGTCTCGGGAGGCTGTCGCGGAACGGCTTCATGCCGGCGCTTGTCCGTCGCGTTGCTG
>JAFASC010000058.1 GCA_019244955.1 Methylobacteriaceae bacterium | reverse complement strand
GCGTTGGCGCTGCCGCCGGCGCTTGCCGGCCTGATCGATTCCAGCGACCCAGCCGACCCGATCGCTCGCCAATTCGTGCCCGACCGGCGCGAGCTCGCGCACGCGCCGGAAGAACTCACCGATCCGATCGGCGACGACGCCCATAGCCCGGTCGCGGGCATCGTCCACCGTTATCCCGACCGCGTCCTCTTGAAGCTGCTGGCGGTCTGCCCGGTTTATTGTCGGTTCTGCTTTCGCCGCGAGACGGTCGGACAGGGCGAGGGCGCGCTCTCGCCCGCGGCCTTGGATCGCGCGCTCGCCTACATCAAGGCGCGGCCCGACATTTGGGAAGTGATCCTTACCGGCGGCGATCCCCTGGCGCTGTCGCCACGCCGCCTCGAAGCGGTGACGCGCCGCCTCGCCGGCATTCCGCATGTGAAAATCCTGCGCGTGCATACCCGCATGCCGGTGGCCGCACCGGAGCAGATCGACGCCGCGCTGGTCGAAGCCCTTCAGGCGAGCGGCAAGACAGTCTACGTCGCGCTTCATGCCAACCACGCGCGCGAGTTGACGGTCGCGGCACGCGCCGCCTGCGCGCAGCTGATCAATGCCGGCATCCCGATGCTCAGCCAGACGGTGCTGCTGCGCGGCGTCAATGACGATGTGGAGACCCTCGCCCAGCTCATGCGGGCTTTCGTGGAGACGCGGATCAAGCCGTATTACCTTCACCATCCCGATCTCGCGCCGGGAACGGCGCATTTCCGCCTGTCGATCGAGGAGGGCCGGAGGCTCGTCGGCGCGCTTCTCGGCCGCCTCTCGGGTCTCTGTCAGCCCGCCTACGTACTCGACATTCCTGGCGGCTTCGGCAAGACGCCGGTCGGGCCGAACCGGGTCTGGCCGGGCGCGGCAGACAAGCTCGGGATCGAAGACTGGCGCGGCGTCGTCCATGCCTATCCGCCGGGCTAAGTGTAGGGAGCGCCAAAACAAAACCGGATTTCAGCGGCAGGTTGCCGTGGCGCTAGCCGTTCACGCTTGTTTGGGCCGCCTGTTTCGGCCTCCGCCCCCTTTGCTCGGAGCGTTCTTACGCATGCGATTTCCGCCGCGGCTTGCGGTTCGGGTTCTTCCGATCCTCGCCATATGCCTATTCTGCCTCGGCGCGCTGGCGCAGACGGACGCCGCCCCGCCCCCAGTCCCGCAGCTCACGCCGGCGCAGCGGGTCGATCAGGCGCGCGCCACGCTTGAGCAGGTCGATAAGGCGCTGGCGAACCGCAGCTTATCCGACACGCAGCTTGCCGAGCTTCGGGCTGAGGTCGATCCGATAGAGACGAGCACCAACGAGGTCGTCGCGCAGCTGACGCCGGTTCTCGCCGGCATCAAGGCGCGGCTCGACCAACTCGGGCCGAAGCCTGCCGACAATGCGCCTGCCGAAAGCCCGCAGGTCACGGGCGAGCGCGCCGAGCAGCAGAAACGCCTCACCGAGGTCGACGAGACGCTCAAGCGCGCCCGCCTCATTGCCGTACAAGCCGACCAGACAGCCGATCACATCGCCTCGCGGCGGCGCGAGCTTTTCACCAGCGCGTTGTTCCAACGCACGAATAGCCTGTTCAACCCGGGCCTTTGGAGCGACGTCGCACGAGACCTGCCTCGCGAGGGTGCCGGCGTCGAGATGCTGGCGAGGGAGTTCTGGTCGAATCTAGCCTATCGCCTGACAGGCTGGTGGCGCGCCGCCTTCGCTGCGATGATTCTCGCGCTGGTCGCGATCTATGTTGCCGCGACAAGCATTTCACGCCGCCTCGTTGCGCATGAGCCGTCGATCGCCGCTCCGACGCGTTTTCGCAAAGTGCGCGCGGGACTCTGGGTCGGCACGATCGTGGCGATCGTGCCGCTCGCGTCTGTGACGCTGTTTTTCGCGCTGTTCAATGGCTTCAACCTTCTGGGAATCCGGCTCGAACCGCTGGTGCACGCAATCATCGTCGGCGTCGTGCGCATCGCGCTGGCGGCGGGATTGGCGCGTGCTCTGCTGCAACCGTCGCGACCGAATTGGCGCTTGCTCGACGCAAGCGATTCCGTTGCCGAAAGAATTTCGCGCTTGGCTATCACGGTGACCTGCATCGTTTCGGCGACGCGAGTTCTCGAAGCCCTGAGCGCCGTCGCCGGCGCCACGCTGCCGGTATTGGTGTTTACGCGTGGAATTGGCGCGCTTTTCGTCGCTGTGGCAATGGCGACCGCGCTTTATGGCATTATCAGCGAGCCCGACGATTCCGACGAGTGTCTCGGCCCGCGGGTTTCGCGGCAGCGCGACTGGTATGCGCCTCTGCGCTTTGCCGCCTGGGGCGCGATCCTCATTCTCTTCGCCTCGGTCGCGGTCGGCTATATCGCGCTCGCGGCCTTTGTCGTCGACCAGATCGTGTGGATCGCTTGCGTCGGCTCGGTTCTCTACCTCGTCCTCGCGCTAATCCAAGAAATCACCGCGGTCAGCTTCAAACCGGCCGCGCCGCTCGGCCGCTCCCTCATCGCGAGTGTCGGCATCAGGCCCGAGGCTCTCGAGCAGATTGGCATCCTTCTCTCCGGCGGCCTGCACCTGGCGCTTTTCTGTGTCGCCGCGCTGCTGGTACTCGCGCCATGGGGGGTGCAGTCCGACGATCTCGCAAGCACTATCCGCGCGGCATTCTTCGGCATCGCGGTGGGCGGTGTAACGATCTCATTGTCGAGCCTCGTCTTCGCGTTTGTTCTGTTCGCGCTGGTCTATGGCGCGACGCGCGGCATTCAATATTGGCTCGAGACGCGATATTTGCCGCATACGAGTCTCGATACGGGTCTACGCAACTCGATCAAGACGAGCCTCGGCTATGTCGGTTTCATCACCGCCGTGGCACTGGCGCTCGGCTATCTCGGCCTCAGCTTCGAGAAGCTTGCCATCGTCGCCGGCGCCCTGTCAGTCGGTATCGGCTTCGGCTTGCAATCGATCGTCAACAACTTCGTTTCCGGCCTGATTCTGCTTTGGGAACGGGCGATCCGCGTCGGCGACTGGATCGTTGTGGGGGACGAGCAGGGATTCGTTCGCCGCATCAACGTGCGTTCCACCGAAATCGAGACATTCGATCGCGCGATGATGATCGTGCCGAATTCAAACCTCGTCACCGGGGTAGTTAAGAACTGGGTGCGGACCGATCGCGTTGGCCGCTTGAAAATTTCGCTGTCGGTGCAATCCGGCGCTGATCCCGAAAAGGTCCGCGAGCTTTTGATCGGCGCGGCGAAGGCGCACGATCTTATTCTCTCGATTCCGGCGCCGCAAGTGCTGCTGACGACGCTCGAAGCGGCCGCCTACAAATACGATCTTTTGGCTTACGTTGACGACGTCGAGACGTCGCAACGGGTCAAGAGCGAATTGCTGTTCGAGATACACCGCCGCTTCAAAGCGGCAAATCTCAGCCTCGGCGCGCCGGCGGCGCCGACCATCGTCGAACTCGCCGATCTCGACCGATTGGAAACCCTGCTTTCGGCTCAAAAGCCCGAGTCACCACGCCGCGCCGGCGGCAAGAGCTGACCTTCACCCTCCGTCAACAAACATCAGCGACAAGTTCAAACATGCTAAAGCACGCGTCTGTATGTCTTCTCACCGGAGCGATCTTCGTTCTCGCCGGTTGCGCCGAAGCCCCGCGGCCGCTGCCGGGCGAGCCGTCATTCTATAAGGATCTCGCTTCCTACGATGCCCGCGTCGATGCCGGTGCCGCACGCGAGATGATTTCGCTCTATCGGAGCAATCATGGACTTCCGCCTGTTGCGGTGGATCCTGGTCTCGAGGCTGCTGCGCAGACCCAGGTGACCGCCATGGCGCGGGCCGACAAGCTCAGTCACGAGGTGCGTGGAAATCT
>JAFASC010000020.1 GCA_019244955.1 Methylobacteriaceae bacterium | reverse complement strand
TCGGAATAATATATGTTGCGCAGGATCGTGAAGAGCCAGGCTGGAAGGTTCGTCCCTTCGGCGAACGATGCGAGATTGCTCCACGCTTTGACGAGCGTCTCTTGAACGAGATCGTCGGCACGATCGGGATTGCCGCAAAGGGAGACGGCGAACGCACGCAGGTTCGGGATAACCGCGATCAGGTCCGCCTTCATTTTAGCGCTGGCGGCCGCGGGGGGACCTTCGCTCAAGATCAATCCTTCAGAGGCGAATTTGCAGACGCCTCGAGTTGGCTGAGCAGGTCGAGAAAGCGGTCGGGCACTGGCTTGTTCAGCATGTCGTCGTACAGATCGCGCAGGGGACGCGCGATTTGCTCTCCAAGGTCTGCCTGCGATCCACCGCGCCCCTTGCCTGACGCGGCAATTTTCCCGTGGCGTTTTGTCCCGGCGCCTTGCGATCCCGAGCTCAAGCCGCTTTGTCGATATTGCTCATCGCCCCTCTCTGAGGATTTGGTATCGGCTGGTGCGAACTTCAACGCTACTCTGTCCTTTAATCGCCCATTACTATCCATCAGCCCCTCTCCAGGCCGGCCTCGAATGGCGGCCCCTCTTCCTCCAAGCCTCGCCGTACTATATGCCAAGGCAGTAGGCTAGGAACTCCTCCAGGCTGAGCCAGTTCCATTTTTTGATGGAACCTTTTCAGCTTTTGTGAATTATGTGCCGAAGCTTGGCGGTAGCTCCGAACATAACTAGGGACACTTCATGTCGATCTCGCAAGCTATCTCCGCTCACATCCCATATCTGCGCCGGTTTTCGCGTGCGCTGACGGGGAACCAGAGCGGGGGAGATGCTTATGTGCTCGCCACACTGGAAGCAATCGTCGCCGACCCGTCACGCTTCGCGCCAGGAGTAGACACTAAGACCGCGCTTTACAAGCTTTTCCTCAAAGTGTGGGGATCGATGCCGGTCAACTCACATGTTGATCAATCGGGATTCTCCGCCGACGAGAGCGGCGCGCGACGCAATCTCGAAGCGATCTCATTGCGACCACGTATCGCATTTCTGTTGAGCGCGCTCGAAGGCTTCGACACGTCGCAGGTCGCTCAAACGCTTGATGTTTCAAACGAAGAAGCGGCCGCACTGATCGACGCGGCAGGCAAAGAGATCGCCAATCAGATTCGCACCGAAGTGCTGATCATCGAGGATGAGCCGTTTATCGCACTCGATCTGCAAACGCTTGTGGAAGAATTGGGACATAAGGTGATCGGCGTCGCGCGCACTCACAAGGAAGCGGTCGCCGAAGTGGGCAAACATCGGCCGGGGCTCATCCTCGCCGACATCCAACTTGCCGACGGCAGTTCCGGCCTCGATGCGGTGAACCAGATTCTCGAAAGTTTCTCCGTCCCGGTGATCTTCATCACCGCATATCCGGAGCGCTTCCTCACCGGCGCGCCGCCCGAGCCCGCCTTCCTGATCACAAAGCCATTTGGCGTCGACAGTCTCAAGGCTGTCATCAGCCAGGCGCTATTCTTCGATCGCAGGTCGCATCCGAAGGAAGCGGCGAGCGCTTAAGGCGCATTGCACCCGGTTTTGGTGAAAAGCAGGACTTCTACTTCGGTTTGTCGTCGCGCCGGCGTCCGCCGGTGATCACGCGACCGAAGACAAAGCCGCCGAGGATAGCCACCCCGACGAGCTGCATCGGCTTCATCTTGCGTAGCGCTTCCCCGCCGACGAGCAGGGCGGCGCGCTCGCGATAAAGGCCGGCGGTTTCCAGGATTTGCATCCAAGGTTCCGCCGCACGTTGCATCTCCTCCGAAACCACGTCGCTTGTCGCTGCTGCGAACGTCGCTTGCCGCGCTTCGGCTTTGGCGGCGGAGCGCTGCATGATCTTTAGCGCCATAAAGCAGATGATCGCAAAGACCAGATAAACGCCGGCGACGACGAGCGCCGCGATCGTGCCGCCGAAGCGGTCTTCGAGAAAGATGAACAAAGAAGCGGTGAGAAAGCCCCACATGATGGTGAGGCATATTCCTGCGATCGTCAGAAGAACCGCGCTTTGAACGATCCGCGCGATCGCGCGCTTGATGGGAGCGATGGCCTCGCGAATCAGCCGTTCAAGAAACGCTTTCATTTGCGCGATCGGCTGAGCGTCCCTATCAATAGGCCGATGAACAAAGCGATCAAAACGGCAATCAGCGGATTGCGCTCGATCGTCGCTTCGAGATCCGCGGTTGCCGCCATGAACCGGTCCTGCGCGTCGGCGGCTTTGTCCATGATGCGCTCCTGCGCATCGGCGGCGCGGCCGGCGAGCTTATCACGGGCGTCGGCGGTGGTACTGGCGAGCCGTTCCCGCGCGTCTCCGACGACGCCGAGCATTGCCGCGCCGGCCTGAGCGGCCTGCAGCTTGACCAGTTCGGCGACCGACGAACTCAGCTTGGCGAAGTCCTCGCGCAGCGTCGCGAGGTCGGCGGAAAT